>CAUJHZ010000052.1 GCA_963205185.1 Planctomycetota bacterium | reverse complement strand
TGGCAATGGGAAAGTCGACCCGCCACATCAGCGCATGCAGCGGCCAGCCAGAGGCAGATTCGAAGGAATCGAACTCCGAACTGCCATCGTCCACATCTGATTCAGATAACTTCCGCGATGCCCTGCTCCAGTAGGGAGGGGCAATTTCTGGATATGCTGCAGACTCCAAGGCCGATGCGAATTCGGGAATCGTTCTGGCGGCAAGAACTATTTGCACGTTGCTCGCGGTTGTCAGTTCTGTTTGGCATGCGTTACTCGAATACATAATCCACCAGTTCAAACCGGACTTGGACGAGCTTTGGTAGAAACCCTGCCAATTGTCCCCTCGGCCATTCACTATCTGTGGTACCCACGCTGTAGCCACTGTCACCATCAAAGAGGCCACTACGGCTCCAACGAGAGAGAAGGTATTGATCAATTTGGCGGCACAGTAATGAATCATCAAACAATACTCTACTGTTCGCGACGATTACCGCCTTGCTCATCCGTTTCCCACGGTGGAGGATCTGGGGGAAGAAAACGGGACAGGTACGTATTATCAGGTCTGGTCATGTCGTTACCGCCTTCCACAGCCGTCCGCGCGGCCGAAACGTGTGCTCCGGACCCAGCGCCGCCGCAGTCCGCTTCACCCACGACTCGCTCCCGATCGGCCGCCCCCGGCTGAACGCCTGCTCGCAGCGCCTCCGCCTCTGCCCCGAGGTCAGCGCGCCAGTTCTGGCAGTTGTAGCGCCGCTCCTCGAGCGTGCCGTCGGCCGCGCCCTGCCGGCGAGGGGCAGAGCCGGTCCAGCCCGAGTTGGGGTCTCTCTGGCCCAGGATCACGCTGTCAATGTAACTGCAAGAGCCGCTGCCGTCAAGGCCCGCCGGGTGCTCGGCCTCCTGTTCTCCTGTCTCCTCTCAGCTTTCTCGGCGCTTCGCCGCCGCTTGGCGGCCCGCACGGTTCAATTGGAACAACTGAGCCCTGAATGCGGTTGAATGAGAGGTGTTCGGCGCGGCAGGCCGGTCGAGGCAGGGCCTTGGGCCCCTGTAGCCGCCGCCGCCGCTCGGATCAATCGCGAAATGGGAGTCGGGTCATGCAGCAGTTCAGATTGGTGGGGCGGGCGGGCGCCGGGTGCAGCGCGGCGGTCATCGCGGCCGCTTTCGCGGCTTCGGCGCTGGGACAGCAGGGCGTGCAGGTCAACCTCGACGCCAACGGGATGAACATCCCCGGCGATGCGGCCAACGAGCCGAGTTTCGCCATCGACCCGACCAACCCCCTGCACCTCGTCGCCGGCTGGCGGCAGTTTCCCACCATCAACTCCGACGCCCGCTACGCCGGGGTCGCCGTGAGCACCGACGGCGGGCTGTCGTGGTTCAATGAGGGCACGCTGCCGCCGCCCCCCGATGCGCCCAACGCCCAGCAGTCTGACCCCGTGCTCGCGGTCGATTGGAACGGCGTGTTCTTCTACAACAGCCTGATCTTCCGAGGCAGCCACCTCGGCGTGGCGACGTATCGCAGCGACACCGGCGGCTTCTCGTGGGACGAGCCGGTGTTCATGCGCGACGGTTCCGCCGACAAGAACTGGTACGAGATCGATTACCTCTCCGGCCACCACTACGGCATCTGGCAGTTCCCTGGCGAGTTTGCCCGCAGCACCGACGGCGGGCAGACGTGGCGCCGCTGGGACGTGGGCGCGAGCATCTTCGCGCACATCGGCATCGGCCCTGACGCCGAGGTCTACATCGGCTGGTGGGAGAACGCCGGCGTGAAGGTGCGGCGGTCGGACAACGCGGGCGATCCGAATGCGACGCCGAGTTTCACGCCCGAGGTCACCGTGCCGCTGGGCAGCATGGTCTGGCAGCCGCCCGTCAACCCGGACGGCGGGGCGAGCCAGGTGTGGATCGCCACCGATCATCGCGACGGGCCGCAGCGCGGCTGGGTGTACGTGCTCAGTTCATCGGAAACTTCCAACGACGTGGCCGACGTCATGTTCTCGCGCAGCACCGATCGCGGCCAGACGTGGAGCACGCCGATCCGCGTCAATGATGATGCGCCGGGTCTGGACTACCAGTGGATGGCGGCGATGTCGCTCGCGCCTGGCGGCCGGCTCGACGCGGCGTGGCTGGACACGCGCGATGATCCGGGCCATCGCCTCTCGCGCCTCTACTACGCGCACTCATATGATGGCGGCGCCACGTGGTCGCCGAGCCGCGCGGTGGGCGATCAGTTCGACTCGCGCCTCGGCTGGCCGCAGCAGCGCAAGATGGGCGACTACTTCCACGCGCGCTCGGACAACGGCTCGATGAGTTTTGTGCACGCGGCGACCTACAACGGCGAGCAGGATGTGTACTACCGCCGCCTGCATCCGATGGTGCTCGAATCGACGGACCTTTTCGCCGGTCAGCCGGCGCAGTTCGGCGTGAGCGAGTGCCGCCCGGGCGAGCGGGTGTGGATCGTCTACAGCCTGGCCGGCCCGGGCTACACCAACGTGCCGCAACTTGATGTGCCGGTGAATCTCGCGCAGCCGCGCCTGGCCGTGGGCCCGCGCGCGGCGGACGCCAGCGGCGATGTGTCGTGGACGGTCACCATGCCGCCGCAGTCGCGCGGCCAGCACCTCTACTTCCAGGCCATCCAGCGGCAGAACGCCAGCAATGTGCTCGAAGCCGACGTGCAGTGACCTAAGGTGAAGTGAATCGGGCAACCAGAGAGAACGAGGGGGAGACATGCGCACATCACCACGAACAGCGCTGCGCCTGAGCGGTGCGGCGCTGCTGCTCGCGCTGCCGGCGCTCAATTCCGCCGCACTGGCCCAGCGCGGCGTGCAGATCAATACCGACGCCCAGGGCAATGACATCATCGGCGATGCGGCCAACGAGCCGACCTTTGCCGTCAGCCCTGTCGATCCTGATCGGTTCGTCGTCGGCTGGCGCCAGTTTCCGACCATCAACTCCGACTCGCGCTACGCCGGCTATGCGTGGTCGAGCGATGGCGGGCTGACGTGGACCAACGGCGGCACGCTCGCCGGCCCGCCGGGCTACCAGAACCCCGAACAGTCGGACCCGCTTGTCAAGGTCAACGCGCAGGGTGTGTTCTATTACTGGAGCGAGGTCTTTCGACCCAACTACGCGCAGTGGATGTACCAGTCGGCCGACGGCGGGCAGACGTGGTCCGTGCCGGACCCCATCGAAGATCCGACCAGCGGCGACAAGCCCTGGCTGGCCATCGACAACACGGGCGGGATGGGAGACGGGCACTTGTACGGCGGATGGAACCACTTCACCCTCGGGGGCTACTGCTATGTCGAATCCACCGACGGCGGCCACACGTGGACGCCCAGCAAGCGCATCGCCGACGCCGGCGGCACGCAGTGGATGCTGCACATGGTCGTCGGCCCCGAGGGCGAGGTGTACGCCGGCTGGAAGAACTACAACCAGAACGCGATCCTCATCACCAAATCGACCAACGCCAAAGATCCCAACGTCACCACGACCTTCGACGCCTTCGGCGCCGGCGGGCGCGATGGCCTCGACATCCGCATCGACGCCGCCAACGACCCGGGCAACCTCCCCGTGAACCCGACGGGCTTTCACCAGTTGTTTCTCGGCGTTGATTCGTCTGCCGGGCCGCGGCGCGGCTGGGTCTACGCGCTCTGGCCCGATGACCGGCGCGATGACGCCGATCTTTCCTTTGCGCGCAGCAGCGATGGCGGCTTCACGTGGGAGACTGGCATCCGCGTCAACGACGACGGCCCCGGCGCGCTGCAGTGGATGCCGGCGATGAGCGTCGCGCCCAACGGCCGCATCGACGTCTTCTGGTTCGACACGCGCAACAGCAGCGGGCACCCGGTGCCGTGGTCGCAGCTCTTCTACACGTTTTCGACCGACGGCGGGTCGAACTGGGCGCCAAGCCGGCGCCTCTCCGACGCGTTCGACACCACGCTCGGCTGGCCGCAGCAGCAGAAGATCGGCGACTACATGGAGAGCGTGTCGGATGATCGCGGCGCGGGCGTTATCTATCCCGCGACGTACAACGGCGGGCAGGACCTGTGGTTCATGCGCATCGAGCCGTTCCAGGTAAACGTGAGCGCGCTCGCAGCCGGCCAGCAGGGCAGCGCGAGCGTGGCCGGCGCGCGGGCCAATGAGAGCATCTGGCTTGCCGCGACACTGAGCGGCCTGGGCGCGACGTACATCCCGCAGCTCAACGTAACGCTGAATCTCGACCGGCCCTTCCAGGTCGGCTCGATGAAGAGGACCGACGCGAGCGGCGCGGCCCAGTGGAGCCTCCTGGTGCCGCGCCCCGCCGCGGGCCGCACCCTGTGGTTCCAGGCCGTGCAGCGTGAGAGCACGAGCAATGTGGCGCAGGCGGTGGTGGAGTAAACCGCCGCGTGACGCCAGATCAGGGTGCTTTTCCGCTTGCAACCCGGCGAGAAATGCGTTATCTTGACCACGCGGCGGCGTCCGCCGCGCGCAGTGAAGTACATCCCCCGCCAGTGAAAGGCAGGTAGCCGTGCGCCAGACCGCGAATTTGCGCCAGGCCACTCCCGTGATGCTCGTTGCTGCGCTCGCAGCGACGCCGGCGCTGGCCCAGCGCGGCGTGCAGATCAACACCGATGCGCTCGGGTTGAACATTCCCGGCGACGCCGCGAATGAGCCGAGTTTTGCGATCGATCCGAAAGATCCTCAAAACATGGTGGTGGGGTGGCGGCAGTTTCCGACGATTCAATCGAATTCGAGATTCGCGGGCTATGCCGTTACAACAGATGGCGGCCTCACCTGGCACAACGGCGGAACATTGGCGCCCCCCGATGGCTGGCTGAACTCTGAACACTCAGATCCCGTACTCGCGGCGGATGCGAACGGTGTCTTCTACTACAACAACTTCATCTTTCGAGGTCTTCCGACCGGCCAAACTGTATATCGGAGCAGAGATGGCGGCTTCACTTGGGACGACCCGTTCATCATTGAACTCGGACAACCGGATAAGAACTGGTATGCCATTGACCGCGACGTGGCCATATCACATCACTATTGTGTCTGGCGAGAAGGGGACTATGTCTTTGCCAAGCGCAGTACAGACGAGGGTGGCACGTGGCAGGGGCCGCAGATGGTCACATTGGGGTACTTGCCGTATATTGAAGTCGGTCTTGAGGGACGGCTATATCTGGCGTGCTGGCGCCCGCCGGAGAGCGTCGTGCGCGTGTTGTGGTCCGACGATGCCCGAGATCCTCGTGCCGAACCAACTTGGAGCGCGGCGACGCTGATCGATCTTGGTGATACGGCGTTCAATCTTCCGGTTAATCCTGGCGGATCGTCATGCCAAGTCTATCTTGCTCAGAGTCGCAGCGCTGGACCAACGCGCGGTTTCGTTTATGTGCTGAGCTCCGCGAGGCGGAGCGACGACGTCTGCGACGTCATGTTCGCTCGAAGCACCGATGGCGGCCGGACCTTCAGCTCGCCGATCCGCATCAATGACGACCCGCCGGGCCAGGATTACCAGTGGATGGCCGCCATGTCGATCGCGCCTTCCGGGCGGCTCGACGCGACGTGGTTCGACACGCGCGATGATCCGAATCACTTCATCTCCCGCCTCTACTACTCGTACTCATGGGACGGCGGCCTCACCTGGTCTCCCAACCGCGCCGTCGGCGATCCGTTCGATCCCTCGCTCGGCTACCCGCAGCAGAACAAGATCGGCGATTACTTCCAGTGCCAGTCTGACAACGGCTCAGTCAGTGTCATCTATCCCGCCACGTTCAACGGCGAGCAGGACATCTACTACCAGCGCCTGCATCCGATGATGCTCGAGACGTCGCCACTTCGCGCCGGTCAGCAGGCACAGCTCGCCGTGAGTGAAGCGCGACCCGGCGAGCAGGTCTGGGTCGTGTACAGCCTTGCTGGCCGCGGCTACACGAACATCGGCATGCTCGATGTCCCCGTCAACCTCGCCCGGCCGCAACTCGGCGTCGGCCCGCGCCTTGCGGACCAGAACGGCAACGTGATGTGGACGGTGACGATGCCGCCGCAGTCACAGGGGCGAACCGTATGGTTCCAGGCCATCCAGCGCGAGAACGCAAGCAACGTCATTGAAGCGGTCGTCGAGTAATGCGCTGGTGTAGCGCCGGCGCATGCCGGTGGTCGTCATTGCTGCGTAGAGCCCGCCCCTGCGCAGGCAGGGGCAGGAATCCACGGGCGTGCAACGACGTTCGGTTCATCAATGGGTGGCGAGCGCTCAGGCACGTTCGTCTGGATGCCTGCCTTCGCAGGCATGACGCGCACGTTTGACTGGATGCCTGCCTTCGCAGGCATGACGCGCACGTTTGACTGGATGCCTGCCTGCGCAGGCATGACGCGCACGTTCGACTGGATGCCTGCCTTCGCAGGCATGACGAGGAGCATCGCGCGGCGTCACGCCTTCTACCGCCGCTTGCCGCGGCCTTTCTGGCGCTTGCGCGCTTTGGCCTTGGGGCTTTCGGTGTGGGTCGAGCCTTTGGTCTTGAACATGCCCGCCAGGGCGCCGGCTCCGCCGCGCCCGCCGCCGCTTCCGGCCGCCTGGGCCGCGGCCATCTGTTTCATCGCCGCGAGTTTGCCCTTGCCGCCCGCACCGCTCATGGTCTTGCTCATCTTGTTGACCATGTCGAACTGCTTGCCGAGGCGCGCCACATCCTGCAGCGACGAGCCGCTGCCCTTGGCGATGCGCTGCCTGCGCGAGTTGTTGAGCACGTTCACATCGCGCCGCTCCTCTTTGGTCATCGAGTTCACGATGCCCTCGAGGCGATTCAACTGGCGGTCATCGACCTGCACTTCCTTAAGCATCGAGCCCACGCCCGGCAGCATGCCCAGCAGCTGTTTGAGCGGGCCCATCCGCCGCAGCATGCGCAACTGGCCGAGGAAATCATCCATCGTCAGCTGGCCCTTGCTCATCTTCTCCTGCAGGTCTTCGGCTTCCTCTTCGGAAACCTCCATCTGCGCCCGCTCGACGAGGCTGAGCACATCGCCCATGCCGAGGATGCGCCCGGCCATGCGTTCGGCGTGAAACTCTTCGAGCGCATCAAGATGCTCGCCCACGCCGATGAACTTGATGGGCGCGCCGGTGATTTCCTTCACGCTCAGCGCCGCGCCGCCGCGCGTGTCGGAGTCAAACTTGGTCAGGATCACGCCGTCGATCGCCAGCGCTTCGTTGAACGCCTTGGCCGAGTTCACCGCGTCCTGCCCCGTCATCGCATCGACGACGAGATAGATCTGGTGCGGCTGCACCGCGGAGTTGACCGCGCGCAGTTCGTTCATCAGTTCGTCATTGACGTGCAATCGCCCGGCCGTGTCGAGGATGAGCACATCCACGCCGGTCTTGCGCGCCGCGGCCAGGGCGCGCTCGCACACGCCCACAGCCACGCCGACTGCCTTGCCGTAGGCGGCGCACTTGTCAGGTTCGGCGTAGAAGTGGATCGACCCTTCGCCGCGAATCTTCTCCTGCACCTGCCTGGACACGGTCTGCAGCTGCTCGACGGCCGCGGGCCGCTGCAGGTCCGCCGCGGCGAGCATGACGCTCTTGCCCTTGCGCCGCAGGTGGCCGGCGAGTTTGCCGCACGTCGTGGTCTTGCCGCTTCCCTGCAGGCCGCACATCATGATGACCGTCGGCGCGGGCGAGACGAACATGATGCCCGGCTCGACGGGCCCCATCAGTTCGACGAGGCGCTTGTGGACGATGCCGATCATCTCCTGACCGGGCTTGAGGCTCCTGGTCACCTCTTCGCCCAGCGCATCTTCCAGCACCTCATCGCAGAACTTCTTGACGACGTCGTAGTGCACATCCGCTTCAAGCAGCGCGGTGCGCACCTCGCGCATGGCTTCGGCCACGTTCGCCTCGCTGATGCGCCCGCGCCCGGAGAGTTTGCGGAAAGTTTCGTTGAACCGTTCGCTCAGGGTTGCGAACATATTGGAGTAACTCCTACGGACAGGAGGACTTAGCCGGTCGCCAACCGCCGTCCGACGGGGCCCGATAAGGGTTCGCCCGACGATCGCGGGCAGGATGATAGGCCCTGGCGGGCCCGTTCCGACCGGTTTCGCGGCCTAAGGCCGTTCGCGGGTGGAATCGCGATAGGGGAATCCACGCCCGGCGGCCGCGCCGGGCAGACTGCGGCACGTCCGGAAACAGCGATCGCGACGGCGCGAGACGCGAGGCGCGTCAAGGCCGGCAATCGGCGCCGACTGCACCGCCGCCGCGCAAGGCCCGAAGCGCCATCTCGCTGGACAAAGCCCGTCCGTGGTGTAGTTTAGTTGTGGGCGGCGCCAGCCCACCGAGCACAGCCTTTCGACGGCGCCGTCCAGTTGGAAAATGGAAGAGTGAGGAGAAAGTGTCATGAACACCAGAACTATCAGTGCGCTCGCAGCGATCACGGCCGCGGTTTCAGGACTCAGTGCCGCCCGCGCCGATCTCATCCACGACGGCGGGTTTGAATTGAGCACCGCGCCCGGCCTGCGACTGCCCACCACCATGAGCACCTGGTCAGGCGACGTGGCCGAAGTCACCACCGCCGAGAACGGCATCATTCCGTTCGAAGGCGCCCAGATGATTGACTTCATCTACTCGACGCCCCGCGGGCCCTACGGCGGCGTCATCGGCAGCGAACTGTGGCAGATCATCGATGTCAGCGAACATCGTCAACTCATCGACGGCGGCAACGCCGTCGCCACCGCCAGCGGCTGGTTCAACCGCGTCGGCGGCGAAGACCCGCTCATCGACACGCAGTTCTCCATCGTCCTTACGGCCTACGCCGGTGATCCGATCAACTTCCCCTCGATGTGGAAGCAGACCGAGCTGGCGCTGACTGAAGGATTCGCCTACACCGACGGCGACACGCGCACGTGGCAGATGGCCACGACTTCGATGATGATCCCCGTCGCCACCGATTTCCTCGTCTACCGCATCACCGCGACTGAGAACGTCTTCGACGACGCGAGCGGCAACGAATTCCACGGCCACTACGGCGACGCGTTCGAACTGAGCATCACCGAAGTGCCCGCCCCCGCGAGCCTGGTCATGATGCTCGGCGGCGCGCTGACCATCGGCGCCCGCCGGCGCCGCAGCGCGTGATTCGCGCATCGGCATGAATCCGACCAAACAAACAGCCCACCCTCGCGTTGAGGGTGGGCTGTCGTTTGGAGCATTCAGACTCTGCTCAACTTACGGGTGCTGCACCACGTTGGTGAGGTTGCAGCCCGGCAGGTCGTGCATCTGCATGTAGCCGAGGCACGCGCCCGACTGGCTCTGCCCGCTGCGGCTGCCGCTGCCGTTGCTTCCCGAGGGGAAGGTGGACACGAGGCGGATGCCCTGGCTGCCCAGGCCCAGCACGGTCCCCTGGCACGGGCCGAAGGGAATGACGAACGAGCCGGTGTTCCGCGCGTAGATGAGCGCGACGGTTGAACTCGGCGTCGCGTTCTCCCACGTCACGGTCACGAGGCCGGGGCACACGCCCGTCGCCGTCAGCGTGAACGGCAGCGAAGTGGCCCGGTAACCGAGGTCCATGCGCGTCGCCGTGGTCGGCGAGGTCGCGTTGCCGAAGCGCGTCGAGTTGTACGCGCGCGACGATTCGCTGCTGCCGCCCGTTCGCGAGACGGCCGTATCAACGCCCGAACTGTTGACGGAAACGATCTCGACGAGCAGGTTTCCGTTGTTGGGGTTGTAAGTGAACGAGTTGCGGCCGAAGTCGAAGAACATGCTGTGTTCGATCGAGCCGTTGCTCATGAAAGTGCGCTTGGTCGCGCTGCCGGTGTACAGCGTCGTCATCGCGCCGTTGCGGTTGTTGGCGAGGTTGACGTCCAGGCCGCCCTGGTTCGTGTCCACGCCGGGGATCTTGTTCGTGTAGCCCATGCGGATGGTGATGCTCGCAGTCGCGGTGTCACCGATCAGGCTCGTGTTGGGCGCAAAGCCGATGGACTCCATGACGACCGGGCCGCTGAACAGGTTGCTGTTGAAGACCTGGTGCATCGTGCACGTGTCGCCGTCGCCGAAGGGGATGAAGTTGTACGCCGCGTGCGCGCCGGTGGGCAGGATGCCGCCCGGGTTGATGCGGTAGTGGACGGCGCCGTTGAACACGCGGTCGGCAAAGGTGGTGCCGAACGGATATGTCTTGCCGACGCCGCGGTCTTCCCATCGGATGTTGGCGTCCTGGTAGGCGCCCAGCGGTCCGTTGCTGTACGACAGCGAACTTCCGTCGGTTCGCGTGATGTAGATGCCGACGGTCTGGTTCTGCGCCAGCGTGAGGCTGCCGACGTTGATGCCGGTGGGTTCGCCGACGGGTGAAGTCGTGATGTTCGAGTGCGAGCCCAGCAGCGTCCAGGCGCCGGCGTTGGTTTCCTTGCCGACGTAGGAGGTCTTGTTGGTCACGTAGTAGACCTCGATGCTGGCCGGTCCGCCGGAGCGGTCGTTGAAATCGAAGGCGGTGATGGTGATGCCGGCCGAGTTAAGGCAGGTGAGGTCGAACATTGCGCCGTTCTGGCCGTTGCCGCCCTGCCACGTCGAGCCGAGGCTTCGGCGCGCCGTGCTCACCAGCGCCTTGGAGGCGTTGATGCGGCCGTAGCCGAACGTGTTTGAGTTGCCGACGTTGTCGCAGGTGCCCTTCATGAGGTTTTCGATGTCGTCGGGCGTGAAGGCCGGATTCTGCGACCAGATCAGTGCTGCGAGTCCAGCCGCGCAAGGCGCCGCCATGCTCGTGCCGCTCATCGTCTCGTAGGCGTCGTCGCCGGTGCGCGACAGCGAGAGGATGTTGCTGCCCGGCGCGAAGAGATCGACGTACAGACCGTAGTTGGAGAAACTCGACTTGCCGTCGGTCTCGTTCGTCGAACCGACGACCATGACGTCATCCGAGTCGCGATTCGAGCCGTTCATCGCCTGGTTGCTGTTGCCCGCAGCCCAGAAGACGAGGCCGCCGTTGCCCTTGATGACCGTCGCGGCCGCGCGCACGGAGGCGTTGTCCACGCCGCTGTACGAGACGTTGATGGCGCGGTCGCCCTGCTCGGACGCGGTGATGGCCGCGTGGTTGAGCACGTCGATGCTCGAGTTGCCGTTGGAGAGGTTGCTGACCTTGAGGATGCGGTGGGCGTAGTTCCAGCCCACGCCGGCCACGCCGCGCGCGTTGTTGCCGCGGGCGGCGGCGATGCCCGTCGTGTGCGTGCCGTGGCCGTGGATGTCGGTGACGTTGCCGCCGTTGCTCTCCCACAGTTCATCGACGGCGTTGTAGCCTTCCTTGCGCAGCGCCGGCAGGTCGAGGTGCGTGGTGCGCAGGCCGGTGTCGCAGATGGCCACGGTGATGCCGTTGAAGCCGGTGTTGTAGTTCCACGCGCTGGTCGCCTGGATCTTGGTCATGTTCCACTGCTCGCCGAAACGCGTGTCGTTGGGCGTGACGAGCGGGTAGCACGTCCAGTTCGGCTCGACGAACTCGAACATGCCGGTGTTCATCAGGCGCTGCGCGACGGCGTTCTCCGTCTCGCCCTGGGGCACTTCGATGACGTACCAGTCCACCGCCGGTCGATACTTGACGATGGTGTAGTCCGCATCGAGCAGCCGGCGGGCCGCGTCGGACTGCATGACCTGCCCCTGCACGGGCCGGGCGATCAACTGGCCCGAGAACTCGAGTTCGCCGGGCTGCTCGACGAACACGCGCGGCTGGTTGCCGCTCTCGTTGCCGGTGCCCGCCATCGCCATCGTCGGCAGCAGCGCCGCGGCCAGCGCGAAAGTCGCGCTGCGCTTCAATTTCGAAAACATGCTCATTCCTCCTGCAAAGTGATCCAGTTCGCATCGCGTCGCCACGCGCGCCGCCGATGCCCGTCATCTCTCCCGCAACGGCCTGCACGGCGCACAACCGCCGCGCCCCGCGCCGCCGATTGCTCAGCGCACGCACCGCGCGACGGTCTTCGCCGACCGTTTTTCAGGCTCAGCCGTGGAGCCTTACGTCAATTGGTTGCTTGCCTGGAAACCACGAATCCCGACATTCTTTCGCAGGTCACCCCGGGAGTGGATGAACTCGAGCCCAGTATACCCGCCCCGCCTCGCTCGCGGACACCTGCGGCACGGCAATTCAGGTAATGTAGCAAATCCTGAACCGGATTCGGAAATAGTCCGCCGCCTGAATAAGTGGTCAGCTCCAGGAGATGGCGGGGCCGTCACAGAGCTGTCCACCGGTTGTCCACAATGACCTGCCCAACGCCGAGCGCTTGCGCGCGTTTGCACCGCCGGCCGCCCAATGGCCGATCTCACCTGCAGATCGTTTCGGCGTGCAACCGCCGTCGCGGCCCTGCGAATCGAGTACAATATCCTTGTCCGCCTCCTTTTTTGGATTGAGAGCCCTTGATGAACGCCCCGATCCTGCCCACGATCCAGTCCCCGGCCGACCTGCGCCAACTCAGCATCGAGCAGCTCGAAGCGCTCGCGGCCGAGGTGCGCCAGACGATCTACGACCAGGTCAGCAAGACCGGCGGCCACCTCGCTCCCAATCTGGGCGTCGTCGAACTCACCATCGCCCTGCACTACGTCTTCGACTTCGGCTACGACCGGCTGCTCTTTGACGTCGGCCACCAGTGCTATCCGCACAAACTGCTCACCGGCCGCCTCCCCCTGCTGAGCAAACTCCGAACGCGCGAGGGAATGGCCGGCTTCCCCGAGCCGCACGAGAGCGCCTATGACCTGTTCAGCGTCGGCCACGCGGGCACGGGCATCTCCACCGCCGTCGGCATGGCGCGCGGCGATCTGATCAACGGTGAATCGTTCGACCCTGAGACCAATCCCAAGGGCCGCCGCGTCGTCACCATCATCGGCGATGCCTCGATCGTCAACGGCGTGGCGATGGAGGGCCTCAACAACGCCGGCACGCTCAAGCGCCAGTTCCTCGTCGTGCTCAACGACAACGGCATGAGCATCGCCAAGCCCCAGGGCGCCGTCGCGGCCTACTTCGACCGCGTCCGCACCAGCCGCACCTACCGGCAGATGAAGCGGGCGGCCAAGGATGTGGTGTCGCACCTGCCCGGCGGGTCGATCATCGGCGAGATGTACCACCGCACCGGCGAGATGATGAAAGCGGCCGTCGCCGAAGATGCGTGGTTCGAGAAATTCGGGCTGCTCACGGTCGGCCCCGTCGATGGCCACGACCTGCGCTCGCTCATCGAGATGCTCATCGAAGTGCGCAACTTTGACCGCCCGATGGTGCTGCATGTGCACACTATTAAAGGTAAGGGCTACGAGCACTGCGAAGGCGATGCGACGACCTTCCACTCGCCCAAGCCCTTCGTGGTGCAGGGCTGCCGCGTCGAACTCAAGTCCAGCGGCCGCTCGTTCACCAGCGCTTTTGGCGACGCCATGGTCGATCTCATGGAGCGCGATGAGAAGGTCGTCTGCGCCACCGCCGCCATGCCCGACGGCACGGGCGTCGTCAAGGTGCTGCCCAGGTTCCCCACGCGTTCGTGGGACACGGGCATCTGCGAGAGCCACGCAATGGACATGATGGCGGGTCTGGCCAAGACCGGCCTCAAGCCTTTCCTGGCCGTCTATTCGACGTTCCTCCAGCGCGCGTTCGACCAGGTCTTCCAGGAAGTGGCGCTGCAGGGCCTGCCCGTGCGCCTGTGCCTCGATCGCGCCGGCCTGGTCGGCGGCGACGGCGCTGTGCACCACGGCTTCTGCGACATCAGCATCCTCCGCGTCTTTCCGCAGGCGGCGCTGCTCGCGGCCATCGACGAGTCCAGCCTCCGCGCCGGCCTTGAGTTCATGCGCAACTACGACGCCGGCCTGAGCGCGATCCGCTACCCGCGCGACAGCGTGAGCGATCGCTTCGCAAGTGAAGACTGCCCGCCGTTCGTGCTCGGCAAGGCCCGCGCGCTCAAGGTCGAAGACCAGCCCGACGTGGCGCTCTTTGCCTATGGCGTGATGGCGATCAACGCGCTTGACGCCGCCGAGCAACTCAGCGGCGACTATCGCGTGAACGTCTACGATGCGCGCTTCGCCAAGCCGGTCGATCTCGAACTGCTGCGCGACCTCATCGAGCGCGGCGTGCCCATTCTGACCATCGAAGATCACGGCCTGACGTGCGGCTTTGGCTCGTGCGTCATCGACGCCTGCCACAACGCGTGTCTGCCCACGGCGGGCATCAAGTGCCTGGGCATCCCCGAGCGCTGGATCTACCAGGACAGCCGCGGCAAGCAGCTCGCCGAAGTCGGCCTCGACGCCGCGTCCATCGCCCGCACCGTGCGCGAATGGCTCGACACAGCCCCGGCGATGCCGGAGGTGGTGAAGGCAAGTGTCAAGACTGGCGTGTAGGCGATTGTTCTCCCCGTGCGGGCGAAGACAATGCGAGTTGGTCAAAGTCAGAGTTGAGACCGCTCAACAGGAACAAGCCTCTTCTTTGCTACGACTAACCCTCGTCGGAGCGCTTCGCTCCGAACCCTCGACCATGGGACGGAGTGGAACGATCGCATAAGTGCCGCGCGGCGCCTCGGATTGACCCAGCAAACGAATCGAATTCGTGAAGCAATTTGGTCGCGCAAATAGTAGGGACCGACAAACGAGCCACCCTCCGCCAACGACCGTGCATCGTCCAATTGGTGCATCAGTTTGTCAATATAACTAGCCTGTACATCAACACGTCCGTTCCGAACTCTCAGCTTAGTAATAGGAGTACCATCAGCTAGTCGACCGAATTCAAGCTTTCTGCGGTTCAACTTGAACCCGTGACACTGCAGAATGCTCGCGATTGTCCGGGCCAGTCCACACGTGTTCGGATCACAATTAAACGGCCCCGATATCGAAATGTCATCCACAAACCGACTAAAACAAAGACCCGCCGATGAACAGGCAGTTGCAAGCCGATCGTCAACAGGCTTGAGGATCTGATCTGCGATGAATGGGCTGGTTACTAGCCCCAATGCAAGATGGTGGCGATACGTGGTCAGCTGTGTGCACAATCGACTGACTTCGGCTGGCAAGTTGAGAACTTCAGTGAAAAAACGATACACCTGGCGATTGTGGATGCTCGGATAGAAGTTGTCGATATCACATGACAATACGAACATTGAGTCGACGTGAGTCATCGCATTGGTCTTGATGCTCCGATTACGAACTCCGCCATGGCTGTGCGGGGACGGACTCAATGCCGGTATCAGGACTCGACGGTAGAATGTCTTCTGGACTGCTCGAAGCATACCATCGACGCCGAAGACGATGCGCTGCTTACCCGGTTTTGCTGGATCAAGCAGTACGTATTCGCGGATGTACGCATCGCGGGATTCAATGATCGCTATGAGACATTCTTCGGTGACACCGAGTATCCTAGCGAGATGCCTAGGTCGATGAAGACCGAGAGCGGGTGCACTTGTCACCACATGCTGATTACTCTGGCGGCAGATCAAGTTCGCTTCTCCAGCTGCGCCTAAGCGCAGTGGCAGGCGCTTGCAATGCTTCGGGAAGCCGCTTTGTATCCCCAAAGAGACACCATGCCAAGACATATGGGTCGGTTCCCCACAGTTCACGACAACGCTTGATCAATGCCGTCGATGGGGTTGCCTTGTTGTTTTCAAGATTGCATAGGTGGACGTTCGTGACTCCGAGCGCGTCGGCTGCACTTTGCTGCGTCAACCCGGCTCGCTCACGAAGAATGCGAATTGTGCGACCGAGGTGTACAACATCACAGTGCTCACCGGTTGAATTTGGTTTGGGAGGTTTCAACATTCCGTGCATCCCTCGATCAGCAACATCGCCTTTGCGGTCAGCGATTCAGCCTGACGTACGTCAGGTGGATCCTCGCGAAGTGATGCTGTGACTTCTTGAGCAAGCCTGTCAAGAACCTCCCATGATGCTCCGCCGGCGTCTTCAATGGAAGACCAGAAGTCGCACAGAGTGCGTACTCTTGGGTTGTCCACGAGGCGAGTTTCCGGCGACCGTTCGGTATGATCAAACATGATCACACCTCCTTCGGAAAAGAAGAGCACCCGTTGGGTGTGGAGCGCCCGGGTCCACAGTGGACCCGAACCACTGACAGCACGACCGGCGGAGTGAGACGCCGACGGACGGGCGGTCAGAACTCCAGTCCGCCATGGCGTCAAGCGACGCGCGCGGATGTGGAGTTCGGCATCTGGGCTAAGCCATGGATGCCGCTTCAGGCCCCCAGAGGGGCAGCGCACTTTCGTGCGCGCAACGGGTGTACCGAGAACGGTCACAACGGCATTTAAACTGGTATTTTAATCAAGTCAAGCCGGCTGAACGGGAATTCTCCGGACCCACCGAAAGGCCATATTGATTCGCCACAGCCGCTATCCCGATTCATGTCACTGTTGCAGGGCGCTGAAGAACCGGTACCGAGCCTGGATCAGTACTTCATGGAAGGAAACCCTCCATGCCCACCAAAGCTTTCGCCGCCCACTCTGAAACTTCACCCCTCGGCCCGTTCAGCATTCAGCGCCGCGAGCCGCGTCCCGTTAATGTTGAGATAGACATTCTCTTCTGCCGCGTGTGCCACAGCGACATCCACATTGCCCGCAATGAGTGAGGGATGACCGACTACCCCATCGTGCCCGGCAGGATGGGGATCGACGATGCGTGGACCGCATGGTATCACCGCGATACCATCGGACATGAACCAGCGCCGAACATCAAAGAGCAACTCGTCCTCCCGCGCCGGCAGGGGCGGGTCAGAGGCCGGGCGCAAGTCCAGCAAGTCGCGCGCCAAGAAGAGTGGCAAAGCAGCGCCCTCCCGCCCTGCGTCAGCCACGAATCTGCTGCTGCGCGACATCGATCCCGACGTGCTCGCGGTGCTGCGCCGCCGCGCGGCTGAGTCGGGCCGGTCGATTCAGCAGGAGTTGCATATCGCCCTGGCGCGCGGCACGCAGCGGAATTTCGACGAGGCCCGCGCCTTGGCTGCGGCATGGCAGCAGCGACTCGCCGGGCGCGAGCTGCCCGACTCGACGGAGATGATCCGCCAGGACCGAAAGCGGTGAGCACGCTGGTCGTGGACGCCAGCGTCGCGGCGAAATGGTTTCTGCCCGAAGCCGGCTCGCGCGAGGCTGGGGCGCTGCTGCAAGGCGCGCATCGCCTCATCGCGCCGGATCTGCTCTGGATCGAGGTCGCGGCCGTGGCGTGGAAGGCGGCCCGCCGCGGCGGATTATCCGCCGACGAGGCCCGGCAGATCGCCGCCGACTGCGCGACCTTTCCCGTCGAGATCTTCGAATCGCTGCCGCTGCTGCCTCGCGCCGTCGCCATTGCCGCGGCTGCCGATCGCACCGTCTACGACTGCATCTATGTCGCACTCGCTGAGCGTGAAAAGGCGAAGATGATCACGGCCGACGCTCGGCTGGTTAATGCGCTGGCCAGTCGCGGATTCGGCAAACGGATTCGTCAATTGGTCACGTCATAGCAGAGTCGGACCGCGGCCGAGCGCGCCCAATTCACAGGGACGGCCCCGAGAACGGCGCTGCACCTGCTGCGACTGCAGTCGTGCCGTCCCGACATTGCCACATCCCCCCGCCCCACCCCGCGCCGCCGCAACGGTCTAAAGTGTTGGAACATCCCCGGCCTGTGGGACGAACCGGCTCGCGGCGATCGGTCCGGCCGTGCGGGCCCGGCTGTAAAGGAGCGCGTAGTGACACGACGGCCTGACGAACTCTTGCGCGGTTTGACGCCCGCAACGCTCATCATCACGCTTCTCTCCGCGCTCCTTGCGCCGCCCGCACTCGCCCAGAGCGAGCCGCCGCCGGAGATCGACTTCCGCCAGGTCGTGCAGCGCGCCAAGGACCAGGTCTTTCCCGCCGTGGTCTTCATCAAGTGCCTGCGCGAGTCGCTCGAAGAGGGCAAAAAAGTCACGCAGGAAGTTTCGGGCAGCGGCGTACTCGTCTCGGCCGACGGCGAAGTGCTCACCAACTGGCACGTCATCGACAAGGCCAGCGAAGTGCGCTGCCTGCTCTACGACGGCACGCATTACAGCGCTGAGATCCTCGGCTCGGATAAGGACATCGACCTCGCGCTCATCCGCCTCAAGCGCGAGCCCGGCGCCGAAAGCCTGCCGCACGCGACGCTGGCCGATTCGAGCGTGCTCACCGAGGGCGACTTCGTCATGGCCATGGGCGCGCCGTGGGGCATGAGCCGCTCGGTCACCATCGGCATCATCTCATCGGTCCGCCGCTACCTGCCCGACAACAGCGAGTACAGCCTCTGGCTGCAGACCGACGCGGCCATCAGCCCGGGCAACTCCGGCGGACCGCTCGTCAACACCGACGGCCAGGTCGTCGGCATCAACACGCGCGGCGTCATGGCCGGCGGCGACATGGGATTCTCCGTCCCCTCCAACACCATCGGCGTCCTCCTGCCGCGCCTGCGCGAGCGCGGCCAGGTGCAGTGGTCGTGGACCGGCCTGCAGCTCCAGCCGCTGCAGGACTTCGATCGCAACATGTACTTCGAAGGCGATCGCGGCGTCATCGTCGCGGGCACCGACCCTGAGAGCCCCGCCCGCCGCGCCGGCATCGAGCCGCGCGACCGCATCGTCGAGATCAACGGCCAGCACGTGACCGCCGTCACCGCCGAAGACCTGCCGCGCATCCGCCTCATCCTCGGCCTGCTGCCCGAAGATCAGCCGGCAACGATCGTCGTGGAGCGCGGCGGTGAGCGCCAGAGCCTGCAGCTCACGCCGCGCGACAAGGGCCGCGTCGAAGGTGAAGAACTCGACTGCCCGCGCTGGGACATGAGCGTCAAGGCCATCAACCAGTTCGACAATCCCGATCTCTTCTTCCATCGCAACGAAGGCGTGTTCATCCTCGCCACGCGCTATCCCGGCAACGCGCAATCCGCCGGGCTGCGCTCGCAGGACATCCTGCTCGAGGTGGATGGCAAAAAGGTGACCACGCTCGATGATGTGCGCGCCATCCACGCCGACTCGCTGGCAGCGCTGCCCGGCAAGCGCCGCCTCACCGTGACCGTCCTGCGCAACGGACAGACGAGACTCGTCGTGCTCGACATCGCGCGCGACTACGAACGCAGATGAGTTGAATCGCGCTCAGTGCGCCGCGGCCGCTGAGCGCCTCGAAAGTTCACACACCCGGAGGCTGCGAACCATGCGCCCAGTGCACCTGATTTTGATCGTGCTTCTGTCGATGACCGGCCCGACGTTGAGCAGTGCCGCGCTCGGCGCATCATGCGCAGACGATCCGGCGCAAATTGCCCAGCGCCTGCAGGGATCGCTCGTGCGCGTCGAATACACCCTGCGCTACGACAAGGGCCAGGCGCCCGCGGGCGGCCTGATGTCGGAGCGCTGCCCCAGCTGCGGCAGCTACCACAACCAGACCGGCGACGATGCGGTCACCCAGGAGCGCCCGCTCGAGGCGGCCGGCTGGCTCATCGCTTCCGATCGCGTGCTCACCGGCGACCTCTTCATGCACCCGCGCTTCATCGAAAAGACGCAGGTTGTGCTCGACGGGCAGGCAGTGGGGGCGCGACCCGTGGCCTACGCCCGCACCGAACACGCCATGATCCTCCAGCTCGATCGCCCACTCCAGGGCGGCAAGCCGCTGGAGTTTGCGCCTGCGGGTGACGAGAAGAACTTCAGCGTCGTGAACTACTCGCTGCTCAACGGTGCGTGGACCACCACCGTCGGCGGATTCTCGCTCGGCTCGATCAACGTGACGCAGGATGGCGTTGCCTTTCGACCCATGAGCGAGCCTGGCCTGATCGTCACGCAGGCCGGCGCGCCCGTGGCCATGAGCCTCAGCGGCGAATTGCCCGCGGGCGATGCGTGGCAGCAGTCGCCCGAAAAATGGGAATGGATCGACGCCACGCAGTACGAGCTGCTGCTCAGCCAGGTGCAGCGCGCCGCCGACGGCGGGGTGCTCCGGACCCGGCTCGATCTGCGCAGCCCGCGCGCCGACGAATCAGAATCCCCCTGGGACTACTACGGCTACGGCGACTCGGAAAGCAGCGACGCCACCGAGATCGAGACCCTCTGCGTGCTGCTCGACGCCAACACCGCCGTGGTGCTCTCCTCGCTCAAGGCGGACGTGACTGCCCGCCTCGAACACATGACCATCTTCCCCGTGGGCAGCGATGACGGCGTGAGCGCCACCTTCCGCGCCAGCCTGCGCGACTACGGCGCGCTGGTCGCCACGCTCGACGAGCCGATGCCCGGCGCACCTGAATGGGCCGACGCCGACATCCGCTCGTATCGCAACCAACTTCTCATTGGCGCCCAGGTCCTCTTGCAGGGCGCCGATCGCATTGCCTACTACGGCCACGAGCGCATCGAGCGGTACAACGTGGGCTGGCGCCGCCGGCTGTACCCGGTCGTGCCGGGCGACGACGAGGGCCGCTTCATCTTCGACGCCTCGGGCCGTCTCGTCGCGCTGCCCATCATCAAGCGCGATCGACCTGGCGCCGAGGAGCGCTGGAGCAGTCCTGAACCGGTCCTCACCGCCGCGAGCCAGTTGAGAGAAGCGCTGAGCGACATCGACGCCAACGCCGATCCCAACAACACCCCGCTCAGTGAAGAAGAGGAGAACCGCATCGCCTGGCTCGGCGTGATCATGCAGAGCCTCGACAGCGAACTGGCCCGGCAGCTGGGCGTGTCGGAAGTGAGCCACGACGGCGCCGTGGGCGGACTGGTGACGTTTGTCTATCCCGACTCGCCCGCAGCGCTGGCCGGCATCGAGACGAGCGATGTGCTGCTGCGCATCTCCGCCGACAGCCTGCCCGCGCCACTGGATGTCGAAGTCTCCGAGGAGGATGAGTTCGGCTCGGCATTCCCGTGGCAGCAGCTCGACGAAGTGCCCGAAGAGTATTTCGAGATGATCCCCACGCCGTGGCCCAAGGTGAACAACGCGTTCAACAAGAAGCTGACCGCCGTCGGCTTCGGTACGCCGATCCGCCTCGAATATGCGCGCGACGGGCAGGTGAACACGGCGGAGATGAGCGTGACCCAGTCGCCGCTCTACTATGCCGCCGCGCCGCAGTACAAGTCCGATCCGCTGGGCCTGACGGTGCGCACCATGACCTTTGACGTGCGTAAGTATTTCCAGAAGGCCGATGACGAGCCGGGCGTAATCGTCGCGCGCGTCGAGCCGGGCAGCAAGGCCTCGGTCGGCGGCGTCAAGCCTTATGAGATCATCACCTCGGTCAACGACGTGCCGGTGCACTCGCGCGAGGAGTTCCGCCAGGCCATCGCCGGCCAGAGCGAACTGCGCCTCTCCATGCTCCGCATGACGCGCTCGCGGCTGGTGAAGATCACCCTCGACGAGCCGATCGTCGATGAAGACGCCGAGGCGCCTGAAAGCGAAGCCATGGAGGATGCCGCCGACGAGATGGGCGGGTGAGTCGGGAAGGATCGAGGCATCAAGGCATCAAGGCAAAGAGCCAGCGGTGCCGTGGTCAAGCGACGCCTTGGGAGCGCAGGCCACGCGAGCGCGCAAACCGGAACAGCGTCTGGTACTTCACACATTCTCCTTTCGCTCGCCGCTGAGCGTCTTCCTGGTCGCGTCCTCTCCATCCGCTTCGTGTCTTCGCGCCTTTGATGACTTCGTCCTGAAAGCGTTGGACGCACGAAAGCGCGTAAGAGCCCCTAACACAATAGCGGTTTGAGTTTGTTGAAGCAGATGAGGCTGCAGCCGATGGAGAGGAAGGCCTGATGGATTTCGCCGGTGCGTTCATAGCGAATGCGGAGTCGGCGGTGCTGGTGCAGCCAGGCGATGGTTCGCTCGACCACCCAGCGCGTCAC
>CAUJHZ010000051.1 GCA_963205185.1 Planctomycetota bacterium | reverse complement strand
TTCGATTGCCGCGCGAGGTGCATCGTGAGCGCTGATTCGCGTAACGCCACGTCGAGGCCGCGGCTGCGCAGGCCGTAGATGACCTGATCATCGCTCCACTGGCCCTGGTTGGGCACGAAGTAGACGCCGCGCAGGCCGAGGTTGAGCACCTCCTGAGCGCGCTGCGGCCCATCCATCGCCGCGGCGCCCGCGCCCAATGCGGCCAGAGTCAACGTCGAAATCAGCACCCGCATCGCGTGTGTCGCGACATATCGCATAGCGCCCTCCTCTGCCTACCCTGAACGGGCGGCCCGTACAGTGTACCAGATCACAGATGAGGTCGGGGCGGCAATAGCGCTCGGCGCTGCAAAAACAAAGAAAAACCCGCCCGCGTCCCCTACTCCGCCACGCCCAGGAAGGCCTGGTCCACCTGCCACTTCGCGTCGAGGCCGGGGACGACGATGTGCACGCCGGGCTGGCGCAGCACGAACTGGAGCAGTTCGGCGGCGGTGTGCTCGGGGAACAGGTGGCCGTGGTTGTACGGCTTCATCACTACGATGCCGATGTCTTTCTGCATCGCCCGCGGCACGAAGGTCTCCATGTATTCGGTGTGCACGAGGTTGAGGCCGATAAGCACCAAGTCGAAGGGGTAGAGTTCGATGGCCTTAATCATGTTCGGCGGCATTTCGTGGCTCGTGATGCCGAGAAAGTGGACGCGGCCTGCTTCGCGGGCCCGCTCCATGGCTTCGATGACGGTGCCGGGCTGAAAGAGCGGCTCAGGGTCGAACGTAAGCGAATGCACCTGCCAGGCATCCACGTAATCCATCTGCAGACGGCGCAGCGAGACGTCCAGCTGCTCCAGGGCGCCGGCTCTGTCCTTGCGATCCGCCTTGGTGGCGATGAAGAACTTGCTTCGATCGATTCCGCACTCGGCGATCGCGGCCCCGAGACGTCTCTCGGAGCGGCCGTCGCCGTAACCGGGCGACGTGTCGAAATAGCGCACGCCCAGCGAAATGGCCTTGAGCACGATTTCGACGGCTTCGCGATCGTCCTCCAGGTTGCCGATCGCCCCGCATCCCATGCCCAGGCGCGGCAGGCTCACGCCGGTGCGGCCGAGTTCGATCTTTGGAAGCACTGGCGTGCGCTGTGGCAACTGCGGCGGCGCCCCGAGGTGAGGAATCTGGCCGAGTAGATTGCCCGAGCACACCGCGCCGGCGGTCAGGGCGCAGAAGTCACGTCGTGAGAGCGCGCGCATGATGGGCTCCTTGGCCGACCTCTTTGAGAATACCGCACAGGCGGGATCGCGAGGCACGAGGGCGGCGGGATTGGCCGAAAACAGGGTGAGGTGCTCGCATTGAATGATCGGCGGGGCTGGGGGCGGTGGGCGGCGTCCGGCGAGAGGATGGCGGTTGACCGTGGCGGGGTGCGGGCCAATACTCTTGTCTGGCCGGGCGTATAGCTCAGTTGGCTAGAGCGCCTGCTCGACACGCAGGAGGTCACTGGTTCAAGTCCAGTTACGCCCACTTTCGCAGCCCCTTGCATTCGCAGGGGGTTGCGCCGTTTTTGGCCCGTCAGTCAAGGATCTCGATGGCGATAAGCGCGGCGACGAGGATCGCAGCGACGGCGGCGGTCGCGAGCCATTCAGGCCAGCCCGTGGCGTCGGTAAGACGAACCTTGCCGAGACGGCCGCGATCGAAGATCGCCAGCGGAGGCGTGTGGGAGGTGAGGGCGTAGAGGTGGGAGCCGCAGAGCATGCCGACGATGCCGGTGATGGCGTCGAGGTTGCCCTGGCCGATGGCGGCGGCGTCGGTGCCGGGGCAGTAGGCCAGCGTGCCAAAGCCCACGCCGAAGAGGAGCCCGCCGGCGATGTTGCGGCCGAGCACGGCGGGCTTGATGTGCAGGTTGAGGCGCCCGAGCCGGCGAAGAAGCAGAACGCCGATCATGCCGACGACGATGGCCGACGCCATGACTTTCGCGACGGTGAAGTCTTCGAGCAGCAGCGCGCCGATGAGGATGTCGAACTTCGCCACGCCGCCTTTCTGAAGCAGAAAGCCGAACGACAGCCCGGCGATTGCGGCGAGCAGCAGCGTGCGCGGCGGGTCGATCCACGGCGCCGCGGCGCCGTCTCGCGGTGATGGCGAGGCGTGGGCGCTCTGCTCGTGCGCGGTGGTCGAGGATTGCTCGGGCTGTTTCACGTCTGAAGTTCCGATCAGAGGCGGTAGATGAGCATGGCGGTCATCACGCCGCCGATGAAGAAGCAGATGAGCGCGACCCACGAACTGACGGCCAACTGCAGCGTACCGCTGATGCCGTGCCCGCTGGTGCAGCCGCCGGCGAGGCGGGCGCCGTAGGCCATGATGATGCCGCCGGCGAGCGCGGCGGCGGTGCGCCACGCATGGCTGTCCTGACCGAAGCGGGCGATCCAGAGATCCTGCAGGTAAGCGCCGTTGAGTTCGCCGCCTGACCACGCGGCCAGAAGAGCGCCGAGCACCGTCGCACATACCAGCACGAGCGTCCAGCTGACTTTCGGTGGTTCATCTTTGTAATACGGCAGGCTCAGCGTCCAGCGCGGCGCGATGGCGCGGCTGAGCAGGCCGGGCGCATCGGCATAGGCGCTCGAAGCGCCGACGGGGCGGTTGGCCAGGGCCAGAGCCAGCAGCGCCAGCACGCCAATGAGCGCCCCGGCCAGGTAGGGCGACCACGCGCCGGTTGGATATGGATAGTCGGAGGGAAGATCGCGCACGATGGCGGCGGCGACGGCCGGCGCGGCTACGAGGCCGACGGCACTGAGCGCGACGAGCGTTGTCGCGATGCGCTTCACTTCACCACCTCGTATCCCGCGTTGCGCCACGCCTGCCAACTGCCGGGCACGTTGCGAACGTCGGCGAAGCCGCGCGCCTGGAGCAGGCTGGCGGCGATGCTGGCGCGGTAGCCGCTGTCGCAGTAGACGGTCAGCGGCTCGTCGCGAGCGAGTTCGGCCAGCTCGCCGTCGTCGCGCAGGTCGGCGGCGTAGTGGTGCACGGCGCCGGGGATGTGCCCCTGCTCCCACTCATCGGGCGCGCGGGCGTCGAGCACCTGCGTCTCTTCGAGGCGCTCGTGCAACTCGTGTACGCGCACCTGCGGCAGGGCGCGCAGCGGATAGCCCGCGTTCTCCCACGCCTTCATGCCGCCGGCGAGCGAGTCGGCAAAGCGCGTGAAGCCGGTGTGCACGAAGCGCCAGAGGATGGCGTCGAGGTCGTCCTCGTGTTCGACGACGAGGAGGATGGGCCGTGCGGTGTCGAGCATCTGGCCGGCCCAGACGGAGAGTTCCGGCCGGCTGCCGATGTTGAGTGCGCCGTCGATGTGCCCGCCGCCGAATGCGAGCATCTGGCGCGTGTCCACGAGTTGCGCCACGCCGTGCTCGACCGCTTCCTTGAACTGCTCGGGCGGCAGCGCGGGAATCGCCGGCGGGCGCTCGATGATGGGCGGCCCCGTGGAATTCAACTTCTTGAGGCGCCGATAATGGTGCGGCTCGGGCGGAGCGCTCTGCCTGACGAACCGCTTGAACTCGTCCGCGTCGTGGTACTGCAGGAATTCGTTGCTGCGCCGCTCGTAGCCGATGGTGCTCATGGGCCGGTCGCCGATGTCAGCCCCGCAGGCCGAGCCGGCGCCGTGGCAGGGCAGGATGACAATGCCGTCGTCCATGTCGAGGTAAATGTCGCGCAGGGTGTGGAAGAGTTGGCCGGCGAGCTGGTCGGTCTGCTGCCCGCCCATGAGATCGGGCCGGCCGGCGGAGCCGACGAAGAGCGAATCGCCGGTGAACACGGCCCACGGGTCGCGCGGGCGATCTTTGGACGCGACGAGATACGCCATGTGCTCGGGCGTGTGGCCGGGCGTGTGCAGCGCGGTGAGGCGCACGGCGCCGAATTCAAACGCATCGCCATCGCGCACGCCGCGCACGTCAAAGCCATACTTCGCGCCGCCTTCGACGCTGGCGCAGAGTTCGGCCCTGCCGAGGCGCTGGGCCAGCGAGCGGGCGCCGGACATGAAGTCGGCGTGGATGTGGGTTTCGAAGATGTGGGTGATGCCCACGCCGAAGCGGCGAGCCAGATCGATATAGACCTGCGCATCGGGCTGCGGGTCGATCACGGCGGCGGTCTGCGCTTCATCGTCGCCGATGAGGTAGGAAATCTGCGCAATGCCGTCGGTTTTGATGCGCTGGAACACCAGGGGCATGCGCGATGATTGCCGCGCCGCTTTTCGCAGATATTAAACGCTGGTGAAAATGCGTTCATCCCACGCCGCGCTGCCCACCTAGCATCATTCACCGCCACATTCAGGAGGCTCGATCATGTTCCGCTGCGCGCGATTGGCTTTCGTCCTGCTCCCGATCGCTCTGGTCCTGTCATGCGCTTCGCTTGGCATGGCGCAGGAGGAGCGCCCGTTTGACGGTATCCAGTGGTGCGCGAGCCTGGAGGAGGCGATGCGGCTGTCCGCGCAGGACGGCAAGCCCGTCATCGCGTTCTTCACCTTCAACACCTGCGTGTGGTGCCACAAACTCGAAGCGGACACGTTCACCGATGCGTCGGTCATCGAGTTGAGCAGAAAGTTTCACTGGGTGACGATCAATCGCGACGAGACGCCCGAGATCTGCGAATACTTCAACGTCAGCGCGTATCCATCGCTCATTACGATCGGCGAGAGCAAGGAGAAGGTGCATCGCTTCTCAGGCTATTGCCTGCCGGACGAGTTCAAGCCCAAGCTGCACGATGCGCTGCGGCGCTACGACCTCTACAAGGCGGGCGAGGAGTGGGATGAGCCCGAGCCGCGGCCCGCGCGCATCACCGATGACGCCGGCGTAACGATCGAGACGTTCAAGGCGCCCGGCGAAGAAGTGCCGGCCGGCTTTGCGCTGCTCGGCGATTCGATGTGGATTGCGCAGATGGGTTCGCTGCATGAGTGCGACCTGCAGGGCCGCGTGAAGCGCACGCTGCCGCTGGATGATTCGGTGCTGGACATCTGCACAGACGGCGAACATCTCTACGCCATGACCAGCGGGTGGACGGCGGGGCATCCGATCTACGTGATCGACCCGGCGACCGGGCAGACCACGCGCTCGATCATCACCGAGGCGAACAAGGCGAACCAGAGTTACGGCGCCAAGGGCGTGGAGTTCATCGATGGAAACGTGTGGGTGCTCGAAGGCATGAACGGGCGGCTGCACCGCATCGATCCCGCGACGGGCGACATCACGCGCACCATTCAGACGGCCGAGCGCTGGCTCACGGGCCTGGCGTGGGACGGGACGCACTTCATCTGCGGCAGCAAGGATCGCGTGCTCTTCTTCGATGACGCCGGCACGCGGGTGAAGTCGATCGCGGTGAACTACCCGCTGCGCAGCGTGGGCTGGCGCGATGGCGCGCTGCTGCTCATGGAGCAGCCGGTGTTCGACTACAACACGAAGCACGAGCGCATCCGCCTCTGGCCGAGGGAGACGCTGGTTTATCGATTGCGGCTGAGCGACCGGCCGCCGGCCTGAGGGTTTCGACCGCAGCGCTTAGAGCCCCTAACACAATGGCACGCGGCTTGCTAAGTGCCGTGCAGTGCAAGGAGGCACGCACATGGCCAAGCCGCTTCTCGATGATGAACTGTGGAACCTGATCGAGCCCATCATTCCCGTCAAACCACGGCGAAAAC
>CAUJHZ010000050.1 GCA_963205185.1 Planctomycetota bacterium | reverse complement strand
GTTTTCGCCGTGGTTTGACGGGAATGATGGGCTCGATCAGGTTCCACAGTTCATCATCGAGAAGCGGCTTGGCCATGTGCGTGCCTCCTTGCACTGCACGGCACTTAGCAAGCCGCGTGCCATTGTGTTAGGGGCTCTTAGAGGAGAAATCAATGAGATTCGTAGCGAAATTCAACTTGCTCACGTCAACAATGGCCCTGATTGGAGTTGCAGCTCCTGCCCTGGCGCAGGGATGGGTTCTCCGGTATGAGGAGACCTTCGACACAGACCCCTTCAACCGCAGTGAGCATCAATGGCATCAAGACGATCCCACGCGGCAAGAGGTGCAGTGGGAGAACGGCCACCTGCGCTGCCGAATCTCAAACTGTCCCGGCAATGCCGCATGGACGGACTTTGACTGGCACGGAGAATCGTTCCGGCTCGAATGGGAGTGGAGCATTCTGTCGTGCGAGTGGTCTTCCGCTGCAAACTTCGGGTTGTACGGCGAGGAGATGATCATCTACGAAAACGGCATCATCTGCGACATGGGGCTTGTCGATCAGGGGTACCACATCAGCCTGATGGCTTCATCGGATTCGCAGTCGGTGCTGCGGGACGCCTGGGACCGGTGGTCACCGCCACAGCGCTGCGTCAACTCAGTCGAGTATGATGCCACTAATGGGAATACGACACTGGTCGTGCGGAACGCAGACACCGGAGTCGTGCTTTCCGAACTCTCGCTTGAGGCGCCCCCGAGCTTTCCGCAGTCAATGGACTACCTCGGCATCAGTCGGCGGCACATGAACTGCTACAACCACGCTCTGACCGACTTCACCCTCGACAACATTCGCCTCTACACGCAGTCGGAAGTCTCACTCACCGCAGATGGCACCTGTCCAAACGGAGGCCCCATTCAGATCCGATGGTCGGGGGCGACCCCAAACGGCCAGGCGGCGCTGATCTTCGCCGCGTGCGAGGGCAGTTTTATTGTGCCCGCTCGGCATCCCTGTCAAGGAACACAGCTCGGGCTGGGCGATTGCCAGATCCATGTCGCGTGGTCTGGCCGATCCGATGGCACGGGCTCGAAAGCCCTGAACTCGACCGCCGGTGCGGGAGCCTGCGACAAGTTCCTCCAACTTCTTGACCTGACGACGTGTACGACAAGCAACGTCGCTACGATCGAATAGTCGACACATGCCAACTCGTGCGATCTCAAAGCGCCCGGGGAGTATCTCTCCGGGCACTTTGCATTGCACGTGTCTACCCGTATAACGATCTCACCTCGCACCCTCCCCATCCGCAATCTCTGAGCGTTTCATCCGTCCGTACCTGACGGATGGACCATGTGCTTCCACCTTCGGACTACCCCAACCGACTCGTGATCGAGTTGCGCTTTGTTCCTGCGCTGGACCGGGATGACGCGGTGCAGGAAGCGTGGCTGGCGCACCTTGAGGGGCGGCCGGCCGCGACGGCGGTGAACACCTACGCCCAGCGGCAGCGCCGGTATCGCAAGCGCATGACGGTTCTCATCGAAATGTACGAGGATAAGGGATGGCTGAGTCCGACATCGAGCAGGCGATCAAGCAGAGCGCCCAAGGCCCCGCCAAGGCGCAAGGCGACTCGGGCAGCGTCGAGCAGCACAGTCTCGCGGAGCAGATCGAAGCGGACCGCTACCTCGAAAGCAAGAAGGCGAGCCGGGGCAAAGGGCTGAAGGTGAAGTTCGTGCAACTGGAGCCGCCGGGTACGGCGTGATCATGCTCAAGCGTCTGGTGACATCGTGGTTCAACGGAAATGGCAAGGCGCCGGCAACGCCATCGCGCCCGCCCGTGCGGATTGTGCGCGCCAAGTTCGACTCGGCGCAGACCACGACCGACAACCGCCGCCACTGGGCCAACGCCGACGGTTTGTCGCCCAACGCGGCGCTCTCGCCCGAGGTCCGGCGCATCCTGCGCAACCGGGCCCGATACGAAGTCGCCAACAACTCGTACGCCAAGGGGATTGTCCTCACGCTCGCCAACGACACCATCGGCACCGGGCCGCGCCTCCAGATGCTCACGACCGACACGAAGGCCAACGACATCATCGAGAAGGCCTTCGAGCAGTGGTCCAGGGCGATCAATCTGCCTGAGAAGTTGCGCACCATGCGGCTGGCCCGGGCCGAGAGTGGCGAGGCATTCGGCATTCTCACCAGCAACCCCGCCGTCGAGGCGCCGGTCCAGCTCGATCTGCGGCTCGTCGAACCGGATCAGGTGACGAGTCCGCCCGGGCGTCTGCTTCGGATTGGTGAAGCCGATGGCATAACTTTCGACTCGTTCGGCAATCCAATCAGGTACACCGTGCTGCGTCGCCATCCCGGTGACGGTGGCGCGTTCGGATTCTCGGGCGAGTTCGACACCGTGCCCGCCGCGTCGGTTGTTCACTACTACCGCGTCGATCGGCCCGGCCAGTGGCGCGGCATTCCCGACATCACGCCGGCCCTTCCCCTGTTCGCTCAACTGCGGCGCTACACCCTCGCGGTGATCGCCGCAGCCGAGACTGCTGCGGATTTCGCGGCGGTCATCTACACCGACGCACCTCCCAACGGCGAAGCCGAATCCCTCGAACCGATGGACATCGTCGAACTCGAGAAGCGTCTGGCGACCGTCCTGCCCGGTGGCTGGAAGTTGGGCCAGGTCCATGCCGAGCAGCCCGCGACGACCTATGCCGAGTTCAAGCGCGAGATCCTCAACGAGATCGCGCGTTGCCTGAACATGCCTTTCAACGTCGCAGCCGGGAACTCCAGCGGGTACAACTACGCGAGCGGCCGTCTCGATCACCAGACCTACTACAAGTCCATCCGCGTCGAGCAGAACCACCTCCAGACGGCGGTCCTCGATCGGATCCTGCGCGCCTGGCTTGATGAGGCCGTGCTTGTCGAGGGGCTGTTGCCCCAGTCGATGCGCCAAATCGGTGTCGCCACGCCGCACACGTGGTTCTGGGATGGGATGGAGCACGTCGACCCCGCCAAGGAAGCGACGGCTCAGGCCACGCGACTGGCCAATCACACGACCACACTCGCGACCGAGTTTGCCCGGCAGGGACGGGACTGGGAAGAGGAACTGCGCCAACGGGCGCGCGAAGTCGAACTCATGAAAGAACTGGGACTGTCACCGGCGCAGGTCCAACCCGGCGCCGACCGCCCGGATGAAAGTGACAAGGAAGAGGACGATGGCAAAGAGCAAGACGCCAACGCGGTCAGCATTGCCGCCTGAACAGACGGCGCAGTCGATCGAGATCACTGCCTCTGCACAGATCGATGTCGAGGCCGCGGCCGGCGAAGGAGCCACGGCGCTGCCGCGCTTCAAAATGGTGGCGTACACCGGCAGCGCCATGCGCGTCGCGGGCTGGCGTCATCTGGTGATTCTCGATCTGGCGGGGCTCAACATCCCCTCGCAGATGCGGCCGATCCGTTTCAGCCACGACCCGGCCTCGGGCGTCGGCCACACCGACGCCATCCGCATCGAGCAGGGGCAACTCATCGCGTCGGGCCTCGTCTCGCGCGACACGCCAACCGCCCGCGAAATCGTGATTTCCTCGAAGAACGGATTCCCCTGGCAGGCGTCGGTGGGCGCTTCGGTCGAGGAGTTCGAGTTCATCCGTGAGGGGCAGAAGGTGCACGTCAACGGGCAGGAATTCGCAGGTCCGGTCAATGTCGTCCGCAAGGCGACGCTGGGCGAGATCAGTTTCGTGGACCTCGGCGCAGATGGAAAGACCAGTGTGAACGTCGCGGCGATTGCGGCGACCCAGGAGAACATCATGGACGGTGAAACGAAGGACAACGGGGCCTCCACGGCCAGCAACAACGGCACCGTGACGCAGCCCAAGGGCGAATCGACTGATGACGCGTCGAAGCTCAACGGCACTGCCGCCATCGAGGACATCCGCGCGCAGGCGCTCGCCGAGACGAGCCGCATCGCGGCCGTGCGCCGCCTCTGCGCCGGCCAGCACGACGAGATCGAAGCCAAAGCGATCCGCGAGGGCTGGGATTCCACCCGCACCGAACTGGAGATCCTCCGCGCCGGTCGGCCCAAGGCCCCGGCGATCCACGTGCATGACCAGAATGTCAGCACCCAGGTGCTCGAAGCGGCGTGCATGCTCACCGCGGGGCTCGATGAGCCCGAGAAGCACTGTCAGGAGCAGGCGCTCGACCTGGCCGCCAAGCGTTTCCGCGGCGGCATCGGCTTGCAGGAACTGCTGCTCGAAGCCGCGTGGGCGAACGGGTACACCGGTCGTAACTTCCGCGACAGCCGCAATGTGCTCAAGTTCGCGTTCAACCCGGGCATCGAGGCGGGAATGAGCACGATCGACATCGGCGGCATCCTGAGCAACGTCGCCAACAAGTTCCTCCTCGAAGGCTTCTTCAGCGTCGAACGCACCTGGCGCAACATCACCGCCGTGCGGAACGTGAGCGACTTCAAGACCGTCACGTCGTATCGGCTGGTGGGCAAGGACCAGTACGAGATCGTGGCGCCCGGAGGTGAACTCAAGCACGGCAGTCTCGGCGAAGAGCAGTACACCAACAAGGCCGACACCTATGGCCTGCTGCTGGCCATCGACCGGCGCGACATCATCAACGATGACCTCGGCGCCATCACGACGGTGCCGCGCAAATTGGGACGCGGCAGCGGCCTGAAGATCAACGATGTGTTCTGGACGATCTTCCTGGCCAACACCGATTTCTTCAAGGTCGGCAACAAGAACTTCCTCAGTGGCGCCGACACGGTGCTGAGCATCGACGGCCTGACCAAGGCCGAGGTCGCGTTCATGGACCAGGTCGATGGGGATGGTAAGCCCATCGGCATCATGCCCTCGATCATGCTCGTGCCCACGGCGCTCTCTGCCATCGGCACGCAGTTGTTCAAGTCAATGGAACTGCGCGACACCACCGCGAGCACGAAGTACCCCGTCTCGAACCCGCACCAGGGCAAATTCCGTGTCGAGGTGAGCCGGTATCTGAGCAACGCCTCGTACACCGGCAACTCGGCCAAGGCGTGGTACCTGCTCGCCGATCCGACGGACCTGCCGGTGATCGAAGTCGCGTTCCTGAATGGGCAGGAGTCGCCGACGATCGAGACGGCTGAAGCCGACTTCAACGTGCTGGGCATCCAGATGCGCGGCTACCACGATTTCGGGTGCGCGCTGCAGGATCCGCGTGGCGGCACCAAGAGTAAGGGCGAAGCGTGATCTGGACTGAGATCTGAGTGATCGGCCTCCAGCACACGTGAATCAGGAGTTTGAACATGACACAGGCAACATTCGTCTCGCAGGGCAACGCCATCGACCACACCCCCGGCAGCGCCGTCGCAGCCGGGGAGGTGGTGGTTCAGAACACACTGCCGGGTTTTGCGCGCACACCCATCGCGGCCA
>CAUJHZ010000049.1 GCA_963205185.1 Planctomycetota bacterium | reverse complement strand
CCGAGGTCGGGACGATCTGCCGACCGGCCAACGACGCCCCGCCGCGCGGCGGGGCGTCGTTGTCACTGGCACAGTCATACTCGAATCAGACCACAGAGGAAAGATACAAGGTCGGGACAAGGCTCGGCGCAGGCCCGGCGAGTTGGGCGTCCGACGCTCGGCGCGTGCGTGTTGCAGCACATCGGCAACTGCCGGGCCGCGCTCAAAGCAGCGATCCCGATCTACGCGTGCGCGCCGCATTCGGGGCAGATGCCGGTGGTGGTGGCTCGGAGGTCGTAGTTGCAGATTGGGCAGCGGCCGTGCTTGAGGCGTCGCCTTGTGATGATCTTGCGTGGCGCGGCAAGCATGAAGATCCATAGCGCGCCGCCGTAAAGCGTTGAGTTGAACATGAAGCCGCACCACAGCGGACGAAGCGGCAGGGAGGAGAGCAGGGAGTCTTCAGCGTCCAGCTCCGATCCAAATCGCCAGAGTCCGACGGAGTGAAGATCGTCGCGTTCATTGTATCGCCCAGACTCATCGTGGTAGGTGGTGATGCACCAGAGATGACCACCCATGCTTTTGAGGGGCAGGCCAGACTGGACTGAGCCGTAGAGAGCCCGGGCCGATGGGAACGATGGGTCGGAATAACGGAGTGGCACGACGAACCCCGGCGCGAGAACTTCTCCGGAAAAACCGTACTTGCTCTTCCATTCCAGCGGCGCGTAAGTCTGCCACCACGCTAACTCGTAGTGTGAATCGTCGATCAAGCCAAGTCTGCGACCTCCCACGCCCGGATACACACACGCCCACGCGACGGCTACGTTGATAATCGCGCCGAGCAGGAGGAAGATGGTTGCGCGTGCGAAGCGTCGGCGGTTGAGCCAGCGAGGTCGCATCGCAATATCCTACGTCATAGCGCGCGGTGCGATCGCCGCGCCGCATTCGGGGCAGACACCGCTGGTATTGCCGCGCAGGTCGTAGTTGCACGATTCGCAACAGCCGTGGTATCGGCGAAACACCCGGCGCATCCAAAGAGGATGATACCAGATCAGCAGGAGCAGGATCGGAGCGAACAGCGCGAGGTCACCCAGCATGCCTGGCACGTAGATTCGAACGGGGATTGCGCGATCGACTCCGTCGCTTTGCCACGCGAACGCGTTGTGATAGATCACTTTCGCCTGCGGCGTTCCGCCTCGCGTCTCCACTTGACAGGTACAGCAGATGAATGGCCAACCCATTCCGATCTCGGTCAGCCACTGCATGCCGCGAAAGAATGGACTCTCAGATGCGTCGGCCATGTGGGATGCGCGAGTCCAGGATGGGAACGCAGCGCGCGGTGATTGCTCGCAGCCTCCAGTCAGGTATTTGTCGAGCACGCCATCAGCGGATCGCCCCAGAGCATCGACCATGAGGAGCTTGCTGTATTCGACATCCTGCAGCGGGATGATGGCCCAATCTCCCTTGCGATCATGCGAGGTTGTCCTGTCGATCACGCTGCTCGGGTACGTCCACAAACGTAACGTGGCCCGGCCGCGATGCCATCCGGATGCATAGCCCCAAGTTCGGGATCCATCGGGCGAAATAAGTGCGCCGAAGTGCTGCTCCACGCTGGGCCGTGGTGTTGTCTGGGTGGCGATGGCGATGATGATGGCACCCTCGATGCAGGCCGCAAGTCCCACGGCGATCAAGCTGCGCCGCACGAGGGGCCGGTCCTTCACAGCTCGCCAGAGACGAGTCATGTGATGGACTCCGAGATTGGTCGAGACTGGAGTGAGCGGTCAATTCGATCACTTCCGCATTCGGGGCAGATGCCGGTGGTCGTGGCTCGGAGATCGTAGTTGCAGCTGGGGCAGCGGCCCTGGCGAGGGCGAAGTCGGTACCAGAACATCGCGCTGGGAGTCGCAGTGAGGAGCACCAAGATCCAAAGCGGGATTGTGAGGATGGACGCGGAATTGCCGCCGTATGAGAGCGTTTGCCGCCAACCAAACCACCATCCGAATTGAGCGAAATTGCGACGAAATGCAGGTGACCTCACGCGCCCGTTCCAGACTCCTGGCTCAGCTCTCCAGATGACGATAAGTTGGCCCCCCTCAAAAAAGAACGCAGGTCCAGTGCTGGAACACCTCAGAGAGCAACGCCACCACGCACTTCCGATCCAGACGACCAGCAGCAGCAGGGTCAAGCCCGTGCAACTCCACTTGATCGCGCTTCGGAGGCGGCGTCGCATGGTTGATCCTATGGCGTGTCGCGTGGCGTGATCGGCGCTCCGCATTCGGGGCAGACGCCGGTGGTGTTGCCTTGCAGATCGTAATCGCAGTTGGTGCAGTGCCCGGGAATGAGCCGGTTGGCCCGCCACCAGACCACGGCGCCGACGGCTGCGCCCATCAGGCACCACCAGACGCCGCCGATCAGGAGCAACAGATACAAGAACTCGGATCCGCTCGCGTCTCGCCGGATTGCCCATGCGACTGCAACCGGGTCGATGATGAGGAGTGAGTGTTGAATGAGCCTTGTGCCGTACTGGAGATCGAGGTGTACGACACAGGCGTAAAGCGAATGGATGATGAGAAACACGATGGCGTAGATGAGCCAGTTGAGTCGCCAGACGCCGAATCGTGGGTGACGTTTCATGCTGGCTCACCGCTGGAGGTTATCGCCGCGCCGCATTCGGGGCAGATGCCGGTGGTATTGCCGCGCAAATCGTAGTTGCAGAAGATGCATCGGCCGCGTTGCGCGCGTTGGTCGCGCCAGCCGCGACGAAGTACCCACCATGATGTGCGCAGGAGCGCAACGACCGTGATCCAGAATGACCCGTAGATCAGTTGGCCGGTCCAGACGAGACGGAAGGGCAGCACGCTGGCGACCGAATTGACTTCCTGGCCGCCGGGTTCGTTCAAGACGATGGCCGTCCAACGGTTGGGCGCGTGCGTTGTCTGCTCGCGCTTCCATCTGCACCAGAGCAGCCTGACGGGCCAGCCGGTCGCCGTAAACATCTCGATTTCGAATTCCCCTTCGCCCAGTCGATGCGCGTGTCGCAGCCGCTCGGGTTTAACCCAACCGGGCGCTGCATCCGGCTGCGGGCCAAAGAACTGAAGTAGTAGCTTGCGGTGTTCTGGCGTAGTGCGCTCCGGCCCGGTTACTGTGTCAAAGCGCGAGAGCCACGGATAATCCACCTTCGCCTTCCATGGAACGATGTAGGTGACGCTGTATTGGTCGTCTGCGGCGAGATATCCGAATGGATCGGATGGATAGGTGATGAGGTCATCCCAAAGCTGCTGCTTATAGGATTCCGGAAAGGACTGCGAAAACCGCCATGACCAGTACGCATTCGTCACAAGCAGCAGCGGCAGCGACCAGATGAGGGTTGTCAGAATCCAGCGGCACGGGGACTGAGACGGAGGAGGCTTCACGTCAACCTCGCCTTATCGCTGCCCGCGCCTATCGCCGCGCCGCATTCGGGGCAGATGCCGGTGGTGGTGGCTCGGAGGTCGTAGCTGCAGGCGGGGCAGCGGCCGCGCCGGCGGCGGAGGTGGCGGCGGACGATTGGATACATGGTGAACGGAACGAGCAGGGCGGCGGCGTAGATGAGTGTGTTGGCGAGGGCGCCGGGCCAATAGAGAGTCAGCGGTAAGACGCCCGTCGGTGCGGTCGGCATTGTCGGCGTGACAACGAGCAATCCGTCTATCTCCCGACGTGAACTGGCGCCCATTGGCTCGATTCTGAAGTACGAAGCGCTTCGGATGGGCCAACCGCAACCAACTTCGACGCAGGTCGCAATCGACGCAGCACCGGAAGAGTCGTCAATGATCGGGGCTGTGCGAAGACCAGCGAGCCGCGACCAGTTGAGCGGTGCGCCGCAGAGCGTCATCGCGGGTGGGGCATTGTTGGACTCGTCCATTGATGCATCCGAGAACCACTCGGCTCGCCCGTAATCCGGCGTGGGAATCGTCATCTCCTTGCCCTGCGCTTCTGTAACATACCAGAACACGGCCTCGAGCACATCCTTGCCAAAGGAGGAGCTCGCTTGGATTTGAACTCGAGCCGAAGTGGATCCCTGGAGCACACGCAGCCCCCACTTTTCCCCGACTTGAGGCGACGACGGGGCCAAACCGAACGCTGCAGCTACGGCATACTGGAGCGCGGCGCCGAGGAGCAGGCAGAGGACGAGTGGTTTGACGAAGCGGCCGGGCGCGGAGGTTGGGCGCGGGCGGGGCATTGGGTGATGGTATCACATCGCGCCGGTGGGCGGGGGACTCTGTCGCCCCTTCGGGGCTTGGGGTTTGTTTGCCGGCGTTCCACGGGTTGCGCTGCGCCGCGTTGCGGCTGCGCTGCACCCGTGGCTATGGGATGGCGCCCCTTCGGGGCTCGGAGTGTTTTGCGATCGTGGTTCCACGGGTTGCGCTGCGCCGCGTTGCGGCTGCGCTGCACCCGTGGCTATGCGATGGCGCCCCGTTGGGGCTCGGAGCGTTTTGCGATCGTCGTTCCACGGGTTGCGCTTCGCACGCGAAAGCGCGTGCTGCGCTGCACCCGTGGCTATGCGATGGCGCCCCGTTGGGGCTCGGAGCGTTTTGCGATCGTGGTTCCACGGGTTGCGCTTCGCCCGCGAAGGCGCGTGCTGCGCTGCACCCGTGGCTATGCGATGGCGCCCCGTCGGGGCGAAGGCGAGCATCCTGCATCGCGCGAGCGTTCGGCGAAGGCTGGTGATCGGCGAGCGCCGCTTCCTCACCTTTCGATGGACTCAGGGTCCTGCGGACAGGCGCGGCTCGTATTCGGCCTGCGGCCTCGTGGCTTGGCGTGTTACTTCTCGATCGGTTGTTCGGCGGCGTATTTCAGTTCGTCGATGTCCTGGTTGAAGGCCGCGACGCACTTCTTGAGCATGATGACGCTCAGGGGCGACATGAGTTTGGCAAAGAGAGTGAGCGGTTTCCAGGCGAGGTCCATGACGAGGTTGGTGCCGGTGCCATCGGGTTCGAAGCGGAAGCGGGTTTCCATCCAGCAGCCGCAGGAGTTGCAGCCGACCTGGTAGGAGCGCGGCGGGTCGTAGGCGGTGACTTCGAGTTCTTCGGTGGTCTCGCGGCCGAACATGGTGCGCGTCTCGCGGAAGCGGGTGCCCTTTTTGACTTCGCCGCCGGTGAGCATCTCGACGTTCTTGATGGCGGTGATGCGCTTCGGGGCGTGTTCGAAGTCGGCGGCGATTTCGAAGACGCGCTTGGGCGGAGCCGCGATGAACCTGGAGATTGAAACTTTGCCCATCGATTGATCCTCCGCGGCCGGGCTGCATGTCGGCGGACAAACGAGCCGGTCCGATCGCAACCCCTCGATTGGAATCGGCTGCAGCGGATGGTGGACTTCAACGGAGGGAAGTGGAAGGCGTTGAGAGAGTTGAGAGGAGAGAGAAGAAAGGAGAGCGTAGAGAAGGCGCCCCCATCCCGGCCTTCCCCCGCAGAGCCGGGGGAAGGAGGGTTTGTGAGCGCTCCCCTGCGCGGAGCCTTCGGGTCGCGGCTAAACGGGGTCGCGGCTGAACGGGGTCGCGGCCAAACGGGGTCGCGGCTGAACGGGGTCGCGGCTAAACGGGGTCGCGGCTGAACGTCGTGGCTGAACGGGTGTGGTGCGGAAGTGCGGGCGGCGGAGAAAACGACGAACCCGGCCGGGATTGGGCCGGCCGGGTTCGTGGGGTTGGAACGGATGCACTCGAGGGAGCGGATCAGTTGCGGAAGAGCAGGTCGAAGGCGAGGTCGCTGGTGCGCTGGTTGCACGGGTCGGTCAGCGGCCGGTAGTTGATGTAGTCGGGGGTCTGCAGGGCGCGGCAGCCGACGACGGGCTGATGGCCGGACCAGAGGAAGTCGTTCACGCCGGGCTGAGCGCTGAGGGCGTCGGCCTCGGAGACCTGGATCCAGTAGCGCTTGCCGGCTTCGACGTGAAAGGCGGGCATGGGCGTGCGGAACTCGAAGACGCGCTGGTTGAGGCAGTCGATGCCGACGGCGCGGACCTGGGGCACGAGACAGGTTTCGTAGAGCAGGTCGCCGGGCTGGCAGTCGCGATCGCTGTAGATGGCGATGTAATAAGGATGGCCGATCTGGGCGCCGTTGAGCAGCACGCCCCACCAGCGCATGCCCAGCAGGTCGCCATCGCGGCGGGGGCGGAAGTCATCCATGGCGGCGAGGTCGCTCGGCCGCGGCGCTCCGCAGTCGAACACGCGCGATTCGAACGCGGCGGAGGGGCGGGTCCACGGCTGGCGGTAGGTGAAGGTGGCCTGCGGCTCGAGGGTCTGATCGTCGAGCGCGGAGCCGACGGCCGGGGGAGCGGCGTTGATGGCGGTGGTGAGGATCGACGCGGTAACGAGTGCCATGCTGAACATTGGTCTTCTCCTTGCTGCGCTGCGGCAATTGGCCGAAGCGGTTGGTTTGGCCGGGCATTGTCGGGACGCCCCGATGCACACGAGCGCCCGGCAACCAGAACTCGCCGGACGCCGCCGGGTTGGACAATGCGAATTGCAGATTTGGAGCAGCGGGGTGGCGTGGTCGCGCGCGGGGGCCGCGGCCGGGGCGACGGCCGGGGCGACGGCGGGGCAGCGGCCGGGTGGCGGGCCGGGGTGGCGGCGGAGGACGAAATCGGCGAAAGCCTGCACTCGGCGGCCGAGCGGGGGGGCGATTTCGCGTATAATCTCCGCACCTGGCGCGGGCCCCGGATGGATATCGATGGGGATCAGTCCGAAGAGACCTCTCTGCGGACACATCCTGTGTGCGCTGCGCCGTACACGCGGAGTTTTCACGCAGAAGAGGAGAAGGTATGTCCCGACTTTTCACCGGTGCGGCTGCAGTAGGCGTTGGATGTGCGGCGTGTGTTCTGGCGGTGGCGACGGTCAAGCCGCCCGATGGCGTGGGTCGTTCGCCGACGCAGCGGCCGCAGCAGTCGCCGGCGCCGGTGAGCCGGCCGCCTGATCAGCAGGTGGGTCCCGCGCAGTATCCCAACGAGTTTCGCCGCATCGACGGCTGGTGGAACAATCCTGAGCACGGCGAGTGGGGCGCGGCGCGCACGACGCTGCTGCGCCTCATGGAGCCGGAGTACGGCGACGGCGCTGGCAACGAGCCCGGCGGGCAGGATCGACCCAGCCCGCGCCTGGTGAGCAACGTGGTCATCGCTCAGCCCGGCGACCTGCCCAACGACCTGGGCCTGACGGACTTCATCTGGCAGTGGGGGCAGTGGATCGATCACGACGTGGTCGAGACGCCCGTCGCGGACCCGCCCGAGCACTTTGACATCCTGGTGCCGCAGGGCGATCCGTTGTTTGATCCCAACGGCACGGGGCGGGAAGTGATTCCGCTGGACCGCTCGGGGTATCGCATGGTCGACGGCGTGCGGCAGCAGATCAATCACATCACGTCGTTCATCGACGGCTCGCAGGTGTACGGCTCGGACAAGGCGCGGGCGATGGAGCTGCGCGCGCTCGACGGCACGGGCCGGCTCAAGACGACCCAAGGCAAGTTCCTGCCCTACAACGTCAACGGGTTTGCCAACATTCCGGATCCGAACGATCCGACCATGTTCCTCGGCGGCGACATTCGCGTGAACGAGCAGAGCGCGCTGACGGCGATGCACACGCTGTTCGTGCGCGAGCACAACTACTGGGCCGATCGCATTCGCGCCGAGCGGCCGAATCTGAGCGGCGAGAAGATCTACCTGTATGCGCGGGCGATCGTGGGCGCGGAGATTCAGGCGATCACGTACAAGGAGTTCCTGCCGGCGATCCTCGGGCCCAACGCGCTGCCGCCTTACCGGGGATACCGGCCGGAGGTCAATCCTTCGATCGCCAACGAGTTTGCGACGGCGGGCTGGCGCATGGGCCACACGCTGCTCTCGCCGATTCTGCTGCGGCTCGATGAGAACGGACACGTGATTCCTGAAGGCAACCTCGCGCTGGAGGACGCGTTCTTCCGGCCTGAACTGATCGTGCAACTGGGCATTGAGCCGCTGCTGCGCGGCCTGGTGGTGCGGCCGGCGCAGACGCTGGATCCGTACATTGTCGATCCGGTGCGCAACATGCTCTTCGGGCCTCCGGGCGCGGGCGGCTTTGACCTGGGCGCGCTGAACATGCAGCGCAGCCGCGACCACGGCGTGCCGAGTTACAACCACGTGCGGCGCAGCCTGGGCCTGGCGGAGGTGCAGCTGTTCGAGGAGATCACCCACGATCTCGAGATCGTGCGGCGGCTGGAAGAGGCGTACGGCCACGTGGACCGGATCGACCCGTGGGTCGGCCTGCTCTCCGAGCCGCCCGTTGAAGGCTCGATCTACGGCCAGTGCCTGTTCATGCTGATCTCCGATCAGTTCACGCGCTTGCGCGATGGGGATCGGTTCTGGTACGAGTCGTATCTCGGCCCGCAGGCGGCGCGGTTCATCGAGACGCAGACGCTGGCCACGATCATCCGCCGCAACACGACGATCGGCCAGGAGATCCAGGATGATGTGTTCCACCTGAGGCGGTAAGGCGGGCGGATTTGAAGAAGTTCATTTAGAGCCTCTAACACAATGGCACGCTGATTGCTGATGGCCGTGCAGTGCAAGGAGGCACGCACATGGCCAAGCCGCTTCTCGATGATGAACTGTGGAACCTGATCGAGCCCATCATTCCCGTCAAACCACGGCGAAAACG
>CAUJHZ010000048.1 GCA_963205185.1 Planctomycetota bacterium | reverse complement strand
GTTTTCGCCGTGGTTTGACGGGAATGATGGGCTCGATCAGGTTCCACAGTTCATCATCGAGAAGCGGCTTGGCCATGTGCGTGCCTCCTTGCACTGCACGGCCATCAGCAATCAGCGTGCCATTGTGTTAGAGGCTCTTAGCGGCAATTCGCCTCTCGATACGGAAAGCACACGACCAAGTAGCCCCGGATGGTAGGGTGGGATCGCGCCGCTCTGGAATCGCATCCCACCGGGTTGGGCATCCGTCCGGCCAGATGTCTGAACGCTTAGAGCCCCTAACACAATAGCGGTTTGAGTTTGTTGAAGCAGATGAGGATGCAGCCGATGGAGAGGAACGCCTGATGGATTTCGCCCAGACGTTCGTAGCGGATGCGAAGTCGGCGATGCTGATGCAACCAGGCGATGCTGCGCTCGACGACCCAGCGTGTCACGCCCAGTCCGCTGCCGTGCGGCGCATCGCGTTCGGGGATGATCGGTTCAATGCCGCGGATCCACATGCTGATTCGATTGCGATGCGAGCGGTAGCCGCGGTCGGTTTGAACGGCGTCAGGTCTGCATCGCGGCGAGCCGCGCCTGCCGCGCACCGGCGGGATGGCGTCGACCACCACATCCAGCTGCGTGACGTCGGGCACCTTGGCGCCGGTGACGAGCGCGACCAGCGGAGTGCCCTTCGCATCGGTCACCACTTGATGTTTCGAGCCGGGTTTGCTGCGGTCCGTGGGATTCGGAGCGGTCCGTTCGCCCTCCCGACAGCGCGGATGTTCGAGCTGTCGATAATCGCGGGTGACCAGTCGATGAGGCCGGCGGCGTTGAGTCGCGCGAGCAGCAGTTCGTGGAGTTTCTGCCAGACGTCGGCCGCCTGCCACTCGCGCAATCTTCGCCACCAGGTCATGCCGCAGCACCCAAACTGCGCGGGTAGGTACTCCCGGGGAATGCCGGGGCGCAGGACGAACAGGACGAAGAGGATGCCTTCGAGGCAGGCGCGATTGTCGCGAGGCTTGCGTCCCGGGAGGCGTTTTCGCCGTGGTTTGACGGGAATGAGCGGTTCGATCAGGTTCCACAGTTCATCATCAAGCAGCGGCTTGGCCATATGCGTGCCCCCTTGCACTGCAAGGCCATCAGCAGTCCGCGTGCCATTGTGTTAGGGGTTCTAAGGCGACCGTGGAGGCAACTGCTGGCGTCCTTGGAGCAGAGAGCATGATTGATATGCGCCGCCATCGCATATTTGGAACCGCGACGTTGCTTGGGGCAGCAGCAATTGGCCTGATCTGGATTGCTAGCGCGTGGTGGGCATGCACAGGTTCTTTCGCACGCGGAGTCGCGTTTAGTGTGTACAGTGGCCGGGCCCGCGTATCAATACAGTTCCCGCGATCAAGCGTTAGTGCCACGCGTTGGTGGTCTGGCATCGGTCGCCATACAACTGAATTCTACTGGACATTCAAGATCAAAACGATGTCTTATCCGAATGGGATTTCCGAAACATTGATTGACGTACCGCTGTGGATGCTCATCGTTCCATTGATTCTTCTTCGACAGATGGTTTGCATAACGCGGCAGGCTGCTGGTTTATGCGACGAGTGTGGCTATGACTTGCGGGGAGCGCCGCACGCTGCCTGCCCGGAGTGTGGCGCAAGTATACCACCGCCCGAGCAAGCAACTCGACATCGGATATAGGGTGGAGATAGGCGACGCTTTGGGAACGCGTCCTGTCGGTGCTGTCCGGACGTACCGCGGCCGCCATGGCTTCGTGCTCTTGAGCGGCGCGATGGTATGGGCGCTCCGGCAGGCGGCGCAGCTCGGGTCCGAATCCGATACACGATAACTGCTTAACACCACAACTTTGCATGCCGCGCACCGCTTGATCCGTGCCCGGCGGCTGTCTCCGCTAGAGCGCGTTTTGCCAATGCGTAGCGCGTTCCGCGCATGTTCGGTGGCGCGACGCGTTGGGTGCGGCTACATTCCTTCGGACTCGCGGATTGAGTCCGGAAGGAGCAGGGATGGCTGCACCGTATTCACAGGATCTTCGTGATCGCGTGCTCGCGGCGTACGACCGCGGCATGAGAACGCGACAGATCGCCAACGTGTTCAGCGTGAGCCCGGCGTGGGCGCGACGCCTCAAGCAGCGGCGCCACGAGACTGGCGAGACCACGCCGCGACGCATGGGAAGTCCCGGCATCTGCAAGGTCGATCGCGAACAGCTCCGTCAACTCGTCACGGCCCGCCCCGACGCCACGCTGGCGGAGCTGCGTGAGTCGCTCGGGGTGTCGTGCGCGCTGTCGACGATCTGCATCGCGCTGAACCGCATGGGCTTCACTTTTAAAAAAAGACGCTCCACGCGGCCGAGCAGAATCGTCCGGACGTCGCGGCGCAGCGTGATCAATGGCGTGAGTGGGCCGCAGGTGTGGACGGTGGTCGACTGATCTTCATCGACGAGTGCTGGGCGAAGACGAACATGACGCGTCTGCGCGGCCGGGCGCTGCGTGGCGAAAGACTGATCGACCGCACGCCGCACGGGCACTGGAAGACGACCACGCTCATCGGCGCGCTGGATGTCCACGGCATGCGCTGCTCGATGCTCGTCGACGGCGCGGTCAACGGCGACGTCTTCGAAGCGTTCGTGCGCGAAGTGCTGCTGCCGCAGCTGCAGCCGGGCGACCTGGTGGTGATGGACAACCTCTCGAGTCACAAGATGGCCGGCGTTGGCGCGTTGATCGAAAGTGTCGGGGCCGAGGCGCTGTACCTGCCGCCGTACAGCCCGGACCTGAACCCGATCGAAATGATCATCAGCAAGATCAAACAGGGCCTGAGAAGCCTGGGCTGCCGAACCCGCGACGCGCTATGGAGCGCGATGCAGGGCGTTCTCGACACCATCACCGCCACCGATGCCGCCCACTGCTTCCAGCACTGCCGATACTCGCTCGATGTTGGGTGAAAGTGCTCTAGTCGGTTCCAGCCGATCAACGTGCATCTCTCGCAATCTCATCATGTCCAAGTACCGTCGCGTGCCCCACTTCGTGTCGGCGACGTGACGAAGCCGCGCCGCCACCAGCATCAGCGCCGACTGCCCGTCCGGGAAGGCGCCCACCACCCGCGTGCGTCTTCGCACCTCCCGGTTCAACCGCTCCATCAGGGGGTTCGTCCGGATGCACCGCCAGTCTTCTCGCGCGAGACTCATGTGCGTCGGTGTCTCCACCACTACCGACCTCCCCCTATTCGGCGGTGACACGCACCTTTGGGGTGAGTGCATCGCCTCTGCCACAGCCTTCCTAGACGGGGAGGTGGCCAGCGCACCATGTCTCGGCCTCTCGGAGGCGCGAGTCGCTATAAAAGCCGTTGGGATCGGGGAGTTCACGGCCTCCGCCCGATCTCGGCGGGGACCGTGTCGTTTACAGCCCGCCGCGCCGATCGGCCCCGTTTGCACGCCGTGGCGGCCTTTCGGCGCTCTCGGGTTTGCGGCGAGAGCGAGGGGCGGCGATCCGAACGGCCCCAAACGCCCGCCTGAGCGACGCGCTCTCCCGTGCTCTCGGCTCTTGGTTTACAGGTTTCGGGGATCGGGGGCGCGATCGGAACGGCGTTGCATCCCTCTCTGAACGGCGGCAATCTGGCGTCTGATGTTTCTGTGTTCTTTTCCCAAATTACCAGAAAGGGGCTTGCACGAGCCCCTCCTTTCTGTATTCTTGAGGCAGTCGAGGGGGCCCGGTGTTCCTGCCCGGACCCAGCGCGCGGGGGATCGACCGCCGGCGTGACCAGCCGGCAGATGCGGTGGATGGACCGGCATCGCGTGGGTGGCGGTTCATGACCGCCCAGTCACCGATGGAGGAGTCCATGTTGGCACGATCTCCCAAGCGTCTCCGTTCGCGATCTTCCTGCCTCGCCTCGTTCGGAGCAAGCGCCGTCTTGCTTGCCGCGACGGGCGAATCGATGTGGCACGCAAAAGCTGCTGCATTGGAAGGAAGGTGGGCCGGACCGGGAGTCGGGGCTGTGGCGGTGAGCAGCTCAGTCGCTGCCACCGCTGTTGCGAACACCGGCGCCTCCATGACCGTGCCGAACTTCAAGCCCTTCGTATTCGTTCCGCTCACGTTGCCGGGGGATTCTGGCGACTGGACCGTCGTCGAAGACTCAGGCGTGTTCATGAACTCAGATGGCGATCTCGTCGCCACCTTGGAGGACGAGTCGAACAATCAGCGACTCTTCGTCTGGTGGGACGAAGGACACTACAACGGCTCGACGACAACGCACGGCTGGCAAGGCCCAATCAAGAACGCCTCCAATAGCCCGATCGTGATGCACAGTGGCGGAGCTGCAGGCATCAACGACGAAGATGAGATCTGCGGCACGCGCGACAACAGCGGCCCCGTCGCGTTCTACTTTTCCTTCAGCGATCTGGAGGCGCTCAAGGGCGCGGTGACCGACATCGGCGCCGGTCTCGCCGGCGATTTGAACGAGTACCCGGTCGTCGTCGGGACCTCCGGGAGCGGTGTGCCTGTGGCGTGGTCGCTGTTGGCCGTCGGGCCGACGCAACTGCCCGCGCTCGGTGAGAGCCTGGGCACGGCTGCACACGGCGTAGAGCCCGGCAACGTCGCTGCGCCGCTGGTGGTTGGCCAGAGTGAGGACGATTCGATGATCGTTCAGGCGGTGGTCTGGTACATCGATGGCGCCTGGCAGGTTGTTGATCTCTCCGACCTCGATACGCAAGACGACGCGTTCGGCATCGCCACCGGAGTCAATGACGACGGCCACATCGTCGGGGCCGTTCTCGATGACACTTCGCTCGATGTCGAAGCCGCGATGTTCTGGCTGCACGACTCGGGCTCTTGGACGGGCGAGATCATGGACGATTCTCTCACTGATTTCCTGCCTCAGGCCGTGAACAACAACGAGTATCCCGAGGTCGTCGGCTCGCATTACCTCTGGAAGGCGACGAACCTCGCCGCATTTCATGGCGCAACCCTCGACCTGCTCGAACTGACGATCAACCTCCCCGAGGATCTTCTCGCGCTCGAAGCGTGGGACATCAACGATGCAGGCGAGATCTGCGGCGTGGCGCACCTCGACGATGAGACTGTGCCGCGTCTGCCCTTCAAGATCGTCCCCTACGACACCGACAACAACGAGACTCCCGACTTCCGCGAGATCATCCTCAACCCGTCGCTCGATGACGACGACAACTGGCTGCTTGACCACAGCGAGAGCATGCGCGCGGGCATGTACGCGGTGACTTCGACCCCGCACAACAACAACGTGCAGGACGTGGCCAACATGACGGTCGTTCGCATGCACTCAGACTACACAGACATCGGCAACATCCTGACGAGCCAGTCGCAGGCCTGCGCTGCGTGGCAGGCGGCGATGAGTTATCTCGGTGGCCACGACAACGAGAATCATCAGGGCAAGGAGATTGTCCTGATGATTCGGGACAAGAAGCCGGGAGCGACCGAGTACGATGCCATTCCAAGTCCAGCCGGACAGACGGCGCGGCTCGACGGGCTCCGGTGCTTCCTCCGCAAGTACGCCAGGGACATCGACTACATCCAGTTCGGCAACGAGATCTTCGGCGGTCCCGGCGAGTACTACGTCGATTTCGGGGAGTGCGAAGGGCCGATCAGCGAACTGGACGCCGCGTGCTTCGAGGAGGCCTGCACTCTCATCTTCGAGTGGATGAAGAAGCAAGCGACGACGGCGCTGGAGGCGTCGGCGTTGGCGGGCCGTCCTCTCCAGATCATCACGCCGGCGGTGTCCTACGGCATGGTCAATTCAGGCTACGGAGGAGACATCGGCGAGCCGCTGACCGATCCGAAGAATCGCAACGCCTTCGCCGTGCAGTGCGCGGTGGATTTCGGCAACCGCAACCAGGCGGCCGTGGACATCCATCTGCACTACCGCGATCCGAGCCAGCGATCCGACGCCTACGATGGGATCGATCAACTCCTGGAAGGCAACTCGCAGAGCCGACCTATCTGGGATGTCCCCTTCGCCATCACTGCGCTGGAATGGAGTCCCGTTCCCAACCCCAGCTGGCTGAGCAGCGGGGGCACACCAACGCATGGACAAGTCCTCCTTGGCTACTTCGATGAAGAACCAGAGCCACTGATCACATGGGAAGAGTACATCGACTCGAACTGGGTTGATTCAGTTTTCGGAACCGGCACGGTCATCGAAGACCTTATCGGCGAGGATCTTGCGGCGTTCGACGGCCTACTGAGACACGCCTGCTACGGCGAGTACCAGCAGGGGAATGAGAACAATCTGGCCAACTGGGATGTGATCGTTGTTCGCGCCCAGTATGTCCATTCTCCGGACGAACCGTGGATGGAAGAAGGAACCTACAACTCCGAACGTCTAACGAATGCCGCCAAGGGGTTGGCTATTTCCGGCGCCAACTACATCCCATATGTCAACTTCAACCCACATCCTAACCCGCCATACAGCGGCAACTGTGGATGTGACTGACCATTGCCCGTGCGGCGCTGGCCGAAGGGCCTGCGTCGCCTTTTCGACTGACTTGCTACGAATGATCGCCTCAAAGGAGACGGCACGATGATCTATTCGAGAATGGTGGCGGCAGGCGCGGTGCTGATGATTGGAACTCCGGCGTTTCCGCAGCCGGTCTGGCCGCCGCCCTATGCGGCTATTGAGGTGCAGTCGGAACATGTTGCAGCAGTTTCCCTGTATGGCATTAACTCCAACGGAACGGCCGCAGGATCACTCTCGGGTCCGAATCTTGGGTTCGTATGGCATCGCGGCCGGCATTTGCTCTTAGAAGGCGTCAATCCGAACTACGCGGCATTTGCCGTTGACATCAATGAACGGGGATGGGTGGTCGGCCACGGCGCCGACTTTACTCACAGTGCGCCGGTCCCCACTCTCTGGATCGATGGTGTGCCGATGTCTCTCGGCACCCTTGGCGGGGAGTGGGGAGAGGCGAAGGCGATTAACGACTTCGATCATGTAATTGGATGGTCGAAGAACGTGGACGAATACAGCCGCGCGTTTCTCTGGCGTGACGGGGCGATGTCCGATCTCGGAACGCTCGGCGGACTCGGCAGTTGGGCCTGGGGAATGAATAATCTCGACCAGGTCGTCGGCCATTCATTTGACCCGAACTTTGTTGGTCAGCGAGGCTTTCTCTGGGACAACGGCGAGATGATCGACATCGGAACCCTTCCGGATGGCCGTGAATGCCGGGCTCTTGGAATCAACGATCTCGGCCAGATCGTCGGGCACTGCCAGGATGTGGACCGTAACGATGTCGCGTTTCTCTGGGAGAACGGTGAAATGCGCTCCATCCATAACTCCGATCTTGGCGCCATCAGCTTTGCACAGGCAATCAACAACAGCGGGCAGGTCGTCGGCTTCACCACGCGCGATGATGAGACATTGGTAACGCAGGCGTTCATTTGGGATGAAGTCAACGGAATGAGAGACCTTCAAGACCTGGCCCCACCGAACATGGCGCCGAAGAGATGGAATGCGGCCGACATCAACGAGCATGGGCAGATCGTCGTCTCGGCCCAGCGAGGTAATCCCTTCAATGGAGGACGTGCTGTCAGCCTGCTATTGACACCCGTCAATCCGACGATGGTGCTGACGGAACCTTTGCCGGGCAGCGCCGGGGTAGCGAACACGCTCTCGCTTTCAAACGCCACCCCGGGTTCGACGGTGGGCTTCTTCTATAGCCTGCGCGGCGGAGGCGAGATCATCCCCGGCTGCGTGACGCGCGTAAACGCTCTTCAACTCTCTCGTCCCACTCTCATCGGCACAACCGTCGCAGACGAGAACGGCGTCGCCGCCATCACCCGCAGTGTCCCGCCAATAGCGCGCGGCCAGACCATTCTCTTCCAAGCCGTGGTCCAGGACGAGTGCGCGATCAGTCAGTTGGTGGTGCATCAGTTCGAGTAGGACGGCTCATCCCAGCCAAGCGCGCTGCGACACTTTGCAGCCTTCGTGCAGATATAGAAGGTGGCCTCCCGCACCGGGACTCACCGCATGCACGAATCGCCACCAGCCCGCCACACTCGCCTCCACCGCCGCACGGGTCCGCTCCCGCTAGAGCGTTCCCATCTCACGCGTAGCGGTATCCCGCGTGGGCGAAGCAGTTGAGGGCGTCCGTTGGGGTCACGCGATCGAGGACGGACTGCATGGCTCGCCACAGCCGATCCACCGTGCGGCACGCCAGGCTGCGCAGC
>CAUJHZ010000047.1 GCA_963205185.1 Planctomycetota bacterium | reverse complement strand
CACGCTACGGAACGGTCTTGGGAGACCGAGGTCGGGACGATCTGCCGACCGGCCAACGACGCCCCGCCGCGCGGCGGGGCGTCGTTGTCACTGGCACAGTCATACTCGAATCAGACCACAGAGGAAAGATACAAGGTCGGGCCCGCCGCTCTGAGCGCGGCCCGGCGGTTGTGCGTGTACTGCAAGCTCGATATGCCTCTCGCATCGGTCGCCCGATCGCCGGGCCTGCGCAAAGCCTTGTCCCGACCTACATACGATCCCTCAATGCCCCGCCGCGCCCAACCTGGCACTCTCCGCACACTCGCGAAGAGAGCCCTCCTCTGCCTCCTCCTCGGCGCGGTCCTGCAGTACTTCGTCGCGGTGGGCTTCGGCCTCGGCGGGTCGTATGGCGAATACTCGGGCGGCTGGGCGCTGGTTCTGAAAGATCACGATGTCACGCTCCTCTTCGGCCACAGCAAATCGATGGGCAGAGAGGTGCTTTCCGGCTCCTGGCGCGAGACCGGCTTCGACCAGATTCGCTCGCCCGACTATTCGAAGTTGGATTGGAGTTGCGGCGAGTGGCTGAACGCGGACGCTTCATTCGAGCCCATGCGTTTGTGGATCCCGCAGCCGCCCTCTCCACCTCCGCCGCGATGGCCGCTCGTGGTGCGGCACCGGACGCGATCAGACTTTGACTCCTACCCGTCTACACCAGGCGCGAGTTGGCTCGAAGTCGGGTGCGGCTGGCCCATGTGCAGCGCTTCGTATCAGGCCATACTTGACAATCGTGCCGGGTCCTTCGTGGTTCGCCGAGGCGCTGTAATCGCCAACGCAACCCCGTGGGAGTACATCACACCGCGCGTCCTGCCGTTGGGCATCTACTGGCCCGGCGCGATTATCAACACATTCGCCTACGCGGCGATTCTCCTTGTGCCCATCACACTCATCCCCCTGACCCGCCACCACCTCCGCCGCCGCGCCGGTCGCTGCACTGCCTGCGGCTACGACCTGCGCGGGGTGGTGCATGAAGTGTGTCCGGAGTGCGGATGCACGGTGTAGGTCGCCGCGGTTGCTCTGAGCGCGGCCCGGCGGGTTGTGGACGCTGTCCATAAGGTCCGCGCGTTGGGCAGGGCGGGCGCGAAAACCGATGCGGGCGCCAAGGGCCCTCCCTCACGGTCGGGGCTCGGATCAGATCCTCCTCGCTCACGCTTCGGACTCGCCCTCGGGTGCTCTTGCCCGATGCCCGCTGCCTGATTCGCAGTGCCCAGGGCCTCTCTTTGCCCCTCTGGACCGCCGCCGGGCCGGGGCTATGATTGCCGTCTCGGAATGCGGGATCGACTTCCCTGGTGGGGACGCCCCTTTCGACAATGCTGACAGATACGGAGCCCGGTCGGTATGCCGACGATTAATCAATTGGTTCGCAATCCCCGCGTCTCGCCCAAGCCCAAGAGCAAGGTCAAAGACCTCGCCGCGTGCCCGCAGAAGCGTGGCGTGTGTCTTCAGGTCAAGACGGTGACGCCCAAGAAGCCCAACTCGGCGCTTCGCAAGGTCTGCCGCGTCCGCCTGAGCAACGGCAAGGAAGTGACCGCCTACATCGGCGGCGAAGGACACAACCTGCAGGAGCACTCGATCGTGCTCGTTCGCGGCGGCCGCGTCCGCGACCTGCCCGGCGTCCGCTACCACGTCGTTCGCGGGGCGCTGGACTGCCTCGGCGTGGATGGCCGCAAGCGCGGCCGCTCGAAGTACGGCGCCAAACGCGGCAAGTAAGCATCGTCGGCGACCTCTTCAGAGGCCGCCGCCGCGGCGGGTGGAAAACTTCAACGCACCTTACCCGCGCTCGCAGTGAGCGCGGCACAACCAGACGGCAAGTAATCGCGCCGGGCCTCGCCAGCCGCCGCGGTGAACAGACGGGTCGATCGCACGATCGGCCGGATGAGCCAGACAGGAGATTTCAATGGCAGGACGGATTACCAAGGCTGACAAGCAGTTGCGGCCGGACCCGAAGTTTCAGAACACCACGCTGGCCCGCTTCATCAACTGCGTCATGAAAGACGGCAAGAAGTCAGTCGCCGAACGCGTCGTGTATGATGCGCTCGATCGCATCGCCGACCGGCTCGAGAAGGACAAGAACCAGGATCTGCCGCGCTCCGCGATCGAGATCTTCGAGCGGGCGATCAACAACGTCCGCCCGCAGGTGGAAGTGCGGTCGAAGCGCGTCGGCGGAGCGAACTACCAGGTGCCCGTGCAGGTGAATCGCAAGCGCCAGCAGAGCCTCGCGTTCCGCTGGATTCTCGAAGCCTCGCGCGGCGAGAAGGGCAAGCCGATGTGCGACCGCCTCGCCCGCGAGTTGTACGACGCCGCAAAAGGCGAAGGCAAGGCTATGACCACACGCGAGAACACGCATCGCATGGCGGATGCGAACAAGGCGTTCGCTCACTTCGCATTCTGAGTTCGCCGCGACATACGAATGACACCGGCAGCCGCAGGCGCGAGTCTGCGGCTGTTCGTTTTGAGCAGGGTCGCCGAGCCCCGGCGGACCGGCCTGTTGCTCGCTGGCCGGGTTGCCAGTAAGATGGCTTGGTGGATGGATGGGAGCAGTATGCACACGTGGCGAGCCATCCAGAGCGCGGTGACCGCGGCGGTGCTGGCGACAGCCGGCGTCGTGCTCGCGCAGTCTTCCGGCGGCGGAGGGTCACCGGCCCAGCCGCCCGCGCCGGCGCAGCCCGTTCAGCCGCAACCGGCGCAACCGCAGCCTCATGTAGCGCCGGCTGCTGCTTCGCCGGGCAAAGATAAGCCGGCGTTCGTCGCGCCCGATACGGCGCTGCACATCGCCATCGGAAGATTGCGCCAAGAAGGGCGGCAGTTTCGCGCCACCGGCAACCTGCCCCGGCAGGAAGCGGACTTCGCCGAGTCGTTTGAATACTTCGTTCGCCCGCGCGACCTGCACGATGCGGTCGCGGCCGTGCAGGATCGGGAAGACGCGGCAGTGGATGGGTACATCCGCTGGCAACTGCTCAGTTTCGACGCCGATTGGGGCGCGATGGACGGCGATGCCTACGAGCGGCTCATCGGCAATCTGCCGCGCCTCGTTCGCTGCGCGTCTGCGGATACGGAAGCCCACGAGGCGCTCGAGGCGCTGGCGCTGGGCGCCGGCCGCGATGCCGAGGTGCGGGCTCAACTGCAGCAGCGCTGGGATGCGCTGCACTTTGATGACAAGCAGGTGGAGTTGCTCAACCAGCCGGCGCTGAAGTTTCGCGCGATTCTCGCCGACGCGATGCCCGAGACAGGGATGCGGCTGCTGGGCGTGCTCATCTTCGATCTGCAGGGTCGCATCGCCGCGGCCTGCGACACGCGGGCCGTCAAATCGCGCATCACGCGCACGCTGCGCGAGCGGATGAATGATGACAGCATCACGATCGAGCAGCGCTGGCAGTTGATCCGCTACATCGAAGATCTGCCCGGACCCGAGTCAAAGGTCGTGCGCGACGTCGTCGTGTATGCGGCGCAGCCGGCGGATGTGCTCTACAGCACGTATGCGATCCGATCGACGGATGTGAAGAAATGGACGGCGTACCTGAACCGGCACGAGCCGTGATGCGGCAGGCGCGAGCGAGGCGGGCATGGCGGCGGGCGTTACGGCGGACAGCGCGACCGGTGAGCCGGTGAAGATCGGCATCGTCGGCTTCGGCCGCATGGCGGAGTTGTACCACCTGCCGCCGCTGCGCCAGGCGGGCTGGCAGGTGCAGGCGGTGCTCGACGTCACGCCTGCGCGGCGCGAGGCGGCCAGGGCGCTGGGCGTGCCGCAGGTCTGCAGCGACATGGATGAGTTCGCGGCCAGCGGCGTGCGGGCGGCGCTGGTGGCGCCGCATTCGAGCGTGCGGTTGAGCGTGGTGGAGCCGCTGGCCGAGCGCGGCATTCACGTGCTCATCGAAAAGCCGCTGGCGATGACGGCCGCCGAGGCGCAGCGCATCTGCGAAGTCTGCGAACGTTGCGGCGTGTTGTGCAGCGTGTATCACAACCGGCGCTGGGACGCCGACTTTCTTCGCGTGGGGCAGATCGTGCAGAGTGGGTTCATCGGCCGGCCGCTGCGCGTCGAGAACCGGCTCTTCGAGCGCGAGCCGGCGACGCGCTTCGGAGCGCCCGAGTTTCGCCAGCAGTGGCGCATCACCGCGGCTCTGGGCGGCGGCACGATGCTCGACTGGGGGCCTCACCTGCTCGACCAAGTCCTCGCGCTCATGGAGCACGCCGGGCCGGTCGTCATGGTGCTCGGCGAGGTGCGGCACGTGCACTACGGCGATGCGGATGACCACTTCATGATCGATCTGCTCTTCAAAGACGGCTCGCGGGCGCTGGTGGGCAAGAGCGATGTCGCGCCCGTCGGCCCGGCGTGCAAGTGGATGGTGGTGGGCGAGCGCGGCTCGCTGATCGGCCACTGGGACTCGGCGACGGCGCGGAACGCGGAGGAGGTCGAGCAGGTCGTGACAGAGGCGCCGCCACCCGCCGATCTGCATCGCAACTTCTTCGACGCGGTGCGCGACGGGGCGCCGCTGCTGGTCACCGCCCGCCAGTCGCTGCGCGTGGTCGAGATCTTCGACGCAGCGAGGTTGAGCGCGGCAAGGGGTGAGAGTGTGCAGGTGAGGATTTGATGGGCGAGGCATTTCAGCCAGGAAGCGGGCGGTTTATGAGGCGATCCCGGGGCGTTGCCCCGGGCTGGCATGGGGCGCACCTTTGGTGCTCCGGGCAGTCAGAGCGTTGCTTGACCCCAGCACCGCGTCATCTCGATCGCGGACCGGTCGCGCGGAGACATTGAACATCAATCGCGCGATCGCGCGGCCTGCGCTCCCGGAGCGTCGCTTGACCCCGGCACCCTGTTGATCTGGCGGGCGGAAATTCGCAGAGCCTGCGCCCCGGCTTGGAGTGGCGGCATTCCCCGATTCGCACGGAGAATCGCTCATTGTGGACGCAGGCGCTTGTTACGTCGGCTCGCGGGCGACGATCATGCTGATGAGGCGGTAGACCAGTTTGGCGGCGGTGAAGGCGCTGGCGTGGTGGCCGGGCATGGGGAGCAGTTCGACCACGTCGAACGCCGCGATGCGACGCTTGGCTACGACGCGATTGAGGAACCGATCGACTTCATTCCACGACAGCCCGCCGGGTTCGGGCGTGCCGGTCGCGGGGATGAGGCTCGGATCGAACGCATCGAGGTCGATGGTGAGGTAGACATCATCGCTGAGCAGGTCGATGGCGCGATCCATCCAAGACGCATCGGCGCTCTGCACAATGTCGTGCGCGAAGAAGACGCAATCGGGCTCCATCGTCTCGGCCTCGGCGGCGTCGATGGCGCGGATGCCGACCTGCACGATCGGGCACCACTGCCGGGCCCAGGCCATGACGCACGCGTGGCTGTAGGTGTTGCCTTCGTACTCTTCGCGCGTGTCGCCGTGCGCATCGATCTGAAGGACGCTCAGGCCTTTGACGCGGCGGGCCGCAGCGCGGATGGCGCCGATGGACACGCTGTGCTCGCCGCCGAGGATGATGGGCATCTGCTCGCGATCGAAGATGCCATCGACGGCGGCCTCGACCAGTTCGGCGAGTTCCTTGGAAGAACCCTTCCACTCGATGGGCGGCAGCGTGGTGATGCCGCGCCGGCAGGGCTCGGAATTGGTCTGAATGTCATACCACTCGACCGTGGCCGAGGCGTCGATGATCGCGGCCGGGCCCTTGTCAGCGCCCTTCTGCCAACTGCTCGTCTCGTCGTAGGGCACGGGAAGGACGGCGAAGCGCGACTCGCGCGGATCGCGCATTTCGGCTGGCAGATCGAGGAACCCGGGGTTGCGCGGCTGGTGGTGGTAGGCCATCGTCGCTCTCGATCGACTCGGTGTGGCGATTGAAGGAAACGGTCAGTCGGAGTTCTTGGGGCCGGCGGCGCTGCCGGGCTCGAGATAGGTGTAACTCTCGAGGCCGTCCTTGTAGAAACGCAGCAGCAACTGGCTCTCGCGCACGGTGAAGCGCTTGTTCTTGACGGCCTGCTCGCAGTCGCGGCGGAGGGTCTGTTCGAGTTTGTCCACGTCGAACTGGACGTAGCCGAGTACGGAGCGGACCTTGTCGCCCTCGATGAGTTCATCGATGGACCAGTCGCCGCTGTCATCCATGCTCAGGTGCACAACGTGGGTGTCGCCGAAGAGGTTGTGCAGATCGCCCAGCGTCTCCTGGTAGGCGCCCACGAGAAACGCGCCGAGGTAATACTCCTCGCCGGGGGCGACTTCGTGCAGTTCGAGCGTCTTGCGGATGTCGCGGCGATCGACGAAGCGGTCGATCTTGCCGTCGCTGTCGCAGGTGATGTCGGCGAGCACGCCCTGGCGCGTCGGCCGCTCGTTGAGGCGCTGCAGAGGCATGACGGGGAAGATCTGATCGACGGCCCACGAGTCGGGCAGCGACTGGAAGAGCGAGAAATTGCAGAAGTAGGTGTCGCTGAGGATGACCTCGAGATCTTCGAATTCTTCGGGAACGGATTCGAGGCCGCGGCAGACATCGCGCACCTTGGCGCACACTCCCCAGAAGAGCCGCTCGGCCATGCCGCGCATGCGCAGCGTCATGTAGCCGAGGTTGAAGAGGTTCATCGCCTCGTCGCGAGCCTGCATGGCGTCGTGGTAGGCCTCGACGAGGCGGCGCGGGCCGACGCTGTTGTAGGCTTCGAAGAGGTCGTAGATCGGCTGGGGGATTTCCTCTTCCGGCGCGCCGGCTTCATCCATCGACTGCGGGATGGGGAATCGGTCGAGCCCGCTGCTGCCCAGCACGTTGAAAACGAGAATGCTGTGGTAGGCGACCATGGCCCGGCCGCACTCGGTGACGATCGTGGGATGCTCGACTTCGTGATCTTCGCACACGGTCTTGATGCGATAGACGATGTCGCTGGCGTATTCGACGAGCGTGTAGTTCATCGACGATTCGAAGTTGGTCTGCGACCCGTCGTAGTCGACGCCCATGCCGCCGCCGACGTCCATGTACTTGAGGCCGGCGCCGAGTTTGACCAATTCGACGTAGACGTGGGCGAGTTCGTTGACCGCGGTCTTGACGTGGCGAATGTCGTAGATCTGGCTGCCGATGTGGCAATGGAGCAGTTGCAGGCAGTCGATCATGTTCTTTTCTTTGAGGAAGTCCACCATGCGGAGGATCTCGCTCACGAACAGGCCGAACTTCGATCGGGCTCCGGCCGAGGTCTTCCACCGGCCTACGCCCTGGCTGGCGAGCTTGACGCGCACGCCGATCTTCGGCCGCACATCGTACTTCTGCGCGTACTTGGCGATGAGCAGCAGTTCGTGGAAGCTCTCGACGACCGGGATGATGTTGCGGCCGAGTTTGGTGGCGAGGATGACGGCCTCGATGTACTTGTCATCCTTGAAGCCGTTGCAGATGATGAGCCGGCCGTTGGCGTCGGGCGTCATGCCGAGCACGGCGAGCAGTTCGGGTTTGGAGCCGACCTCAAGGCCGAACTCGAATTCCTGGCCGAAGCGGTAGACCTCTTCGACGACGAGGCGCTGCTGGTTGACCTTGACGGGATAGACGGCGCGGTAGGCGCCGCGGTACTCGTTCTCGGCCATGGCGGTGCGGAAGGCGCCGGCGATGTCCTGCAGGCGGGTCTGGAGGATGCCGTTGAAGCGGAGCAGCACCGGGGAGTGGATGTCGCGCTCCTTGAGGCCGTCAATGACCTCGGTGAGATCGATCTCGGCCTTGGCGTCGCGCGTCGGTCGGACCACGACGTGGCCCGAACTGTTGATGCTGAAATAGCCCTTGCCCCACGCTTCGATATCGTAGAGGTCAACGGCGTCGTCGATGGTCCATGCGGGGTCGAGCACCCCGCGCCCGGGCTTGGCAATCGTGGTCATAGGCGAATTGTAGACGAGGCGGCGGCGGGGTTGAGGGGGAGTTGCGAGTGTTGGCGACGATGGGCCGGCAGAGTGCCGCCCCCACGCCCGGGCAGGCATTCGTCAAGCAGCAAACGCATCACGAATCAGCATCTGTCTGCTGCTTGGCCGCTATGCCGATCGGCGCTGCGGCGGCGGGTCCGTGATGTCGATCCGAATCTCCTTGTTCAGTGCGTCGGCGTAGCGCATGAGCGTGTCGATGGTCGGATTCGGATCGGGGTCGTTTTCGAGCCGAGACAGGTTGGCCTTGCCGATCCCGGACCGTTCGCCGACATCGGTCAGGCTCAGTCCCAGGCGCTGCCGCTCGGCCTTGAGGAGCTGCACGATGTCGCGCAGGGCGTCGTGGCGGGCCCGGACGGCGCGGCCTCGTCGCCTGATCGATTCCCCCTCGTCGCGGTCGATCTGCTCAGCAAGGCGCTTCAGCTCGCGGACGCGGCGGGACGGAAGTTTTTTGGATGACCTGCGAATGGGTTGAGGCATGTCACTACTCCTCTACGTCAAATGCGGTGATGGGATAAACCGTGATCTCATCGATCGGCTCGTAGACCACCGCCAGGAATCGTCCGCTGGGCGTCCGTCCGAAAGCGATCGGGCGACCCGATGAATCGCTGACATCGCCGTCGAGCGGGTTCTGCAACACCGCTTCAACTTCCGCGGGAGAGATTCCGTGCAAAGCAATGTGCTGGACGTTGCCCTCCGGCCCGTCAATCCAGATCACTTCCAGCCAGGGCATTCGCCTCTCCTTGCCGCTGTTATCATATAATACAACAACCTGCGTCGCCTGTCAACCGGGTGGCGCGGTTTCGGGGTTGCTTGAGCGACACCCGGCGTCGAGTACACTTGCCGCATGGGGTTGCCGTTTCCCATCGACCTGTACGACTCGATCAGCAGCGAGATCTGCCGCGTCGGCGAGCGGATGTGGCGTCAGGGCTTCTGCGCTGGCAGCGATGGCAACATCTCGGCGCGCCTCGATGATGACCTCATCATCATCACCCCCAGCGGCGTCAGCAAGGGCGACATGCGCGCCGACGGCATGTGCGTCGTGCGCGTCGATGACGGCTCGCTCATCCACGGCCCGCATCCCAGCAGCGAGCGCGCTGTGCATCTGGCCGTCTACCGCGCCCGGCACGACGTCGAAGCCGTCATTCATTCGCATGCGCCGCGAAGCACGGCGTGGGCGTGCACGGGTGAGCCGCTACCCGAAGGGATTCATCCCGAGGCGGAACTGCTGCTGGGCCGCATCCCGTTGGTGCCGTACGTCACACCGGGCACTGGTCTGCTCGCCGAGGCGACGGGCCGGGCGCTGACGCCGCATACCGCCGCGATTCTGCTGGGCAGCCACGGCACGGTGACGGTGGGCGATTCGCTCGAGACCGCCCTGGCCCGGCTGGAGATGCTCGAGTCTTACTGCCGCCTCGTGATCGAACTGAGCCTGCTGGGCAGAATGCGCCGCCTGAGCGACGCTGAAATGGCCGACCTGCTGCGACTCAAGCGCGAAACATGGGGCATGGGGGATGATCGAGGCTGAGAGATCAGACCGCGTCAGTTTGCGGCCTCAGTCGTGTGTTCGCCCCTGTACAATCACGGCGTGATCGCATGGATTCGCAGAGTCGTTCTGTTTCTGCTGCTCGGCGCGGTGGTGAATGTGGCCGTCGCGTGGGGCTGCGCCATCGTGCGTGGTGACCCTTCGGCGGGATCTCGACGAATGCGGTATCAGGGACAGGGGTACCGCACCTTCATCGACGCCGCTACCGGATTTGGATGCGCGTTCGTGATCGAGTACTCGCCTCGGGTAAATGGTCACGCGTACTCGGCTCCCCCGATCTATTCGGATCGCACGTGGTGGGAGCCCAACGCGACCACGAAGATGGCTGCCATTGCTCACATCGGATGTGGCTGGCCGATGCTGGCGCTGTCAGCGCGAGTTCGTCCGACACCCGCGTCGGCGGGCGCAGAGCAGCGATCGATCGTCATCGAGGACGGATTCGTACTCGGAGCCAAGGCGCTGAATCCGCCGAGGGACGAGACGCTGCCGATCATCCTTCCGTACCAACCGATCTGGTTCGGCTTCGCCGTGAACACAGGCGGCTTTGGCGGTGTGCTGCTTGCGATCTTCGTGGTCCCCGGCGCGATTCGGCGTTTGGTCCGCCGTCGGCAACGCCGGTGCCCGGCCTGTGGCTATCCGCGAGGCAGTTCGGCGGTTTGCAGCGAGTGTGGTCGGTTACTCAAGCGATCCCCCGGCGGAGCCGGAGGTTGAGAGATCGATCGGCAGGCGGAAGAACCAAAAACCTCTTCAACCCAACCAAACCCCTCTCTGCCGCGTATTGTTTACGGATCGGCGCGGCCGGCATGGCCGCGGGGGCTGAAAAACGCCCTTCCCGCAACTGCTTGAGCGACTTTCTGCCTCTTGAAAGGGGGTGATCGGCGATGGCCACGAGCTTCAGCGCCCTGTGCACCGACTTCTACATCAACCAGAAACTGGCGCTGAAGATGGACCTGCCGACCGGGCGGGAGACCGTTCTGGACCTCTTCGACCGCATCCGCAAGTTTCGCCCCACGATGAACCGCTTCCGGCGCTTCGAGGGCGAACTGGCTCTCGAATCCACCTCCAGCGCCGGGCAGTACGACTGGGTCGCCCTGCGCCAAACCGCCGCGCGCAGCGGCACGGTCAACCCCGAGAGCCTCGCGCAGGCGTACCAGCTCCACCGCATGCTGCTCGAGGTGGCGCCGTTCTACCTGAGCATCAGCCCGCTCGATGTGGATTATCTCGAACTCATGTTCGGCTTCGATCTCGAAGCGCCGGGCAACCACGATGACATCGTCTACGAAGCGCTGCTCGCCGCCACGCCGCTGGGCCGCGTGGTCGATGCTGACCGCTTGATTGCGCTGGATGTGCAGCCGTTTTTCACTTTCGCGCTCGATCCGGAGCGGCAGGTGCAGGTGAACTTTGAAGTCAAGACGCGCAGCGGCGAATCCGAACCGGGCGAAGACAGCCCGCCGCCGGCCGATTCGGGCGGCGGCGACGAGCCGATCAGCGTGTTCCTGAGTTTGCGCCGCGTCGGGCCGATCGAGCACATCGAAGAGTTGCCGAGCATCTTCGAGACGCTCGCGGCGACAGCCGAGGAAATCGCGCACGACCGGGTCATTCCGCACCTGCTCATGCCCATCAGCAAGGCGATCAGTTCGCGGAGCCGTTAGGCGTGCTCTTCGGCCGTGACATGCCGGGCAAGGCCCAGCGGGCCCAGTGGGGCCGCGAGTTTGTCGAAGCGCGCAGCCCGTATGCGCTGGTGGCGGGAATGCTTGGCCTGGCAGCGCCGATCGACGGGCTGATCTTCGTGCCGCTGTCGCTGGCGGCGATCGTCGTGGCGGTGATGGGCTGGCGCCACATTGACCGCAACCCGCACCTGCTGGGCAGGCGTCTGTGCATCCTCGGCGCGGTTGGCGGCGTGATCGGTTGCGCGTTGTTTGTGGGGTTGCGGGTTTGGGATGGGTGACTCGACGGTCGTCGCGATTACACGAATGCGCCCCACGCCGGGGAAACAGCGTGCCACGCTTCTTCGATCAAACTCGATTGATCGTGCTTGCCGGGTCGATCCTGATCGCTGTCCTCTTCAGCGCGATCGGTGTCGCTGGGGGTGCGGCCGGACTCCTCTTTGCTCCTGCGTTGGGCTTTGCGTCCGTGTGGATGCTGCTGCTGGCCGTCTATGGCGTTGAGCGCGGGTCGATCATCGTGCGAATTGATCAGCGCGCGGAAGCCGCTCTGGCGGAAACAGTTGACGCCGATTCCACTCCGAGAGCAAGGGCTCAATCTGCCGTTGCAGCGTTCCTGATTTGGACGTGCTGGGGGATCGCGCTGTATGCCCCGGTGGCTTTGCAATTGTCATCGTCGCTTCCGGTCGCAGTCAGCACCGCTGCAGCTTCGATCCACGCACTGATCTGCATGGCATTTTGCATTCAGGCCATCAGATCCTGTGCGTATGCATCGTGCGTTGCGGAGGAAACACTCAGTCTGGTGGTGGGGACGAATGCTGAAAGCGCGGTACTCCGCCCGAAATCGATCATGTTTCGATTTCGCGATGGCGAACCGAACAGGAAACCAGAGCTCAAAAGAGGCTCGTTTGCTTTAACACGCATTGCGGTACCATCGAAAGTTCGCGCGGTGATGCCGGTGAGTCAAAAACGTGTGTCCAACGTCGAACTCAAAGTCCACGGCATGGAAGTCGATGACCGAGAGGCGGTGGTTCTGTTTGATGCACCACCGCCTGCCAAAGCCGCCTCGCTCCAAACTGGATCCGCGCGGCGAGGCTCGACGATGGTCTGGTGGGAGTGGAGTGTGGAAGTCGGTGTGAGCATCGGTCGGCTTGCCAGCTCGACTATCAGGTTCAGGGCGTCCTTCCAGACTCCTGATGGAACCGATTCCTGATCCCCTCGCTCCAATAGTGCGCAGTCGAGAATCAACCCGCTTGAAAGTTGAGTGATAAACAGTCTGCCCTGGGCCTGGAGTGAGCTCCGCCCACCGCCGTCACAGCAAGGCAGCGGCTAGAGTTCGTGCATGCTGGCGCGAGATTGGCGAGGTGATCGGTTGCGCGTTGTTTGTGGGGTTGCGGGTGTGGGATGGGTGAGGACAATCGCCTTGCGAAGTGACCGTGCAGTAAGCAACAGTCAATACGGCGCCCTGGTCCGCTTGGGGGCGATGTCGTTGAAGTCCTGCAGCACTTTCGGCTGATCCAGTCCATCCGGGGTGATGTCTGCAGATTTCACATACCCACCTTCGGCCCACACGAGTCGGTCGCCATCGCGCTCGGCCCATTCCCAATCGAGTCTCCGATGGGCACAGCCGGACTCCGAGTGTACAAGTTCATGCTCATCCCAGTACGACCCGCGGCCTGGCGCAGAATCGAATTGCGAGTGCGCTCGCTTACGAAGCACCCATCCGTGCGCGAGCGGCCTTTCAAAGGTGTCGATCCAGTGCCGCCGAAAGGTGTGATCGCTGTCAACCAGGGTCCATCCGTCGCGCAGAAGTCGCGGGAAGTAGACACCGAGGCTCTCTCGATTCCTTTGCGGATCAGGCTGGTATTGCCGATCGCGCCTGACTTCATCCGTGTCGTGAAGCACCTCATGCAGCACAAGCTGATGGCCGGCTTCGTTGAGCCAGTAAGTGGTGTTGCTTGTCCAAAGCCCACCGCCGTACCAGCAGTCGCCTTTCGGGAACATCGCGATTGCCTTGAGGTAAGGAGCACGCGAAACAGCGCTCCATGCACCCTTCGACTCGGCGTCCCACCGGCCATTCATCGCGAAGTACAGCAGGTATTTGCCGTCAGGTGAGAGGTCGCATCGCCGCCCGTAGATGCGCCCGCGTAACCACTGGCCGAGTTGAAACTCGTCCGTGCGGCGATCCCAGAGAAATGTCGCTGCTCGTTTGCTCGGCCCGCGCCGAATAACGACGCCGACCGGCGCATCGCGCGCCATCAGAACGTGCAGCCGGGCAGGAAACGAGTCGCTCATGGTGTACGCGTGCTTCCGCAAGCCGGGTCGATCAGATCGCCGCGATTCCAGACGCTGCTCTGGTCTTGAGCCTCCACGCCGCTGACCTCTCCGCGATCTCTGCGTCTCTGCGTGAGAATCAGGCTTCCCGTCGTGTCAACTCCTTCGGCCCCAAGGTCACCACCGTGAACGGCCCGGCGGTGCGGTTGGCGAGGTAGGCGTTCACATCATCAAGAGTCACCGCATCCACCTGGTCGCGCACCTCGTCGAGCGTGCGCGCCGCGCCGCGGTTGTACAGGTCGTGGGCCAGCGACGACGCCCGGGCGCTGGTCGATTCACCCTGCATGACGAGGCGCGACTTGAGGCCGACGACGGCACGCGCGAACTCCGATTCATCCACTCCCTTGTGCAGGCGCTCCAGTTCGGCAATCAGCACATCGAGCGTCTCCTGGGCCCGCTCGGCGGTCGTGCCCGAGTAGGCAAAGAGCGCGCCGAAGTCGCGACCCGCCGCATACGACGCGTGCACGCTGTAGCACAGCGACCGCTTCTCGCGCACCTCGGTGAACAGCCGCCCGCTCATGCCCCCGCTGAGAACCGCCGTGGCGATGCGCTGCTTCATGTTGTCGGCATCGGGCTCAGGCGGCGCAGGGGCGGCGACGGCGATGTGCACCTGCGCGATCGTCTCGGGCTCGTGGTGCATCCCCGGCGCCGGCCACGTCTGCGGCGTTGCTTCGATCGTCTCACCGCGCCAGTCGCTCAGGAGTTCATCGAGTTGTCTCGCGACAGCGACCCCATCGACATCGCCGGCCAGCGCGAGTATCGAGCCGCCCGGCCGGGCCCACTTTGACCATGCCTGCCGCGCCTGCGCCGGCGCGAGGCTCTTCACGTCGTCGGCTTCGCCGTAGCCCGAGCGGTTGAACGGCTCGGGGAAGAAGTGCTTGCGCGCCAGCAGCATGGCCCGCTGCTGGTGCTCATCGCGCAGTCCTTCGATCGATTGCAGCGTCAGGTCGCGCACGGCTTCGAACGACGCGTCTTCAAAGCGCGGCGCGGTCACGACGGAGGTGAGAATCGGCAGGGCTTCGGCCAGCCGCGAGCCGATGAGCGTGGCGGAAATGGACAGGTGCCGCCCGCCGACGTGGCTGGATCGCTGCACGCCGCAGCGGTCCAGGGCGTCAGAGAGGCCGCGCGAATCGAGATCGCCCGCCCCGCGCCAGAGCCACTCGGCGAGGACGGTGCTGGCCCCGATCCGGCCTGGTTCGTCGCACGCGCTGCCCAGCGGCAGCAGCCAGGTCAGCGCGGCCGATGAGGCGGTGTCGTGGCGCTCGACGAGCAGCGGCATGCCGCAGGCGAGGTCGAATCGTTCGATGTGGGGCATCGCTGCATCTCTCTCTGGCGGGTCTAATTGCGGATCAAAGGCGATTCTAGCCGAAGCATTGGCAGGCACGGTCCACAGGCGGTTATTGCGCCAACCTGCTATGATGTGCCTCCGGTCGTTCGACCGGCTCGATGGGTTCTGGTGCACTTCTCAGCGGTGGCATGGCCATGAACTATCCACGACAGGCGCGCTCTCTCGGCATCGCGGCCGCTCTGACGCTCGGTGCCATCATGCTCGGCTCGCTGGCGGGTTGCGAGACGGCGGGTCAAGACATCGGCGAAGCGCTCAAGTTCAACACGCCCTCGCCGAGCCAGGCGGCGGCGTGGATGTTCCACCGCGACGCCGAGAAGCGCCGCCTGGGCATCACGCTCATCAGCAATGCTCCCTTCGGCGGCGAAGAGCCCTATCTGAAGGTCTATCGCGAGGCGATCGCCGATACCGATCCCATGGTCCGCGCTGCCAGCGCCCACGCGCTGGGCCTGCACGGCCAGCCGGCCGATGCGCTGCTGCTGGCCACGGCCCTCGGAGACTCGTCGCAACTGGTGCGCTGGGAGGCCGCCAAGGGCTTGCAGCGCATTCACAACGACCAGGCGGTCGCGCCGCTCATCGAGGCGATGGTCGAAGATGAAGATGTGGATGTGCGCATGGCCGCCGCGACGGCGCTGGGTCAGTATCGTGAACGCGGCGTCATCGAGGCGCTCATTCGCGGGCTCGACGACCGCTCGCTGGGCGTGGCCGTACACGCGCGGCGATCGCTGAACATTCTGACTGGCGAGAACTTCGGCACCGACCCCGTCGCCTGGCTCGACTGGAGCCGCAAGGTTGACGATCCCTTCGCCAAGGGCGGCGTCTACACATATCCCGTCTACAGCCGCGACAAGACGCTGCTCGAGACGATCACGCCGTTCGGCCGGCCCGTGTTCGAGCAGCCCGGCGTGCCGGTCGGCTATCCCGATGCGGCGTCCGCTGCGCCCGCCGCCGCGCCGGGGTCGTAGAGACCATGCGCGCCCTCGTCTTTGACGGAAAATTACTTTCGCTCGATACGCGCCGCGCCGAGCCGTCGCCGGCAGATGGCGAAGCGCTCGTCCGCCCGCTGAAAGTCGGCGTCTGCTCGACGGATCTGGAGATCTGCCGGGGCTACATGGGCTTCGCGGGCGTGCTCGGGCACGAGTTCGTCGGCGAGGTCGAGTCGATCAACGGGCCGGACACGCGGCGGCTGGTTGGCAAGCGCGTGGTGGGCGCCATCAACGCCGTGTGTCTCAAGTGCGACATGTGCCGCGCTGGCCTGAGCACGCACTGCCGCAACCGCACGGTGCTGGGGATTCACAATCGCGACGGATGTTTTGCCGACCGCTTCACGCTGCCGGCGATCAATCTTGTCGAAGTGCCCGAATCAATCGACGACGACACGGCGGTATTCGCCGAGCCGCTCGCTGCGGCGCTGCACGCAGCGCGCCAACTGCACGTCGAGGGCAAGCCGTACATCACCGTGCTCGGCGATGGGCGCCTGGGCCTGCTGTGCGTGCAGGTCATGGCGCAACTCAATGCGTCGGTGCGGCTCATCGGCAAGCACCCCGACAAGATGAACCTGTGCACGAAGTGGGGCATCAGGCACCGGCACGTGAACGAGATCGGCCGGCGCGCCGATCAGGATGTGGTGGTGGATTGCACGGGTTCGGCTGAAGGACTCGAACTGGCGCTGCAACTCGTGCGCCCGCGCGGGAAGGTGCTGCTCAAGACGACGGTGGCGCCCGTCGAGCGAAAGACCGATCTGTCGCCGATCGTGATCAACGAAATCGAAGTCATCGGCAGCCGCTGCGGTTCGATTCCGGATGCGGTGGCCGCGCTGGCGCGCCGGCAGGTGGATGTGGCGAGCCTGATTTCGCGGCGGTTTAAACTCGACGATGGCGTCAAGGCGCTGCAGACGGCCGCGCAACCGGGGGTAATTAAGGTTTTGATGGATGTGTAACGGCTCTCGCCCCGAAGGGGCGCGTGAATGTAGCCGCGGGTGGAGCGCCGCGCAGCGGCGCGGAACCCGTGGAAGATGTGACTTGATTCTCTTCGCCCCGAAGGGGCTCGCGATGCAGCCGCGCGACTGAGTCAGTCAAGTACATAGCGCCGATCGTATTCGACTTTGTGCGCGTCGAGCAGGCGGATGAGTTCCGCTGCAAAGTCTTCGCGCGCGTGATGCTCGACTTGCCTCTGAATGTAGTTCTTCACGGCCTGCTCCTGCGACTTGCTCACGGAGAAGACGGAGTAACCCTCCTGCCACGCAAATGACTTGAGATCGGGGCGGGTTTCATGAATCCAGCGCGATGAGCGTGTTTTGATGTTGCGGAGCAGGTTGGAGATTGAATCATCGGGCCGCCAGCGAACGAGCAGGTGGACGTGATCTTCGACGCCGCCGATTTCGTATGCGGTTCCTTTCTCGGATCGGACGATGCCGCCGAGGTAGGCGTGGAGTTGCGGCGCGAGTTCATCGGCGATCCAGGTTTGGCGGTGTTTCGTGGAGAAGACGATGTGCAGCAGCAGTTGGGAGAAGGTGCCGGGCATGTGGGATTGTTGACGCTCGTGGTGGGCTCGGCAGGTATCGTTCGGATTCAGGTAGCGAGCCCCTTCGGGGCGGGGAGTTGATGACCGTCTGCTTTCCACGGGTTCCGCTCGCGGGGCTGCGCCCGCGCTTTGCTTCCCCCGTGGCTACATTGGCGTGCCCCCTTCGGGGCGGGGGGAGTGAGGGCGCATCTGCGTTCCACGGGTTGCGCTTGCGGGGCTGCGCCCATGCTTTGCTTCACCCGCGGCTACATGAGCCGGCCCCTTCGGGGCGAGAGTCAGGACGCGCTTTGCGAACGTAGTTCTGCTGCGTCACCGACAGTCAGTTCGTCAGCGTCACGACGCCGCCGAAGACCAGGCCGCCGAAGACTGCAGCGAGTACCAGTCGATACACGCCGAACGCCGTCAGGCCGTGCTTATTGAGAAACGCGACGAGCCACTTGACGGCCAGCGCCGCGGAGATCGCCGCGACGAGGACGCCCACCGCGATCGGCACGGCGCCGAGTTGCGCGAGTTCTTCGGTATTCTTAATTGCCTTGAACACGCACGCGCCGCCGAGCGTCGGCAGGCCGAGCAGGAATGAGAATTCAGCAGCCTGTTTGGGTTTGAGGCCCAGCATCATGCCGCCGGCGATGGTCATCATCGATCGGCTCGTGCCGGGCCACATAGCCACGCACTGGAACAGGCCGATGAGCAGCGCCTGGGCGATGGTGAGATTATCAATCGTTGCGCCGATGGACGCCGAAGAACCGTCGCCTGGTGGCGGCGCGCTCGCTGGATTCCCGCCTGCGCGGGAATGACGAGCTTCTACGGAAGACCGGCGCCTGTACCACACGTCGATGGCGATCATCCACACGCCGCCGGTCGCCAGGGCCGCGACGACGGGAATTGGAGCGAAGAGGTACTTGTCGATCGTGTCATCGAGTAGTGGACCGAGCACCGCCGCAGGCAGGAATGCGACGATGATGTTGATCGCCAGTTTCAGCCCCGCTGCATCGCGCCCGATCAGGCCGCGCAGCATCTGCAGCACGCGCGGCCAGTAGAGCCCGAGCACCGCGAGAATCGCTCCGCCCTGGATGACGATATTGAACGCATCGACGCTGGACTTCATCTCCGGCGTGTCGAGCCCGAGCAACCACGAGGTGAGAATGAGATGCCCCGTCGAAGAGATGGGCAGGTATTCGGTGATGCCTTCAACGAGCCCGAGGATGGCAGCCTGGAGTGGAGTCATTGGGGGAAGGGGAAGGGAGCAAGGGATCGAGGCATCGAGGCATCAAGCAGACAGATCAGGCGCACCCAGTTGGCCGCCCTTCGGGCATGAGCCTCGGGGTCGAATGACGACACGAAGGCGCTGCGCAGCGTCGCACACTTCGACTTGGGCGATCGAGGCGCGCTTCACGCGCCTCTGGATGTGATCATCGTCCCGATCGGCCGGCCTTCGACAACTGCTTTAATGTTGCCGCGCACTTTGAAGTCAAAGACTACGATCGGCAGATTCTGCTCCATGCACATCGAAAATGCCGTGAGGTCCATGATCTTGAGGTGCGCTGCGATGGCTTCGTCGAACGTCAGGCGCTCGTAGCGTTTCGCCTTGGGATCGGTCTTGGGGTCGGAGGAGTAGACGCCATCCACCTTGGTGGCCTTGAGGATGATGTCGCATTCGAGTTCGGTCGCGCGCAGGGCCGCGGCGGTGTCGGTGGTGCAGAATGGATTGCCCGTGCCCCCGCCGAGGATGATGACCCGGCCCTTTTCCATGTGCCGCAGGGCTCGGCCGCGGATGAATGGCTCTGCGACGGAAGTGATATTCAGGGCCGAGAGCAGTCGCGTCGGCTGGCCGAGTTTGTCGAGCGTCTCTTTGAGGGCGATGCCGTTGATGATCGTGCCGAGCATGCCCATGTAGTCGGCACTGGCCTGCGGGATGAGCCCGGCCTTGGCCAGGGCGGCGCCGCGAACGATGTTGCCCCCGCCGATGACCACCGCCACGGCGGTGCCGGTCTCGACGGCGGCGATGATCTCGTGGGCAAGCAGGTTGAGGGCCTCGGGATCGATGCCCAACGCGCCGACCTGGGCGAGGCTCTCGCCGGAGACTTTCAGCAGGACTTTCCGGTAGCGGGAGGACTCGGGCATGAGGATTCCTGGGTGAGGGGTTCGAGCATTGGAGACGGCGGGGTGGTGGGGGTCAAGCGCGAGCAAAGCCCGAATGGGTGGATATGGTTGTCCTATAATTGTTTCGTGATTGCCGGGCCATTGCCGCGCATCCGATAGGATGGAATCGCAGGAGTGTTTTTCTCGGCCGCAACCGCTCCCGGGGTGCAGCCGAACAGACCGATGCGGCCCCAGTCGCTGCCGGAACCGCACGAGCCGGCGGCCAGCCACGCAAGCCGGATCGACCCGAGGCCCCGACGCAGGAGAACTGCCGCTTCGACGGCAGGATCAGGCATGAACCACGAGCCGACCAGCAATCTGAACGAGCCTGCGCCGCCCAAGCCCGATGTGTATGAAGTGCTGGCCGAGGAGTCTCGGCACACCTCTCAATACCGCAAACCGGAGAAGATCATCGCGCCGGCCGTTTCGGTTTTTCTGCACGCGCTGTTTCTGCTCATTGCCGCCATCCTCGTCATCAACCCGCCGATCCGGGGCGACGGCAGCGAGGTGCAGATCGAGTTCGCGACGCTCGCCGATGAAGAATTGACCAAACTGGATGAGCCATCGGATGCGATTCCCACACCGATGGATCCGAGCCTCACGGTGGCCGCCGAGTCGCCGGCGGAACTCTTCGAGGCCGATCCGTCCAGCGTTTCGGTTGATCTGGCCGACCCCGGCGCGGTGGATACCCTGGGCGGCGCCGGCGAAGAGTTCAGCCCCGGGCAGATGCTCGGCGGCGGCGGAGCGGGAACGAGTTTTTTCGGCATCGAGGCGCGCGGCAACCGGTTCGTCTACATCGTGGATGTGTCCGGCTCGATGTCCGAAGCCGATCGCATCGGCACCCTGCAGCGCAATCTTGTTGAGTCGATCAACGCGCTTCCCGAGCACGCGTCGTTTCTGATCATCGCCTACAGCGACAGCGCCTTCGCGATGAACGATCAATACCGGTGGTACAAGGCGGATGAGCCGACCAAGTTCAAGGTTCGCGCGTGGATCAGCCGCCTCGTTTCGGCGGGCGGCACCGAGCCGGCTCCGGCGTTCGAAGAAGCCTTCAAACTCAAGCCGCGCCCCGACGTGATCTACTTCATGACCGACGGCCAGCAGACGGAGGTGCTGCCTGGCTTCGTCCGCGCCCTCAACACGCGCGGCCGCCGGACCAAGATCAACACCATCATCTTCGGCTCCCGAGGCGGTGAAGAGATCATGCGGCAGATCGCCAAGGAATCCGGCGGCGAGTACCGCTACGTGCCCGACTTCGGCGTGCCCAATCCCGGCGGCGGCGGAGGGCAACCGTGAGGCTGACGCGGCTGCGCTCCCATCGCGATGATCCGCGGCGGTGCTCCGCTCTGTTCGGGCTGCTCATTCTCACGCTCGCCGCGCCCTGGTGCCGCGCCGATCGCCTGTTTCCGCGCGGGTCGCAGAACCCCGTCGAGGGTCGCGCGGTGCAGGTCGATGACGCCGGCGTGCTCTTTCGCGTCACGCGGGCCAGCGACAGCATTGACACGCTCTACACGTGGGACCGCGTGCGACTGCTCGAAACCGATCGCGAGGGTTTTGCCGAACGGTTTGCCGAGTACCGCGACCTGAGCGAGAACCTCTGGCGGGCTCGCAGCCGCGTGGAGCGGCAGGACTACGCTGCAGCCGAGCCGATTCTCGATCCGCTTTTCAGTGAGATGAGGGGGCGGACCGACGCGACGGCCCTGGTCGTTGCCGAGGGGCTGCTGCGCTGCCGCCTGGCGCGGAGCGCCCGCGCGGCGGCCGTCATCCCCTGGCTCGAGATGCACCGGCTGCTCAACAGCGGCATCAAGCCGGCGGCGTACCTCGACATGACGCCGATTGTCGATCCGTCCAGCGGGGTGTGCCCGCAACTGCCGCCGCTCTGGACGCGCACCGTGGGCGTTGAGCAATTGCTTTCGGATCTGGATCACTATGTGGTCGATGCGCCGGCAACGGAGCGCCTTGCGTCGCTCTACGCGCGCGGCGCGCGGCTGGCGCTGGGTGTTCGCGTGCAGGATGCGGCGCTGTTTTATCACCTCGACGACGAATGGCGGCGCGATCCGGCGGCGCTGATGGTCACCGCCGTGCTCGCCGCCGTCGAAAAAGTCAAACCCTTTCCCGTGGAAGTCGACCGCACATTTGCGCGACTGTATCGCGAAACCGGCCCGCTGACCCCCTGGGCGTATTTCGCGCGCGGCCTGGCGCGCGTGGTGGTGAGCGATGTGGACACGCAGCGCGGCGGGCTGGTGGATCTGCTGACGGTGCCCGCACTGTTCGGCGGCCAGCAGTCCTACGTCGCCGGCTTCGCCCTCGACGCCGCGGCCGATGCGCTCGAAGGTCTCGGCCGTTCGGAGGACGCCGCCTCACTCCGCGCTGAACTCAAACTCGACTATCCGACGCATCCCCTCAACGACGCGGCAGCCGCGCCACGCATCGCCGCCACGGAGAAAAAACAATGACCATTGGTGTTCTCGCTCCCACGTTGCTCCAGCCGCTGCTCCTGCTCGCGCAGGACGAGGAGCCGCAGGGCATGACGCTGCTCGAGCAGATCCACAACGGCGGCCTGACGGGGTACATCATCATCCTGCTCAGCCTCGTGGCGGCGACGCTGGCGGTGATGAACATCATTGCCATTCAGCCCAAGCGACTTGTGCCGCCTCACCTCGTCTCCGCCCTGCAGGGGCTGCTCATCAACCGCGACGTCGTGGGCGCGCTCGAAGTCTGCAAGCGCATCGAGAATGACTCGTTCCTCACGCGCGTGCTCGCGCAGGGGCTCAATCGCTACCAGCGCAGCGCCTTCGGCCCGTTCGAGTTCAAGGACGCCATCGAGGAAGCGGGAGCCGAAGAAGTGGCCCGCCTCTATCGCAAGACCGATGCGCTGGGCCTGATCGGCTCGATCGCGCCGATGCTCGGCCTGCTGGGCACCGTCATCGGCATGGTCGGCGCATTCAGCACGATCTCGAGCAGCGGCGCGCGGCCGGAGTTGCTCGCCGCGGACATCTCCAAGGCCCTGATCACCACGCTCATGGGCCTGTGCGTGGCGATTCCAACGATGGCGGTGTTCTCGTATCTGCGCAACCGCATCGACCACTACGCCGCGCTCGCGGCCCAGACGATTGAAGAGATCACCGTGGGCCTCGAGCCCACCGGCGCGGCGCCGGCCGGCGCCGTGCGCGCGACCACGACCGCGGCGCCGGCGCGCCCGATGTCCGCGCCTGCTCCGAGCGGCCCGACGCGACCCGCCGCCCCGCCGGCTGCGTCTGCGAGGGTGGGCACGTGAGGTTCACCGCCCGGCATCGCGTTCACCTGCCTGACCTCGATCTTACCGCGATGATCGACGTTATTTTTCTGCTCATCATCTTCTTCATGACCACGGCGCAGTTCGTCGAGCGGGCCCGGGCGGAACTCGAACTTCCCGAGGAGAAGGGCGAGCCGGAGGCTCGCGCGGCGTTGCCGCCTCTGGTGATCAACGTGCTGATGGAGGGTCCGGACCGGTACATCGTCGGCGAGCGGCAGATGGGCCAGGTTGCCGTGAAGGAACTGATCGATCGCGAAATCATGCGATTGCGCGAGGACGGCCGCACGATGGGTGAGTTTGAAGTGGTGATCCGCGCCGACCAGCGCGGCGCGAGCAGGTGGATCAACGACCTGGGCGCCTACCTGCGCGAGCGCGGGGTGTGGCGCTGGAGACTGGCGACGGAGCCGGCCCGCTGATGAACTTCAAGTCGAAAAAGCCCGACAGCCGAAACCGCGTGCCGCTCAATCTCGCGAGCATGATCGACGTCGTGTTTCTGCTGCTCATCTTCTTCCTGTTCTCATCGATCATCACGCCGTCCGAGTCGCAACTGACGCCGAACATTCAGACGCAGCAGGTGAGCAGCGCCAGCCGCAGCACTGATTTCAGCCCGCAGGTGCTTTCGGTGGAGATCATCGACGGCAAGCCGGGTTACCGCATCGGCTCGCGCGTGATCGCGACGCGCAGCGAACTGCTCGAACTGCTGCGCGAACTGCCGCACGAACTCGGGGTGTTTGTGCGCGTATCGGATTCGGTGCCGGTGGGTTTTGCCGTCGGCGCCATCCAGTGCTGCCGCGACGCCGGCTTTGAGAAGGTGACGTATGTCCCCGAGTCGAAATAAGTCGATGCGACGCCTGATCTGCGCGTTGCTGGGCGGCGCGGTGCTCTCCGCCGCCGCCTCCGTCGGCCTCGCGCAGACATCGCCGGGGCGCGATGACGACCCGGTGGTGGCGTATCTCGACCGGCACGGCCTGACGGATCTGGTCATTGCGCGCCTCGAGAGCCGCTTTGCCGAAGCTCTGGGCGAGGAGCGCATCCCCCTGGCCGAGCGTCTCGCCGTCCTGTATGGGCGGATGCTGGATGAAACCGGCGACGACCGCGAGCGAGCCCGCTGGGAGCGCAAGAGCCGCGACATGCTCGAACGCGTCCCTAAGGCCAACACCGAGACGCTCCGCCTGACGATCCACAAGGCCAGTTACCTCCGCGCTGAGCGCCTCGCCGAACTCCACCGGCTGCGTCGCGCAACCGATGAGGAGCGCCAGACGGCGGCGCGGCTGATGGGCGAGGTGGCGGCCGCCATGGGAGACAGCTACGTCAACTTCCGTGATCGGATCCGGCGCCTGGAGAGCACCGACTTTGGCACTTCCAACGTCGATTCCGAAACCATCGAGGCGCAACTGGCGGAACTCGACACGTTCGCCATGCAGGCGGCGTACTACGGCGGCTGGGCTCGCTACTACCAGGCGTGGCTCGGCGGCGGCACGTCCGGCCTCGACGACGCCATCCGGCTCTTTGGCGACATCCTGCAGTTCGACGGCTCACCGCCCGAGCCGGAGGAAGTGCCCGAGTCGATGCTCAGCGCTGAGCATGCCGCCCGCGCCGCCATCGGCATCGCGCTCTGCCAGGCGCAGGCCGGCCGGCCGCAGACAGGCCTTGCGTGGCTCGACAACATTCAGGCCGCCAATCCGCAATCGCCGCGCGTACAGGCGATTCTCCCGGGTTACCGGCTCGTCGTGCTCTTTGCGGCCGGCCGCTGGGATGAGATCGAACTCTCCATCGCCAAATGGCGCTCGGAAGGCCGGCTGACGACGACGCTCGTGCGCCTCTTCGCGGTGCTCGCCCTTGAGCAGTCGCAGTCCACCGGCGATGCGCAGGCGCGCCGGCTGGGTGAAGAGGCGGTGAACATGCTGGCGCAGATGGGCGAGCTGCACCAGGTCATCGAGATCGCCGACGTCTTCCGCCTCGATTCGCTGGGCGGCGACAGTTTCATCCTCGCCTACGTGCCTGCGATGAAAGCCTACGAAGCGGCGCGCCAAGCACACCAGGGCGATGAGCCCGCCACCGACCCGAAGCTGATCGCGCTCTATGCCAAGGCGGAAAAACTGCTGACCGAAACCGCCGACCGGCGCGATGCGCGGCAGTGGCCCGACGCAGCGCGGCACGCGCGACTGCTCGTCGCCTGGTCGCAGTATTTCCAGGGACGTCTGGCGCCGGCTGCGAGCCTCTTTGAAGACACCTCGCAGCAGCTGACCGGCGACGATGCCGAGTCCGCCATGTGGATGAGCATCGTCTGCCGTGAGCGCCTCGCCGCCGCCAATGAGAACGATCCGAAGTGGGCCGCGGACCTCGACCGGGCACTGCAGGAGTTCGTGAAGCGATTCCCCTCCAGCAGCCGCGCCGGTCGCGTGCGCTTCCGCCGGGCGACGGCGGACGCGACGCCGTCGGCGCAGGCGGTTGAGGAGCTTCTCGCGATTCCGCCCAGCAGCGACGCATACAGCGCCGCGCGGGCCGAAGCCGAGCGCATGCTCTTTCTGCTGTTTCGCGATGCGCCGGCGGATCGGCGGATCCAGGCGGCGCAGCAGTACCTCGAAGTGGCCATGCCGCTGCTCGAGGCGGACGAGCGCCGCGCCTTCATCGGCAGCGCCGATGCCGCCGCCCGCGAGCAGTACCTTACGCGTGCTCGACGCGTGCTCGACGTGCTGCTGACGCGAGGCGTGGCGCGCGTGAGCGAGGCGAGGCAGATTCTCGATCGCCTCGAAACCGCTCGTGCGGCCGGGTTGATCGATCTCGCGGACGTCGCGGGCGAACTCGATTACCGCCGGTTCCAGGCGCAGATTCTCTCGGGCGGCTTCGAGGAAGCGGCCAGGTGGTGCGAAGAACTCTGGAAATCCGACCCCGACAGCGCCTTCGCCCAGTCCGCCAGCCGGGCGCTCTATGCGTACGCGGTGCAGGACTGGCAGACGTTCAAGCAGGATGCGCGGCTCGAGGAGACGCTTCGCCGCGTCGTGCTGCATGGGCGGCGGGCGCTGCGGTCGGCCGGCGATCCGCCTTCGGCTGCCGATCCGGCTGCGGCGGCGATCATGATCAACGTCGCCGACGCCGCGCTGACGCTGGATACGATCAAGCCCGACGTCGAACTTCGTCAACTCGCCGAGTCGTGGTTCGCCAAGTTGCTCGAAGCCCAGCCGCGCCACTTCCGCGTACTGCGCGGCTCAGCGATGATCGCTGAAAGCCGCGGCCGCGCCGACGAAGCGCTGCAGCACTGGCGCACGGCGATGACCGGCTCGCCCGAGTCGGCGCCGGAGTGGTACGAAGCCCGTTATCACTTCATGCGCCTGCTCAACGGCAGCGAACCAGCGCGAGCCCGCGAGGTCATGAGCCAGCACATCCTGCTGCATCCGGATTACGGCCCGGAGCCGTGGGGCGCCAGGATTCGTGAACTGCACGAACAGATGAAGCGGCAGGGGGGCGATCAATGACGCCCGAAGCGCTTCGACTTGAGATTCTCGGCACCACCTCCGGCCGCATAGGCCCGTTTGCGCTGCTCGGACTGACTCCCGATCGATGCGAGCCGCACCACGTGCGGACGGCGGTGGATTCTCTGCTGGCGCGCATCGACGCCCGCGCGGGGTCGGACGATGCGGCGGCCGACGCGCTGCGCCGCGAGATCCGCGCCGCCGCTTCGCTGCTGCTCAACGCCGAGGCTCGCCGCGCGCTCATCGACGATTACCACAAGGTGCGGCAGAGCGTCGCGGCCGGTTCACCCGCGCCCGCGGCTCCGGCTGCGCGAGCAGGTTCGAACGGCTCGGCCCGCACTGCCTCGGGCGCGCCCAACTATCCGCCCGCATTTCTGCGCGACCTGCTCGCCGCGTGGGTGTCGGCCGGAGGGTGGAACGGCAAGGCGCGGCACCGGATCATCGCCGCCGGTGCGCAGCACGGCGTGTCGGGTGAAGCGCTGCTCGACGCCATCCTCACCATGCCCGTGACGCTGGCCACGCCTCGCGACACGCCGCTGGTGGGCCCGCCGCCGGCCGCGTTTGCGGGCGGACTGGATGGCGCGCCGGCGCTGAACGTCTCTGACGTGCTGTCCTACCGCGATGCGCACGAGGCGGCCAAGCGCAATCTGTTTGTGGCAATGATGGCGTTTCTCGCCTGCGCCGCGATCGTCGTTCCGTTTGCCGTCTGGGTGTTCTTTCAGATCAACGTCGCGGGCCCCAAGCCCGACCCGGCAGTGACGGCAGCGCTCAACACGCCCACGGCGCCGATCAAACGCCCGGCCGCTCCGACGCTGCCGACCATCGAAAACGAGAACATCAACCTGCCGGTAAGTCCGCTCTCGCAGACCTTCGCCGGCGTGCTCGAGCAGCTCGATCGCGACTCGGCCGCGGCTTCGACTCTTGATCAGACGACGCTGAATCTCTTCGCTTCGGCGGCGACCCAGGGGCGGAAGCAGTGGATGGTGTTCGACGGCGCCGGCCGCGAGCGCCTGCGCGATGTGCTCGTCTCGGCCATCTACCGGCTCGGCCGTGACCAGGCGAGCGCGGCTTCGCTCGTGTCGCTTCTCGATCCCGAGCAGCCGCGCTGGATGGCGCCCGACGGACTGACGGGCCGCGCCTGGTCCGTGGGCATGCTCGCGGTGCTCATGCGCGAGCCGGACCTGCCCGCGCCGGTGCGGAGCGTGGTCGAGCAGCACTGGCGCCGGCACGTGTCCACCGGCGCGCCGCCTCGCTCGGGCGATTTCGACGCCGCGGCCCGCTTCGCGCTTCGCGAGATGATCACGCCGCTGGTGGGCGCGGTGACGATTGAATCCGGCGCCGTCGAGAGTTGGATCGCCTGGCTGCAGTGCGTGACCACCGTCTCCGACAAGGACCAGGCAGAGGGGCTCGCGCTCGAGTCGGCGCGGCAACTGCTCGTCGAAGGGCCCGATCTCTCCACTTCAGACAGCGCCGGCCGCGTGCTGGCCGCGCTCTTTTCGGCGGTGCGCTGGAACGATTCGACGGCGGCGCGGAGCGCGCTGCTGGCGTGGTGGGATGAGCCGCGCATCTCGGCCGACGATCTTGCCGTCGTCTCCTCATGGATCGTCTCGACCGGCGCGATTCCGGGGCTCGACGACTCGTTCATCGTGCCGACTGACGCGGGCGCCGAGCAGCGAGCCGAGCTGCGCCAGCGCTTGGCTGAAGCGTGGGCTGCCGCCGGCCAGGCCGCGGGCGCTGCGCCGGCCCGCACCGGCATCGACGACTGGATCTTTCGCGCTGATCGCCTGCTCACCGAGCCGGTGCGCGTGACGCCTGAGGAGCTGCTCGTGCAGACGATCAACGTCGCATTTCACAATAGCGCTGCCGCACTCGTCTGGGCGGGGCGTCCCGAGGATGCGGCCCTGCTGCTGAGTGGCGTCGAATCTCGCCTCGCTGATGCGCGCCTCGCGACCGAGGTCGATCCCGGCCGGGCTCAGGCGCCCATCGGCGGCGACGGCGAATGGGCCGTGCAGTATTTTCGCGCCGCCAAGAACAATGATCGCGAGGGCATGAAGCAGCTCATCGAGCGCCTGCCCAGCGATATCGCCGGCGAACTCGGGCCGATCAACGCGGCGGTGCTTGCCGACATCGCGCTCAACGGCCAGCCGCGCGATATGCGCGACGTGGCTTTGGACACCATCGCCGGCTCTTACGCGTCGGGCCCCAACGTCCTGCTCGCACTGGCGGACAAGATGATCCCCGACCGGTCCGACGGTGAGCTTTCGGCCGCGATCGAACGCATCACGACGGAAGACCTTCCCGACCCGCGCGATGAGCAGTGGTATCGCGTGGCGCGGCTGGCGCTTCTTCGACGTGCGGCCTACCTGCGCGGGGCCCTCAACGCCAACGCCGTCATCGACTCGCTGGGCGACCTCCTGGCCGCGGTGTACGCCGATCGGCTGCTGCGCACGACTCCATCGAGCCTCGATCCTGCGGAAGCGGCGAAGTTGAGCTTCGAGCAGTGGGTCGAGGTGGCCCGGCCGATGCAACCCATCGCGCCGCTTCCGGCCACGCTGCACCAGATCACCCACCGCGCCGCGATCCGCGCCGCCGTGCTCGATGACCCGATCGGCCGCTTCCACGCGTGGCAGATGGCAACGCTCGAAGCGGCGTGTTATGTCACGTCATCGGAGCGGCCCGCGGCGAGGCAGGAACTCGCGGACCTGCTTGACTCGACGACGCAGCGACTCGCCGCGAGCCGCAACGCCATGGAGCAACTGCTCATCGCCGAGCGGGCGCTGACGAAGGTGTGGGAAGTGCGCTTCGGTCAAGCGGCGCGAGGAGGTGGATTCTGATGCAACGCGCTTTGATCACGACGCTCTGCGCCATGCTGCTTCTGGCGGCCACACCGAGTCTCGCCCAGGAGCCGCCCCCGGCTGCGGCCGCGCCGGCGGAGTCGTCACCGGCGGATCAGGGCGCGCTGAGCATGGATGCCAGGCTCGAGCAGTTGTCGCCTTCCGATCCCGAGGCGTACTTCCTGCTCGGGGAGGAGGCGATCGACGAGGCCCAACTCGACCTGGCCGTGCGGCTGTTCGTCCTCGCGGCGCGGTTCGACGGCGATCGCTTCGGCCGCAGCGCATGCCTGGCGCTGGCGGAGATTGAAAAGCGCCGCGGCCGGTCGATGGAGGAGCGCGATTTGCGCTCGCTGGCGGCGCTGCTGTCCGATTCGGAAACGGTCGAGTCGCCTGAAGCGCTGGGCCTGAAAGAGGCGGAGCGCGAGTTCCGCCGGGCTGCGTCGCTGCTGTCTTCGATGCTCGGCTTCTATCGCCAGGGCGACGGGCAAAAGGCGCTGGCCGCGCTCGAACTCAACGACGCGACGCAGCGGCTGGCCAAGGAGTTTGGCCGGAGTTTCGGCTCCATCGGACAGATCATGTCCTTCTGCCGCAACTACCCGCGCTGCCCCACCTGCCGCAACGAGCGCATCATCAAGTGCCCGTCGTGCCACGGCGGCGCCTCGCCCGGCCAGTGCGCCCTGTGCGGCGGGCAGCAGTTTATCATCTGCAACATCTGCGGCGGCGAGCCCGGCGAACGCATCGCGCCAACCGATCTTGATTCGATGCTGCTCTTTGAAGTCGCGCTGCAGTCCGGCGAGCAGGCGTCGTGGTCAGCTCGCATGGCCGTCGATCAGGCGCGAGCCCGCCCCGTCCTCGATCTGAGCATGCTGCCCCGCTGGTACGAGATCAACACGACGCTCACCGTCTACCGCGACGGCCAGTGGACGATGCCGTAGGGGTGCGATTCGATCACTTAACGGGCTCGGGTTCGTTGGTGGCGCCGGACTCGCCGCCGCCGGTGGCGGCGCCGGCTGCGAATGTTTCGGCTACAAGTTCGGGAACATTGACCATTGGCCGCCAGCGCAGCGCGCCTGAGCCGTCGGCCAGGACAAGCTGCGCTGCATCATCCTTCTGGCGCCGATACCACGTCGTTTCAGCCACGGTGCCGCTGCTGAACCCTTCGACGGCGACCTTGCCGAGGTAACTGCCTTCGACCGCAGCGCCCTGGGCGGCGATCTCCACACCCTGGCAGGGCAGCGTCAACTGATCGAGCAGGCTGATCACTGCTTCGGTGCGCGCAGGCGCCGTCGAGCCGTCATCGTTGGTGATCGTCCAGGCGTCGAGATTGCGCTCGAGGCGGAAGCGGCCTTCCTGTCCGTCGATGACGAGCGCGCGAATGTCCTGGCGCGGCAGCGTCACGACGGCGCGAGAGGCCAGCGACGCCGGGTCGGGCGTGAGCATCCTGATGTCATTCGCTCGCACCTTGACAACCGGAGGCTGGTCGGCGCGTTTGGCGTAGCGGGCGGCGTCCTGCAGATCAAACGGGCTGCCCAGCAGCGCCGATTCGCGCTTCGTCGTCACCTTGCCTTCGGAATCGACCTTGTCTGTTTCGACGGTGATCGTCGCCCAGGGGTTGTCGAGGCCGAAGTCGGCGAGGTCGGCGGGATTGTCATCGACGAAACTCTCGACCTGCAGCGAGCCGAGTGTGCCGATGAGGCGCGAAACTGCTGTCTCGTCGGCCGCGGTATCGATGGGCAGCGTGAGGCGCCACTTGCTCGCGGTCTTGACGAGGCTGATGGTCCTGCCGGGTTCGCTCTGCTCGATGGTGATGCGCGACGCATCCGCGCCGACGCCCTGGAGGAGATTCTTGACGCGCCATTCGCGCGGCGACGAGTCAAAGACGCGGCGGTGGAGCGTATCTTCGACGACGCTCACCTCGCCGTCGGGCGTGAGCCGCGCGTACGCCTTGCCGCCCGCGGCGATCCGCCCGAGATACAGCGTGAATTGCTTTTCTCCGGCGTCAAAGGCCACGGTCGCCATGGCAGGATCGAGGCCGAGTTTGGCGGCGCTCAGATCGCCCGCGAGATCGCGCGCGGGAATCGTCTCGGAGATCGTGAGGTCCGCGGCCGACGTGGAGAGCATGCGGATCGACCAGGTGACCATTTCGAAGCGCACGGGCTCGGTCTGCCACCACTTCTCGCCGTCGTACTCGAACACAACGTGCTCGTCGCCCTTGTCCACGCTGATGCGCGTGACGTCATCAGGATTGAACTCGTCAGGACTGAGCAGGCGCGTGCCGGCGGCGGGCTGCGTCGTGGACGGCGGGCCGGGATTGCGCAGTTTGATGAACGCCACGACGCCGGCCACCACGGCGAGCACGAGAACGATGAGGGTGAGACGAATGTTCATGCCTCGATCTCCAGTTGAAGCGCGGTCGGGCTAGCCTCGCCGGCTGACGGCGACGAAGATGCCCGCCACAAGGCTCAACACCGGCAGGCCGCCGATCAATGCCCAGCGCCAGAAAATCTGCGCGCCGGGGCCAAGGTCTTCGATGCGGGCGACGGATTCGGCGCGCGGGCTGCGGGCGATGAGTTCATCGAGATACGCCAGCCAGCACACGCCGGATGCGAAGAGTTCGCCGTTGCCGGGATACATCGGCAGACCCATCGTCAGTTCGTATTGCCCGACCTGGCCCGTCCAGCACCACTGCGCCGAGCCGATGATGAGCGCCCGCTGCAGGCCGAAGTCGCCCTGCCGCTCCACGGCTGCGGCCACGGTGTAGGGGGCTTTGCCCACTTCCGCTGGCGGATCGATCTCCGCGTCCTGCATCAGATTCATCACGTCCGTCGCCCAGATGCGCTCGCTGGGCTTGAGCTGCAGCAGCGCCGTTTGCTGAACGTTGGAATCAGCGGTCGGCTGCTGCCCGGATGATTCACCTTGCGTCTCTTCACCCGATGGGCTCTTGTCTTTCGGCGTGCCGTCGTCGAATTGCAGCGGGACCATGAGACTGAGCTGCGTCGGTTCGCCGCGCACGGCCGTGGCGATCGGGTTCTCGCTGAGGAAATCGACGAACACGTGCGTCGGATCGGTCTGAGGCGGGCCGGTGGGCATGGGGATCTGCTCGACGATGATCTGGCCCGTGTCGGCGGTGACGCCCAGCGGTTCGATCGCTGCGTTCCAGGGATCCTGCTGGCCGAGACCGGCAACGAAGCTCGGAAAGAAGTTCATCATCACGTTGGCGCCTTCGGCGACGAGCTGCTTGGCGGCGTCCGCCAGTTCGCCGCCGGCCATCATCTGCTGGCCACTCGGCGCCGGAGGCAGGATGACCCAGACCGGCTGGCCGGTCGTCTGTTGAACCGTCGGGCGCGGGCCGGAGTTCACGTTCCACTCCTGCACGTCAAAGCCCAGGTCGCGCAACTGGCTCGCGACGGAGGCCAGATCGAGGCGATCGGGCCGGCCGGAGAGGATCGTCGGCGCCTGCTCGGAGTGGCAGAGAATCACCTTGGGCCGGTCGGTGAGCATGAGTTGGCGGATGCCCGATGCGAGCACGGTTTCACCCGCAAAGCGGCGCACGCCGGCGGTGGCTTCTTGGGCGGCCTGCTGCGCGCCCGGCGGCGGGAAGAGCCGGCTGTAGGACAGCACCGTCGCGCGCGTCGGGCTCGTCAGCAGCACGCAGTTGCGCGAGCGCAGAGCGGAGTTGATCTTGCTCAGTTCGAGCGGCTTGAGGTCGTCGATCTTCTCTTTCTCATCAAGCAGCGACGAGGCCATGTCGCGGTACGGCTGGATTGTCGGCTGAAGTTTGCCCGCGAGCGACTCGGGCAGCGTGCCCGCGTCGATGGACTGCTCGAAAAAGTCGGCGATCTGGCTGAGCGTGCTGGCCCGCTCGGCGCCGGCCCGTACGATCGAAACCGCGCCGGCCAGATCGGGAAAAGGCGCGCCCGTCATCGGCGAGTCCTTGAGCGATTCGTCGATCGCCTCGATTGCCGCCTGGCTCTCGCGCGGGATCACGGAAGAGAGCACGAGCGTGATGGTCTGAAAGTCGCGCCGCGAGACGTGGTCGGAGGGCAGCTCGCCCATCGCACCGATAAGCGTCTCGGCTTGTGCGGAGGCGAAGTTCGCGAGGCGCTCGAGTGCGGCCTGGCCTTCCTTCGCGGCCGCTTCGTACGCCGCCGACTCCTCGGCGTAGATGTCCTTGAGCCGGGCGATGAGTTCGTCGTACTGCGTGATCGTGCGATGATCGGTGGGATCGATGCGGACGACTTCGATCTTTTCGCTCTTGTTGCGCAGTTCGCGCAGCACATCTTCCACCTCGCGCCGCTGCGACGCGACGAGCCGCTGCTCATCGGTGTTGAGCGTCGGATCGCTCTCGGCGAAGAGCAGGGTGATGGTGACGCTTTCGTCGAGCGACTTGAGCAGGTTGCGCGTCTGCTGGCTGATCGAGTACCGGCCGCGCTCGGTCAGGTCGACGCGATAGGCGGCGTCGGAGGCGAGCCAGTTGAGCACGCCGAGAATGATGAGCAGCGACAACAGCAGCACGCCGACGCTCAGGCCGTACTTGAGCCGCCTGCTCGAAGCCGTCTCCTGCGGCGGCGCCTTCTGAGAGTTGTTCTTGCTTACCGCCATCGTCGCGACTCCACGATTTTGACTGCCGCCACCAGGAAGATCACCATGCCCGAAACAAAGTAAACGATCGTCGAGGTGTCGATCACTCCCTTTGAGAAATCATTGCTGTAGCGCAGATCGATGCTCATTCGATACAGGATGGATGACCATGGCTCGCCGACGAAGCGCGGCAGCCAGCTGGTCAGCCCGACCACGAGCAGCCAGAAGAACACCGCGACCAGATACGCGAGGATCTGACTGGGCCAGATGGAAGACGCCAGCGTCCCCAGCGCGAGATAGAGCCCGCCGATGAGCACGAGGCCGAAGTAGCCGGCGAAGATCGAACCGTAGTCCGGCGCCGAATACCACTCGAGCACGAGCGGGTAGAGCAGCGTCGGGGCCAGCATGGCCAGAAAGAAGCCCACCGCCCCGATCCACTTGCCGATCACGACCTGCGTATCACTCACCGGGCAGGTCATGAGCGACTCGATCGTGCCCAGGCGCATCTCCTCGCTGAGCAGCCGCATCGAAATTGCCGGCGCGATGAACAGCAGCAGGAAGAACGAGAGATCGAAGAACGGCCGCATCGACGCCTCGACGCCTGTGTGCAGCACCGAGAGCGCGAAGATCAGACCGCTCACGAGCAGGTACAGAGCGAGTACGACATAGCCTACCGACGTGCTGAAGTACGACAGGAATTCGCGGCGGGCGATGGCCAGCATCTGGCTCATGATGCATCCACCTCCGAGGTGATCCGAACGAACAACTGCTCGAGTGAGCCCGACTCGCGATGCAGTTCGCGGCAGGGCAGGGCCGACTCGGCCACGAGCCGGCCCAGCGGCTCGCGCAGGTCCGCGCTGCTCGAGGCGCCGGTAATCTCATACCGCGTCCAGCCGTCGATGTTCGTCTCATCGACGCGCGACACGCCGGGAATCCGACCGATCGCGTCGCGGATCGAGCCGTCGGCGCCGCCGGGGGGCTTGACTTCGAGCACGTAGTGCTGCGTGTCGCCGGCTTTGTGCTTGAGTTGGTCCACCGTGCCGTCGGCCCGGATGCCGCCGCGCGCGATGATGACGATCCGATCGCAGGTGACTTCGACTTCGGGCAGAATGTGGCTCGAGAGGACCATGGTGTGATCGCCGGCGAGTTCGCGAATCAGGTGCCGCGTCTCGCGGATCTGGATTGGATCGAGGCCGGAGGTCGGCTCGTCGAGCACGAGCACCGGCGGCTGGTGGAGCATTGCCGCGGCGAGGCCGACGCGCTGGCGGTAGCCTTTGCTCAGGCGCCCGATCTGCCGCCGGCGCATCTCCTTGAGCCAGCATCGTTCGACGACGCGATCCACCGCCTTGCGCCGCGTCTCGCGCGAGAGGCCGAAGATGCGGCCGCGGAAGTCGAGGTATTCGACGACGCGCATCTCGCCGTAGAGCGGGTTGGATTCGGGCAGGTAGCCGAGCCGCCGGCGCACCTCGTGCGACTGGGTGACGCTGTCAAAGCCCTCGACCGAGGCGCGGCCGCTGGTGGGGGGGAGATAGCCGGTCATGACGCGGATCATCGTGGTCTTTCCTGCGCCGTTGGGGCCGAGCAGGCCGAGCACCTGGCCGTCGGGGATGCTCAGCGAGACGTCGCCCACCGCGCGAAAAGAGCCATAGCACTTCGTGAGATGATCAATCTCGATCATGCATGGAACCTCACTTACCTGGAATGGGCCACCACCGTTGCCCGCCTGCGATCCGGGCTCGGAGTTCCCCGGGACGCACGAGCCGCCGCGAACCGGCACAATCCAACCCGCCGGACCCGCCGCGCTCGTATCATTGCCCGACGCGGCGGTGATTCTACACTGCCCCTCCGCCCCGAGCGGATCGAGGACGAACGCCGCGTCACCGGAGGGCGGACCAGACCGCGTATGGCTGAAACGAAGCATTCCACCGAGAGCGCCAAGGACCAGCCGAACGGCGCCGAGCCGCTCAAGACCGAGGGGCGGCCGCGTCTGCTCATCCTCGACGGCGCGATCGAACCGAATTCGAGAATCGCGGCAAGTCTGTGCCAGCACTTTGACCTCCGCTTCGTCGGCGACGCGGAGGCGGCTCAGGACGCGGCGACGGGATCGCTCGTCCTGGCCGATCCCTCCAGCCTCATGCCCCTCGAGCGCGCCCTGGCCGAGGGGCAGACCGGCACGCTGCTCAGCGCGCTGGGCGAGGGCGTGTGCCTGTGCGACTCGGCCGGCAATCTCGTCTGGGCGAACCGCAAGTACCAGCAGTTCAACGGATCCGTCACGCGCAAGGTCGAGCGGACCTGCCAGGAGACGGCGCGGCTGTTCTCCGAGCAGGTGGAACTCAACGAAGACTCCAGCCGCCGCTTCGCCTTCCAGACCGAGGACAATCGCTTCTACGAAATGATCGCTTCGCCGGTGATCGACACGAGCCGCGGCACGGGCGACGGGCTGCGCATCCTCGCCATCGTCTGGGACACGACCAAGAGCCGACGACTGCAGCAGCAACTCGACGCGATCGACGCGGCCGGGAGCGAACTGGTGCGCATCGAGTCCGAGGCTGTTTCCTCGCTCAACACGGCCCAGCGCCTCACCCTGCTCGAAGAGAAGATCATCAACTTCACCCGCGAGTTGATGCACTTCGATCATTTCAACATCTACCTGCTCGAAAAAGAGAGTAAGCGCCTGCTGCCGGTCATGACGGTGGGGATGCCGCAGTCAGTGGCCGACTACGACCTGCGCGCCGAGACGACGGGCAACGGCATCTCGGGCTACGTCGCCGCGACGGGGCGCAGCTACATCTGCCACGACGTGCAGAACGACCCGCGCTACCTGCCGGGCCTCGACAACGCCGCCAGCAGCCTGAGCGTGCCGCTGCGCCTGCACGATCAGGTGATCGGCGTGTTCAACATCGAATCGCTCAGTCCCGGGGCGTTCAGCGAGGACGATCGGCAGATCGCCGAGATCTTCGGCCGCTACATCGCTCTGGCGCTGAACATCCTCGATCTGCTTGTGGTCGAGCGCGTGACGACGAGCGGCACCGTGGCCGTGAACGTGATCGGCGAGATCAGCCATCCGCTCAATGACATCACCGCCGAGGCCGAGGCGCTGCGCGAGAGGCTGATTACCGATCCCGTGGCGCTCAAGCACGTCGATCGCGTGCTCAAGCTCGTGGGCCTCGTGCGGCGCAAGGTGGAAGACGTCGCCAAGGGCCCCAAGAGCATCCTCGGCATTCAGGAAGCGATCGAGAACTCGGAGATCGATCCGCTGCTGCTCAACAAGCACGTGCTCGTGGCCGACGACGAGCCGAACATTCGCGAGACAATCCAGGCCGTGCTGAGCAGGCGCGGCTGCCTGGTGACGGTGTGCGAGAGCGGGCAGCAGGCGATCGATCTGCTCGGCCGATCGTCTGCGGGCGAGGTCGATCTGGTGATCTCAGACATTTCAATGCCGGACCAGAACGGCTATCAGGTTTTCGCCGCCGCGCGCCGGCTCGATGAACGCGTGCCGGTGATCCTGATGACCGGCTTCGGCTACGACCCGCACCACTCGATCGTCCGTGCCAGCCAGGAAGGGCTGCAGTGCGTGCTGTTCAAGCCGTTCCAGGTCGATCAACTCCTCGACGAGGTGCTCAAGGCGGCGCGCCTGTCCTCGGGCCAGCGTCCCAGGCCCGGCTGATCCGATAACACCCGGCTGGCGCAACCCGCAGGCTCGATCCAGATCAGCAGCGGCGCTGCCGGTGCGCCCCGAATTGCCGGCTGCCCCTTCAACGCCGGGCAAACTCTTCCGATGCAACGACATCCGAAGCGCACGCATCGCGGCGCCGGCTGGAGGTGGCATCATGCGCCGAGGCTTCACGCTGCTCGAACTGCTCATCGTCATCGGCGTCATCGCGCTGCTCGTCGGGCTCTTCGCACCCGCCCTGGCCAGCGCCCGAACCGCCTCGCGCACCACGTTGTGCGCTTCCAACCTGCGCGAACTGGGCCTGCTGCATTTCGAGCAGGCCTGGGATCTCGATCGCTGGGCCGGGTCCGCATATGACCTGCAGCCGGCGCGATTCGAGACCGTGGCCGATCGGTCGGACCACGGTTATCGCGGCACGTTCGGCTTCGGCCAGCAGCCGCCGCCGGGATCGAGAGACTTCGCCAGCAAACTGCTCGAGGCAGAGAATGCTGCGCCCGCCCAGCCGCCGAGTTGGCGCATTCCCTGTCCGCAGGCCATCCCGACGAGCGAGCAGAGTTACGGGCTCAACTGGCGCTTCCGAGGCATCAAGCCCGACCGCATCACGGGAATCGATCTCATCTTCGCCGACAGTCCCTATCGCCTCATGGTGCGCGGACTGGACCTTTCGCCGCGCCACAACGAGCAGGTGAACTTCATGTACGGCGATCAGCACGTCGCCGACGGCGGCGCCGACCTGCTCAAGGAAGACGACCTCCAGCGCCGCACCTGGCGCCCCGAGCCGCTTCCGGCGGAGTACCCGCAACGTTGATGGCCGGGGCATGAGGCGAAGCGCCCCGCCGGGTTGAGCCGACGGGGCGCGCCTGATGGACTTGAACGGATTTTGCCCCGCACTACTTCGAAGGGGGCTGCGGCTGCAACTCCTGCCGCTCTGAATCCAGAATCTCGATCGACTGGCGATCATGCTCCATCGCGCCGGTTCGCCCTCGAATCACGGCGCGGGACAGGACGCTGTAGGCTCGACTCGTGTCAATCTTCTCGTACTTGGTCATGGCCGCCCGGTCGACGCCCATATCGACGGCCTCGTCGAATGCGTCGTCATCCACGCACAGGAAAACGAACTGCCAGTTGTAGACCTGCCGCTGGTGCGTGATCATCTCGCGCACCTGCTGCCTGGTGAATTCGCGGCTGCTGTTCTCGTGGCCGTCGGTTACGATGGCGAACACCACCAGCCCGGGCCGGGCCTCTTCCGGCACGGCCGCGAGCCGCTCGCCGGCTTCGGTGATGGCGCGCCCGACGGCGTCGAGCAACGCCGTGCAGCCGCGCGGTTCAAGCGTGTAAGGCGGCACGGCGCCGATCGGCACGCCGCGATGCACAAAGTCATACTCCGCGTCGAACTGGACCAGCGTCAGGTTGGCCTGCCCGCGGGCGGCGGCCTGCTCGCGGATGAAAGCGTTGACTCCCGATTCCGCTTCGGCGCGAACGTGTCTCATCGAGCCGCTGCGGTCGATGACCAGGGTGATGTCGGCCAGGTTGCAGTCTGTCATGGGGAACTCCTCATCAATGAAAATGTTGAAGGTGTTTCGTGGCTCGCAATGCGTCTGTGGCGATTGCGAAGAGTCAGTTCATGGGCTGCTCCTTTCCGCGCCGGGGCACGCGCACCGATGCGGCGCGGCCTGCATTCGTGGCAGGCGCGCGACGGCATAGGCGCCGCTTGGGCGCTGCTAGTTTTGACTCGGTAATGTCACGGCCGCATCGGACCCGGGCACGCAGTTGGACGGCCCACGGGAGCGCGGCAACAAGGCCAACGCGATGCTACACCGCCACCGGCCGCCTTGCAAGCGCCGCCGGCAGCCTGCACCTGACCCGCCCGCTGGCCTATCCCGCTGCCCGCTCATCAAGGCTTAATCCCGGCGGTGAATACTCCGGGTGGAGGAGAGGCATGTTTGACAGCACCGGCCCGGCCGCCGCCGCCGCGGTGGCGCTGATGATCATCTGGCTCGCGGAGGGTTGGGCGCCGCTCGTTGTCCACCGGCGCGGCCGCACGGCCCACGGCATCCGCAACGTAGCGCTGGGCGCCGCAAACGGTTTGCTGTGCGCCCTGGTCTTTCCGCCGCTGCTGCTCTGGCTCTCGCTCGCATCGCGCGAGCACGGGATTGGTGTGCTCCATCTCGCGCCTGGTCTCTCGCCGCCGGTCACCCTTGCCACGGCGATCCTGCTGCTGGATCTCTGGCACTACCTCCTGCACATCCTCTGGCACAAGGCGCCATTGCTCTGGCGATTCCACGCCGTGCACCACCACGACGCCGAAGTCGATTCGACCACGGCGTTTCGTTTCCACACCGGCGAGATCATCATGTCCATGTTCGGCCTGGCGCTGGCTGTTCCCATCTTCGGCGTCAGCGTGCTGCACATCCTCGCGTTCAAGATCCTGCTGCTCACGACTTCTGTTTTTCATCACGCCAACGTGAACCTACCGACGCGTCTCGACCGAGTGCTGCGCACCGTCATCGTCACGCCGCGCATGCATTGGGTGCACCATTCGCGCTGGGAACGCGAGACCGACTCGAACTACTCGGCGATCTTTTCCTTCTGGGACCGCCTGTTCGGCACCTATCGCGTCCGCGATGAGGTGCAGCAGATCGAACTCGGCCTCGACGGCTACAGCCCCGCCGACACCGACACGCTCCGCGGAATGCTCCTGACCCCGCTGGGCCCGGTCAAGAGCGAACGCGGTCGCCCGCCGGCTCGCAAGCAGTCGCCGCACGGCCGTCTGTCCGAACGGGACGGATCGAGCGGGGCACCCGGAGCATCGGCTGAACCGAGTCTGCGCCCGGGAGCTCGACCGTCGGGCTGCAGCTAGAGTTGTTTGTGGGACGATTGACGCAACCTCTCATGGCGGTCCCGGCGATCCTGTGTCTTCTGCTCAACGCAGGCTGCAACAGCGGCCGGCTCGGTGATGCGGTGCTGGCCAATGACGTTGCACTGGCCACCAGGCTCCTCAACGAAGGCGCCGATCCGAATCTCAGCTATGTGCGCGGCCAACTCATGGGGATTCTGCTCGCCGGCGACTTCGATGTCGTGAAGACGCGCACCTTCCTTGTAACCGCCATCGAACTTCAATACGTCGAAATGGTCGAGGCGCTGCTCGAAGGCGGAGCCGATCCGAACCTGTATGCGGATTCACTCTCGCCGCTCGAGTATGCGGCCCGCTCATCCGCGCGCAGTGTGGACCTCACGGAACTGCTGCTCGACTACGGCGCAGATCCGAATCAGGCCGTCGGTTTCGACTGGCCCTCAGTCCCCCTGTACGCGGCGGGTGATCTCTCAGTCAGCCTGCTGCTCCTGCCCGTGACCGATCGAAAGTGGATTACGGCCCAACTCGTCGCGAACCTGAAGCAGAACGACTTCGGTCCGCTGTTTTCCGCAGTGTACGACATGTACATGCGCGGCGAGTTTCCTGTGGAGCCCGGCAGCCTCGACGCATTTCCGCCGCTCACGCAGGCGATCATCCGGCAGGACGTTGAAGCGTTTGAACAGGTTCTGCGCGAGAATCCCGCCTCGATTCACGCGCGCGATCGTTATCAGTTCACGCCGCTCAGCTGGGCTGCGAGCCGCTTTGGCTCAATCGAATTCGTGCGCCGGCTGCTTGACGCCGGTTCTGCGCCCAACGCCGAAGGCGAGGGTCGCTGGACGCCGCTGTATTCGGCGGTCGAGGCGGATCATCCGGCTATGATCGCGCTGCTTTGCGCTGCCGGCGCTGATCCGAACCACACTTTGCGATACGTGCGCAATCGCCCGCCGTTGGCCACTGTCGCAGCGCACCATCGCCATGCCGCAACGCTTGAGGCGCTGCTCGACGCAGGCGCCGACCCGCTGGAGCGCAGTTACAACGGCGAGACGAACATGCTCGACTGGGCGGAGCACAACGCCACGGTGGAGCGGCCGCAAGTGCAGGCCCTGGCCCGGCAAGCCATCGCGCGAGCCGAGGCCGAGCGCGCCGCGGGCCAGCGTTGATCGTGTACGGCCGCTGGTACGATCGTTTGCACACCTACGTGGAGGGCGCGGCTGGTCAGGCGTGGTACCTGGGCCTCGCGAGGATCTACACATGGTCGATCCCTGAACTCGCCCGACTGGCTGATCCCCGCGATCGGGTCTTTGCCTTGACGGTTGTGGCCACCCCTGCTCAGAGCCAGTCGCGACGGCTGTGGCGATTTCTCACGCTGTATATCCTGCCATTTGTCATCGGCATGCTGCTCGGCGGATGGCTTGCAGCGTTTCTGCTGCCTCCGCGCCGGTATCTGGTGCTGGAGGTGATCATTCTCTGGGCCGGTGGGATGCTCGGATTCATCGTTGCGGGCGCCGCGCAGCACCTCTGGAATCTGAAACGCAATCGGCTCGCCGTGTTCCAACTGCTCGCCAATCTCGATGAGTCCATCTGCCCGTTCTGCGGTTACGATTTGCGCGGCCACCTGCCCGAAGCGCTCGAGGAAGACATCACCTGTCCCGAGTGCGGCCGCCGCGTGCCGCGACTCACGCCGGCAGCGCAGGATCGGTCGAATCGCGATCCGTTGGCTGCTGCTCACGAAAGAACCGCTCGATTGCATCGGGACTGATCTCACAGTGAAAGCCGCCCTGCTCGGCCATCGAGCCCCGCGGCGGTATGTAATCGCTCGGTCGGATGTCACCCACGCCCTCAAGTGGAATTGCCGTGAGCACCTGTCCGCCTGTTTCAGGATGCACGACCACCATCAACGCGAGTTCCAGCGTGAGTTCGTCGTCAACTCGATGGTGATAGATGTGCGACGGTATGATAATCGCGACAGGCGTCTCGCCGCTCGTGAACAGTTCAGCGAACGTGCCGGCTTCCGCCAATGCACGCCACTTCGTTCGAATCTGTTCGATCGGGATGTCCATCCGCAATCACGCCTGCGCGGGTCGTCCCATCACCGCGTGTTCGAGCGCCAGCGTTCCCGCGCCCCATTTGGCCACCGGCCACATGATGGCCATCAGGCCGACGTTGCGGGCGATGCTCAGCCAGTCCACGGCGCCGCCGAGGAACTTGCCAAAGCAGGTGCAGTCCACATCGATGTCGCGCACGATGACGCTGATCATCGCAGCGCAGAAGAGCAGCAGCAGCACGATCACTATCCGCGCCGCGCCGCGCGTGCCCAGCCCGACGATCAGCGCCGCGGCGCACACGACTTCCAGCCACGGCAGCGCGAACGCAGCCGCGGGGATGAGATCCGCACGCAGGATGCGAAAGCCCTTGATCGTGCCGGCGAAGGCCGCGGGGTCGATGCCCTGCCTGCCAAGCCCTTCGAGCGGGCCAAACGACTTCAACGCCAGCACCCAGCCCAGCTTCGCCGCGCCGCTGAACAGAAACAGCCCGCCCATGACCAGGCGCGCCACCAGCAGGCCCACCCGGGCGCCGGCGGGCAGCGTTGGATTCTCATTGCATGTTGACGCCACGGCTTGCTCCGCTGGTGGTTCAGTTCGACTGGCGCGGCCCGGTTTCGGTCGGCAGGTTCAGGCCGGTCCATCCCGGATAGCCATCACCCATCACGTAGACGCGGGTGAATTGCTTCTCGAGCCGGAGCCGTGTCTCGACGAGGTGCGAGGCGTCGCAATCGCCTCCCGAGCAATAGACCACGATGATCGAATCCTTGGGCCACTGGTCCATCTCTTCGGGCAGCGTGTCGTTGAAAAAGCTCTGCGGCGTGACGTGGTAGGCGTCAAGAATGTGGCCCTTCTCATACTCGTCGCGCTCGCGCGCATCGAGGAAGAACACCAGCGGCGCCTCCGGGTCCACGTAGGGCAGGTTGTAGATCTCCACCGCCTGCTCGACCGTGATCATCGCCTCAAGTCCGCGCAGGACCGCCGGCCCGCTGTCGAGCGCCGGGTTCGTGGGGGCCTCCGTCGAGTTCGCCGCGATTTCCTCGCCGCCGGGCGCTGCGCCGGATCCATCGGCGGAGACGGGGTCGGTCGCCTCGGCAGGAGTGATTTCAGGCTGCATGGTCGTCTTCGAACCGCCGGCCGATGCCTTGAGGAAGTCATCCATCAACGCGCGCTGATTCGTCGCGGTCGAGAAGTGCAGCGTCGCGGCGCCGGCTGCTACGGCGGTCAGCACGACCATCTGCATGCCCGCGCATTTCACCGGATTGCACGCCATGAGGCACTCCCTGCGCTGTACGTACCAAGCCGCCTGCAGCGCGCGATCAGTGATCGTCCGAGCCGTCATCCGCCTGGGGCTGGCTCCTGGTCGCCGCCCCGCCGCCGGTGGCGCTGCCGTCGCTGTCGCTGTCGCCGTTGGACTTCTGGCCGGGGATCACGATCGGGCCGCGGTTGCTCGCCCGGACGCTGCCGAAGAAGGTGATTTCGAGATCCTTCTCGTTGGGCAGGTCGGTGGAGACGAAGATCTTGCCGTTGAAGCTGCCGCGCTCTTCCGGAGCGTAGCCCTCGACGCGCACGCGCGGCACCTCCTTGCCGTTGATCGCGATGGTGTCGTGCGAAACGGTCAGTTTGAGATTCTCAGGCGCTTCGACGCGGAGGTTGGTGATCTTGAACGGCTTATTGGCCAGGTTGTAGATCGTGACCTGGCGCTCGAACTTCTCGCCCGCGGCCGGGGTGCCGAACGTGAGACGGTCCGGCGTGGCCTGCAACTGACCGGCGATGTGCGCGCTCACGTGGAATCGCACGAGGTGCTCGAAGGTTTCGGCGCTGTCTTCTTTGGTCAGCTTGGTGGTGAACATGATCTGCCGATCGAGGTAGCCCATCGGGGCCGCGGGATCGACGGTGAATCTCACGGTGATGGCATGGGCTGGGGAGCCGTCGTCGTCGGTGACGTCTTCCTTCTTGACGATTTCGGCCTTGAGGTTCGAGCCGGCCACATCGGTATTGACGATCTCGAAGACGTCGCGCTTCGAGGTGAGCGTCACCTCGCCGCTGCCGCCCTGGCCGTAGATGAGCCGGCCGATGGCGAGCGACGGCACGGAGAGCTTGACCGCCTGGCGAACGTCCACGTCGATGTAGACCTTGCGCTCGCCGTTGATCGAGTTGACGTCGTTGGACTTGATGGTGATCGCCTTGCGGTGCTTGCCGGGGCGGTCCTTGGGTTCGAAGCGCACTTCGATGGTGCCGCTCTCGCCGGGCAGGTAGTCGCGCACCTTGAGTTCGGGCACGGTGCAGCCGCACTCGCTGGTCACTTCCGAGATGATCAGCATGTCGTTGCCGACGTTGGTGAACTTGAAGTTGCAGACGGCCTGGTTCGTGTCGGGCACGACGCCGAAATCATGCTCTTCGTTCTCGAACTTGATGTTCGCCGCGCGGACGTAGGTCGTGTCGCCATCGGGTCCGGGCGTGGTGCGGCCGAACAACTGGGCCGACGCCGCGGGGGCCAGGGCCAGCAGGCCCAGGGTCGCTGCGATTGCTGCGTGGTGCCGAATGCTCAACATTCCCATGAGGTCAACCCCTCTCTTGCGCCGTCTCGAACGCGTCTGATAAGCCGGGCTCAGCGGCCCGGCGTGAGCCATGTGTGCCGATCACAAACAGTAGACGCACGACCCGGTTTTGGGCGTCACGACCGGGAGAAAATATTGGCTGATCGCCGCTCCAACCTTGGCTCTTCAGCCTGAATCGGCCAAAGAAGCGGCCTGCTGGCCCGTCTGAGCCGCCTGCGGCGGCCTGCCGGAGAGATGAATCCCCACGATCCCGGCGACAATCAGGCCGATCGAGATCACCCGGCCCGGCGAGAGGGTCTCGCCGAACGCCGCCGCCCCCGCCACCGCGATCAGCACCGCCCCGGACCCGGCCCAGATGGCGTAAGCGGCCCCCAGGTCCATCCGCTTGGCCGCCATGGCGAGAAAAACCACGCTCAGCAGGTAGCAGACGATGGTGATGGCCGCCGGCAGCGGCCGGGTCAGCCCATGGGAAGCCTTCATCGCCACCGCCCAGCCGGTCTCGAACGCGATCGCCAGCAGCATGTAAAGGATGGTCATGCCGCGATTCTACGGGGCGTCGATCGGCGGCCGACCCGCCGCAGTAGAATCCCGGCCATGTCGCTGGTGGTGGATGTTGTCTATTTCCTGACTGCGCTTGTCACGGCGCCGCTGTGGCTCATTGTGCGGCCGCTGCGCGGCAAGCCGCGCATCGATCTGCGGGCCCGGCTCGGCCACGTGGCTCCGCTGCCCCCGCCGCGCCGGCCGCGCCTCCTGTTTCACGCTGTCAGCGTCGGCGAGGTGAACGCGATCCGCAGCCTGGTCGCGCTTCTGGCCCGGCAGTTTGAGATCGTCATCGCGACGACGACCGACACCGGCCTGGCCCGGGCCCGCTCGCTCTTTGCCGACGACCACGCCGTGGTGCGCTACCCGCTGGACTTCAGCCGGGCGGTGCGTCGATTTCTCGACGCCACGCGGCCGGATCTCGTCGCCCTCGTCGAACTCGAAGTCTGGCCGAACTTCACGCGCCTGTGCGAGCAGCGGGGGATCCCCGTCGCCGTGATCAACGGCCGGCTTTCCGATCGGAGTTTCCCGCGCTACCGGCGGCTCGGGCCGCTCGTGCGCCCGTCGTTTCGCCGGCTGAGCCTGGTGGTGGCGCAGGATGAGGCGATCGCCGAGCGATTCATCGCCGTGGGCGCCCGGCCCGAGCACGTGCGCGTCGCCGGGACCATGAAGTGGGACAACGCGCTGCAAGGGCAGGAAGGTGTGCGCGAAGCGGCGGACCGGCTTGCGGATCTGTTTGGGCTCGATCGCACGCGTCCGATCGTCGTCGCGGGTTCGACGGGCTCGGGCGAGGAAGGGCTGATCGCGGCCGCCGTGCCCGCTGATGTCCAATTGATCGTTGCGCCGCGCAAGCCCGAGCATTTCGACGAAGCGGCGCGCGTATTGCAGCCGTGTGTGCGGCGCTCGCAGGTCAACAATGCGCCGAATAAACGGGACAGGTACGTTTTCCGCTTTCTGCTCGACTCGATCGGCGAACTCCGCGCCGCGTACGCGCTGGCCGATCTCGTCATCGTCGGCCGCACGTTCTCCAACCAGCGCGGCAGCGACATGATGGAGCCCATCGCGTTGGGCAAGGCCGTCATCGTCGGCCCGGATGTGCGCAACTTCGAAAGCGTGGCCCGCGCCCTGCTCGACGGCGGGGGGATGGTGCAGACGACCATGCAGCATCTGCCGCAGATCATTGCCCAGCTGCTTGCAGGCCCCCAGCGGCGCGAGCAACTCGGCGCCGCCGGGCTCGAAGTCATCCGGTCGAAGCAGGGCAGCGTGCCCGAGCACGCGCGGCTGCTGACCGATCTGATGCACGCGCGCACTTCAGGATCCAAAGCAGGGTCTCACGCAGAGGCGCCGGGTGCGCAGAATTGAAATCCCAGTCGGGATTCTCTGCGCTCTGTGCGCCTCCGCGTGAGATGCCTTGGGATCTGGGAGTCGCGATCCAAGTGCCGCACGCTGCGTTGGCACTCGCGCTCAGCATCGCTGGGCCGCTGCTCAGTGGCGGCCCGATCCAGTAGAAAAACGAACAGGAGCGGCCCCAATCCGGCCGCTCCTGCAAGGTATTCAAACTCGGTCGCGCCGGTCAGTTGCTCGTCGCCGTTTCCACGGCGGTGTAGCGCGGGATCGAATCATCGGTGGGGATGATGTCCACGGTGCGGTTGCGGAAGCGCACGGTGCCGTCGCACATGGCGAAGAGCGTATCATCCTTGGCGCGCTTGACCATGTACCCAGCCTTGTAGGGCGTGCCGACCTGGCGGACGATGATCGAGCCGGCCTGGGCCCGCTGGCCGCCGAACAGTTTGACGCCGCGGTATTGGGGGTTGGAATCCCGGCCGTTCTTGGTCGAGCCCTGTCCCTTTTTATGTGCCATGACGAATGCTCCGTAAATTCAAGTCACTCCCGGAATCCCGGGAAAAGCCGGCAAGGGTAGCCGCGCATCAGCGCATGATCCACTCCTGCTTGCGCAACTGCACGGCGTCGGCCGGGTCGGCCATGGGGTCGCCGGGGCAGTCGTACAGCCGCGCCAGGTGCTTGCGCACCACGGCGTCGTCGCCGGTGACGGGGTTCTTGACGACCTGCGTGTCGCTGCTGAGCCCGCCGAAGAAAACGCGCACATCGCGCACATCATCGAGCGTGCCGGCTTTCCACACGAGCAGTCCCTCGCGGGCGTATTCCTTGCCGGTCTTGAGCTGGCCGATGATCTGGTTTTTCGACTCGAGCAGCGGGTTCTTCATCAATTTGAGAAGTTCCTGCGTGACTTCATAGGGCACCTCGTCGCCGTCTTTGGCGATGTCGCCGGCGTCGGTGGCGAGGACCGCATTTGGCACGAAGACCTGGTCCTCGCCGGTGCGATTGGTCACGAGGTAGGTCATGAACCAGTACCACTGGTCATCAAGTTCGATGAGCCGCAGATCGTGCACGATCTCGAACTGCAGTTCCCAGCGCGGCGGCCGGGCGCTGGGCTCGGGCGCTGCGAAGGCGCTCTGCGAAGCCGGGGCGATGAATGCGGCCAGAGCAGCCAGCAGGAGGGCGGCTGCAAGTCGAGTTCTCAGGTTGAGTTGAAACATCTGGAATCTCCCGGCGGCTGGGCGGCAATGCGCAGTCCTAGCATACCCGAGACTCGCCCGCCGGACCAGACCCGCCGGGCGGCCGATCCGCCATTTTCGAGCGACCGCTGCGTGTCCGCCTCCGCCCACCTCCAGCCCGGCGTCATCGTCCAGGTCCCCCAGGACCGGCTCCTTGACGCCCTGCGCCACGTGGTTGGCGGCGGGAGCGACCCCTCTGCGGCGGCGGCCCGGCGGTTTCTCGAGTTCATCCGCTCCCAGCGCCTCGACGCCGATCAGTGCTGGGCCGTTACCAACGAGACCGGGCAGCTGCGACCGGCGCTGATCGCCCTGCCCAACTCGGGCCGCACCGCGATGGTGTTCGTGACCGCGCCGCGCTACCCCGAGGAAGTGCCGAGGCTGGCCCGGCTGATCGAGCATGCTCACCGTTGCCTCGACCGTCGCCGCATCGCCCTCGCCCAGGTGCTCATGGAGCCGGATGAGCCGCTGACCGCCGCCGCCTTCGAGCAGGCGGGCTACACGCGCCTGGCGGTGCTGAACTACATGGAGCGGCGCGTGTCGCGCGCCGCGCGCATTCCCGAGGCGCCATGGCCCGCGGAAGTGACGCTGCTGCACTACGAGCCGCGTTTCGAGTCGCACTTCAAGCAAGCCCTGCTCGATTCCTACGTAAATACCCTCGATTGTCCCGCACTGTGCGGGCTGCGTGACATTGACGATGTCCTGGCCGACCACGTCGGCTCGGGCGTGCAGGATCCGCAGTTGTGGACTCTGGTGCTCTGGGAGGGACAGCCGGCCGCGGTGCTGCTGCTCAACCCGCTGGCGGACGGCGAATCCGTTGAGCTTTCCTATCTTGGCGTCGGGGCGGATTACCGCGGCAAGGGACTGGGCCGGAGATTGATGGCCCTTGCGCTTCGCCAGTTATCGGAGCGACCCTACACTCGGTTCACACTCGCCGTCGATCAGGACAATCTGCCGGCTTTGTCGCTGTACAAGTCCTTCGGGCTGGCCCGAACCGATCGCCGACTGGCGTACATCCGCCGGGTGCCCGATGAAGAGTGAACGCCGGGCCGGGTGAGATTCGAGCGCGATCTGCCGGGCGGGCTATTCCGCGGCGAGTGAACGGCGATAATGACTCTTCCATGAAGAACTTTTGGCGCTTCGCCAGGCACATCCTCAGATACCGCACGACCGTCGCCCTGGCCCTGTTCGCGGCGACAATTTCTGCGGCGTGCTTCGGCGCCGGCATCGCCACCATCCCGATCGTCCTCAAGGCGATGCTCGGCACGACGACGCGCAACCTGCCCGATCTCGTCACCGAATACAACCAGAAGTGGAACGACGTCATCCCGCAGCAGTGGATCGACCTGCTGCCGGCCGATCCGTTTCAGGGGGTGCTGGTCGTCCTGTGCATCGTGTTCGCACTGACCATTGTCGGGGCGTGCGCCAAGTACTTCCACACGCTGCTGGCGATGACGGCGTGCATCCGCACGGTGGCGAACATCCGCAAGGCGGCGTTCTATCGCGTCATTCACTTTCCGCTGCGATCGATCGTCGCCGAAGGCACGATGGACTCGATCAGCCGCATCGTGCGCGACTCGAACCAGATGAGCCGCGGCTTTACCGCCATCACGAGCAAGGCGGTGGCGGAGCTGTTCAAGGGCGTGGCGGCGCTGATCGTGGCGTTCGTGCTCGACTGGAAGATGAGCCTGATTGCGCTGATCGGCACGCCGGTGCTCGCGGCGGTCGTGCGCTACTTCAGCAAGCGCATCAAGACGGCCTCAAAGAAGGCGCTGCGCCAGGCGGGGCTCATGCTTGCCACCATCACGCAGTCGGTGCAGGGCATCCGCGTGGTGAAGGTGCACACCGCCGAGCGGCAGGAAGTCGGCCGCTTCAACCAGGCGAACAAGCGGCTGCTCGCGGCTGAACTGTCCATCCGCCGCGCCAAAGCGCTCAACTCGCCGGTGGTCGAGGCGATCACGATGATCGGCATCATCGTGCTCGGCGGCATCAGCGCGTGGTACATCCTCAACGGCGCGGCCGATCGCACGCAGGCGCTGGGCGCGCTGATGGCCCTTGGCGCAGCCGGGGCGTCGGTGCGGCCGCTGACGGCGCTGACCAACGACATTTACGAAGCCGCCGCCGCCGCCGACCGCCTCGTGCAACTGCTGCGAACGAAGGTCGAGAAGTCGCGCGGCGATACGCGCCGCCGCCTTGATCCGCACTCGGACTGCATCGAGTTCCGCGACGTGGTCTTCACCTACCCCAATGCTCAGGCGCCGGCGCTCAACGGCATCAATCTCAAGATCCATTACGGCGAAGTGGTGGCGTTTGTGGGGCCCAACGGGTGCGGCAAGACCACGCTGCTCAGCCTCATCCCGCGACTGTTCGATCCCGACTCGGGCGAGGTGGTCATCGATGGCGTGAGCACGCACGAGGTGTCGCTCAAGAGCCTGCGCCAGCAGATCGGCGTAGTCACGCAGGAAACGGTTATCTTCAACGACACGATCAACAACAACATTGGCTACGGCAGCGGGGTGATCGATCAGCAGCGCATCGTCGGCGCGGCTCATGCGGCGCTGGCCGATGAATTCATCCGCGCCAAGCCCGATGGGTACGACACCGTCGTCGGCGAACAGGGCGTGACGCTCTCGGGCGGCCAGCGCCAGCGCATCGCCATCGCGCGGGCGATTCTCCGCAATCCGCGCATTCTCATTCTCGACGAAGCGACGAGCATGATCGACGCCGACAGCGAAGCGCAGATCAACGTCGTGCTCGAGAAGTTCTGCAAGGACCGCACGAGCCTGGTCATCGCGCATCGCCTGAGCACAGTCATCAACGCCGACCGCATCGTGGTGATGAACCGCGGTCGGATCGTGGACATCGGCCGCCACAAGGACCTGCTCGACCGCTGCTCGCTCTATCAGCAGTTGTGCCGCACGCAACTGACTGACACCGACGCGGCGTAGAGCGGACGTCGTTCGCAGTATGTTAATACAGGCAGTTTTCCTGTAGCCCGCTTCTCTCGACGCGGAGTAGCATGGATCAATGCGCACCGGCCGCAAGCGCCAGGCGGGCCTTGCCCGCGACCGGCCGTGTGCGATCCATGGAGGTTCCAGTCATGACGACGCACGCTCCAAGCCGGCGCCTGAAGCAGGCCTTCCGTTACTTTGGTTATGAGATTCGGCGGATGGAGACGCCAGCGCGAGCACCCCGGTCAGAAGTGGAGCGCCTGCCGTCGATCAAGCCGTTCTGGCCGTTGCCACGAAAGCCCGGCGGCCTGAGCGATGAGGCGATCCGCGCTGCTTTCGCCGGATTCGATCTCTGGCACTACGCGTATGCTTTCGAGGGAGGGCTCTCCTTTGCCGCGGCGCATCATCATCCCGGGCCGCACTCCAATGATCCCACGCGCCCGCTGAAGCGCTTCGCGCACTTCATGCCGCCGCTGGTCGAGGCATGCGGCGGGTCGCTGGCCGGCAAGCGCGTGCTGGATATCGCGTGCAATTCGGGGTTCTGGTCCATTCAGTGCGCGCTGCTGGGGGCGGATGTCGTCGGGTTCGACAGCCGGCCGGAGTTGATTCAGCAGGCCGATCTCGTCAAATCGATCGTCGGCGCGAGCCACGTCGAGTTCAAAGTTCTGGACTTCTGGAGCATGTCGCCCCAGGCGCTGGGCGGCACATTTGACGTGGTGCTCAATCTCGGCATTCTCTACCACCTTCCCGAACCGGTCTCGGCGCTCAGGTTGACCCGCGACATGGCCAGCGAGCGCATCGTTCTCGACACCGCGGTGAGCCCGGCCGGGGACCGCAGCATTCTGCTGGACTGGGAAGAAGCCCACGACGTGCGCAGCGCGAGCAGCGCTGGTCTCGTCGTCTATCCAAGCCGCGGCGCCATCGACCTCATCCTGCGCCACATCGGCGCGTCGCGGTGGAGCGAGATTCCGATCCACACCGATGTGCCGCGCGACTATCTCCGGGGCAAGCGCGCCTCGTGGATCATTGAAGTCTGAAGCGCATCGCGTCGCCAGGCGGGGTGGCAGCCGGCGTACCATGGCCCATGCCTGCGATTCGGCTGCTCACGCCCGAAGATGCTCCCATGTATGCGGCCCTGCGCCGCGAGATGCTCGTTGAGTCGCCGTGGGCGTTTCTGCGGAGTATCGACGATGACTTCGCGGTGGTGGAAGGCGCCATTGCCGCGAAGCTGGCCGAGAATGAGAACGACATTGCCGGCGCAGTTGACGACGGGCCGGCGCCGCGCCTGCTTGCGTCGGCAGGGGTCGTGCGGTTGGATCCGTGCAAGACGCGGCACCGCGCGCTGATCTGGGGCGTGTACGTCACGCCGGCAGCACGAGGCAAGGGGCTTGGCCGTGCGGTGATGAACCTCGCAATCAATACGGCACGCACGTGGCCGGGCGTCGAGTGCATCTGGCTGTCCGTTTCCGATCGTACGCCGGCCGCCCGCGCGCTGTACGAGTCGCTTGGCTTCGCGACGTGGGGCACCGAACCCGACGCGATCCGCATCGCAGGCGAGAGCGCGGCCGAGCATCACATGCATCTGCGGCTGTGACGGGCGGCGCTCGCTGCCTCGACGACGGCGGCGGTGAGGCCTTGACGCCTCAATGCCTCGATGCCTTCTCAGAAAACAACCAGCCACACGCCGATCCACACCGCCGCGGCGATCATCACGATGGCCGTGTAGCCGACGATGTCGCGGGCCCGCACTCCGGTGATGGCCAGCAGGGGCAGAGCCCAGAAGGGCTGGAGCATGTTGGTGAGCTGGTCGCCGTACGCCAGGGCCATGACCATCTTGCTCGGTTCGATGCCCGCGTCGATCGCGGTCTTGACCACGATCGGCCCCTGCACGGCCCACTGACCGCCGCCGCTGGGCACGAACAGATTCACCACGCTTGCGCTGAAGAACGTCACGAGCGGCAGCGACTGCGCATCGGCAAGTCCGGCCATTTTCGTGGCGATCAGGGCGCTCAACCCGGTGCCGCTCATCATGCCCATGATGCCGGCGTAGAGGGGGAACTGCAGGATGATCCCGCCGCAGCCGCGCGCCGCTTCATCCACGGCGCGCACGTAGCGCGCCGGTGAGCCGTGCATCGCCAGCCCGAGGATGAGCATGATTAGGTTGATGTGATTCAGATCGACCGAGCCGATGCCCGGCAGCATCCGCACCGCCTGCACCAGCGCTGCGACGAGAAACAGGGCGAACAGCCCCGCGAGCCACGGCCGGCGCTCGAGCCACTCGGGCACGCTCGCGGGCGGCTCATCGAGGTGCAGTTGGGCATCCTGGTCGTCCGAGCCCAGCGCGGGTTCGCCGATGTACGTGGGCACGCGAAAGTCGGTGAATGTCTCGATCTCGCCCTGGTTCTTGGGATGAAGCAGCATGAACAGCGCCGGCGCGCCGAGCACGAGGCCGCCGGTGATGATGATGTTCATGGTCGAGCCGATGGTCGTCTGCAGCGGCATGGGCTCGATCTGCGCGGCCAGTTCGGGGCCGAGGATGTTGATCAGGTCGCTCATGGCGGTGACCTTGAGCGGCGCGCTGCCAGACATGCCGCCGTGCCAGACCATCAACCCCACGTACCCCGCGGCCGCCAGCAGCGGGTAGTGCACGCGGATTCCCTTGCCCGCCATGGCCCGGCCGACCTCGCGCGCCATGAGCGCGCCGACGATGAGGCCGAGGCCCCAGTTGACCACCGCGCACGCGCCGGCAATCAGCGCCACCAGCGCCGTGGCCTGCGCTGCGCTGCCCGGCTGGCGCGCCAACGCCTGCACCATCCACGCCACGGGCGGCGAGGAGGCCAGCGCGTGCCCCGTCACCAGCACGAGGCACATCTGCATCGAGAACAGCAGCAGGTTCCACATCCCGCCGCCGCCGATGAATGCATCGACGACTTCCTGAGGCCCCGCGTCCGTCAACGCCCAGCACAGGCCAGCCGTAAGCAGCGTGAGCAGGATGGCGATGACGAAAGGATCAGGACACGTCTTGCGAAAGACGCCCGCAATGATGGAGCCGAGTCTGCTGATCATGGATCAGGATATCAGTCCGCGCCCATGGTGCCATGCTTCGACCCGCCTGAGGCGAACCGCGCAGGCGCGAAGGCGCCGGCTCCTGCCTGGAGGTTTGAGTGTGCTCGCACGGCCGAGGCGCGCTGCAGTGGAAGCCATTCCGGACACACCTGTGCGTCAATCCCATTTCCCTGTTTTGGTAAATGTGCTGAGATTTCGCTTGACAGTTGCATCCGCATCCATCATTGTGTACGGATGGATACCCGGTCCGGATAGCACATCCGGCGGGATACACCGGAAGGCCGGGCACAGCGGCCATGACAGGAGGCACTTCAATGTCGATCCGAATCACCTGCGGCATCGGTGCGCTCGCAATGAGCGCGGTACTTTCAATCACTTCGACCGCGCTCAGCCAGACGACGTACTACGTCAACGGCTCGTGCGGCGATGATTCGTGGACCGGGCTCTCGCCGGTCTGCGAGGCGCCCAACGGACCCAAGGCGACTATCCAGGCGGGGATCAACGCGGCCGATCACTTCGACAGCGTCGAGGTCGCCGACGGCGTCTACACCGGACCCGGCAACAAGAACATCGAATTCTTCCAGAAGGAGATGAGCATCCGCTCGTCCGGCGGGCCTGACAACTGCATCATTGACTGTGAGAACGATGGCTTCGGCTTCACTTTCTGCACCCTGCCGGATGATCGACCCGTCACGATCGAAGGGTTCACGATCCGCAACGGGCGGCACGAGTGGGCAGGAGGAATCTGCATCACCGATGCCGATGTTGACATCCTCAACTGCATCATCGAGAACTGTTTCTCCGACATCGGGCCCGGTGGCATCAGCATCAATGCCATCTCGACTACCCCGGTCATCCGCCTCATCCAAACCACGGTGCGTCAGAACCGGTCTTCCGGAGAACGGGGTGCAGGTGTGAGGGCTAACCAATCCTCACTTGAGATGATCAATTGCCACATTCTCGACTATCACCTACTGCCCAACGATCGATTCCTTGGCGAAGGAGGAGGCATCTACACATCCGCGATGACGGAACTTCGGATCATGGACTGTGAAATCGCTGGAAACCGGATCGAGGCCGATCATGCAAACGGAGGAGGTCTCTTACTGGACGCCGCCTCCGCGACTCTCACACGGACAGCGTTACGAGACAACGTCATTCGCTCGGTCGACCCGACATTTGGTGCGGACAGTTCTGGCGGAGGGCTATACGTTTACTACGGTGCCAGCCTAGTCGTTGAGGATTGCGATTTCAGCGGCAACGCAGCGGGTCGAGGCGCAGGTCTTTCAGCCGAACGAGGCTCGACCGTGCTCGACATCCGAGACTCCGCCTTCACAGCGAACCATGGAGTGAGTGGCGGTGGTATCTATGCCGGGACCGCGCACGGAGTCACCGAGGCACGCTTTGAACGAGTGACGCTGGTCCAGAATACTGCTTTCGAAGGCGGCGGCGCCTTCACAGCGGAGGGCTCGTTCGACTGGATTGCTTCAACCTTTGACGGGAATCGAGCGGCACGGTACGGCGGAGGGCTCTACCACATAGCCGGCGCTTCCGTCTCAAACTGCGCCTTCCTCCACAACGAGGGCCGTCTGGCTGGAGGGGGCCTCTTCAGCGAAACGTCGACGCTTCAGTTGAATAACTGCACGCTCGCCGCCAACGCCTCGTCGCAAGGTGGCGGGGGGGCGTTCATATCCGATGCGCCTGGCGCGGCCGGCTCGATCATCAATTCCATCATCTGGGGGAATTCGCCTGGTTCGATGGTAGACCGAAGTGAACGAGTGACGGTGAGCCGCAGTGACGTCGAGGGCGGATGGCCGGGCGTTGGCAACCTCGACGTCGATCCGAAGTTCGTAGACCTGCTTACCGGCAACTACGGCCTCAGCGCCAGTTCGCCGTGCATTGATGCGGGTGATAACGACTTCGTGACAACCGAGGTCGATCTCGATGGGCTGCCGCGCCGCGTTGATGATCCCGGCATGCCCGACGCCGGCGTCGGATCCATTCCCATCGTCGACATGGGCGCGTATGAGTTTCAAGGTACAAGCGCCGGCTTCGTCGCCGTGCATCCGAGGCCAGGGGTGGCGGGGCGCGACAACCAGTTGCAGGCCGCCGGCGCGACGCCGGGAAATGTCGTGTACTTCGTGTATGGCTTTGCAACCGGCTCGACGGGCGTGCCCGGTTGCCCTGGGCTGACCATCGACATCGCCAACCCGCGCATCGCAGCGCACAGCACCGCCGACGCCAACGGCTACGCGTCGAAGATCATCAGCATCCCCGGCGCCGCCAGCGGCCGCGCGATCATCCTCCAGGCGGTCGATCACGCTGCATGCGCTGTGAGCAACGCCGTGGGTTATCGGTTCCCGTAGGCAAATGCATCTCACGCGGAGGCGCAGCGAGCGCAGAGAAGTACAGATTTCAACTCTGCGAACCCGGCGCCTCTGCGTGAGAGTCTGCTTTGTATCTCGAAGTGCGCGCGTGCATCAGATCGGTCAGCAGCCGCGCGTGCTCGGGCACCCTGCCCTGTTCCGAGCGAATGACCTGCAGATTGGCCGCTGCCGAGACTCACGGCCGCTCGCCGATGTCGATGATCGCGCACGCCAAGATGGGAACAAAGCCGAGTTCCTTTGCCCGCGCGATGAGTTCATCCGATTCGGCGCCGGGGTTGAGCCAGACTTCGCCCACATCGCCGCGCTCCGCGAGCGGCCCGATGACTTCGAGCCCGATGTGCGCCGGCACATAGAAGAGCGCGCGGTCGATCGGACCGGGCACTTCTTTCACGTCGGGCCAGACGCGCTGGCCTTCGACCTGATGCTCGTGCGGATTGACCGGCAGCACGGTGTGCTTCTGGCGCAGATGCGCCCGCACCGCCTTGTTGCCGAACCTGTGCCGATCGTTCGAAGCGCCGATGATCATGACGCGCATGCGAGCCTCCATCCGATTCGACCGCCGGTCGAATCGGATGGTAGGTTCTGGCAGGGCGATGCGAAGGAGGCAATGTTCTACGGCTGAATCGGCGCGGTGATGAAATTCGTCTTGACCGAATCCGCACCGCCCGGGCCGCGGCGGATGACCGCCTGTGTGGCCAGGATCGCGCCTGGCGGGGCTTGCGGCGGAATGATGCGCACCACCTGCGCCTCGCCCGATCCGTCGGCGGTCGCCGCAGCGAACGCGAGGAACGGCCGGGTGAGATCGATCGAGACGCCGCCGAGGACGCTCAGGCCGACGGACATGTCGGTGCCCGCAAGGCTATAGAGCAGGTGCACGCGTTCGCCGGGCTGCGCGCCGCTGACGGTGAACGTCGTCGCCTGGCCGCGCTGCAGCGGGCTCTGCACCAGCACCGGCCGCGGCGGCACGTACGCATTGAGCGAGACGAGAACGCCCGCTGCAGGATATGAGACGACCGTGACCACATCGCGCAAGCCGTCGCCATTGAGTTCCGGCAGGATCAGTGCATCCGCCCTGCCATGCTCGGTGTCGCGGAAGAGCACGTACTGGCCCGGTCTGCGCAGCAGGTAGACGGCGCACTGCCGCTGAGCCGAACCGATGTTCACGACGGCGACGCTGTCAATGCCGCCGTCGCCGTCGTAATCACTCAGCGCGACTCCCCGGGTGTAGTTGTCGAGCGTGGGAGACCACAGAAAGCTCGTGGAGAACTCTCCGTGGCCGTCGTTGGCCAGATGGCGCAGCATCACGTTGTAGCCACCGTAGCCGCCGCCGTCGTTGTACATGAGATCGAGATCGCCGTCGCCGTCGAAGTCGCCCGCGACCAGATGCTGCGGCGGATCGGCGAAGTCACCCTGATCGAAGACCTGTGTGTCTCGCGTCCACTGCCTGCCGTCGCCGCCGTTGATGAGCAGGTGAACGTGCACGGCGTGGTAGTTTCCGCCGGTGCCGTAGGCCTGCTGCATCATCGCCGCATCGACGTCGCCATCGCCGTCAAAGTCGCCGGTGACCGCGCTCCAGTCGGCCGGCTGAGGATCGAGCGTGTCGTATTCGCCGGTGGCCACGGACAGGAATGCGCCGTGGCCGTCGTTGAGCATGATTTCGTACTTCCAGATGTTGCCCGCGAACTCGCTGAGCACGAGGTCCGGCACACCATCGTGGTTGACGTCGCCAAGTGCGACGCCGTGGATCATCGCCGAGGCTGAGTATTCGAGCGAGCCGCCGAACTGTCCTGTGCCGTCGTTGAGCATGACGCGCACGGCGGTGCCGAGAGCCGAGACGATGTCGGCATCGCGATCGCCGTCGAGGTCGCCGATGGCCATGTAGTCTCCGCCGCCAGTGTTGAGGGTGCGCGCATCGGCAAAGCCACCGTGCCCGTCGTTGGTCAGGATGGTGATCGCGCCCGTCGATGAGCCGACGGCGAGATCCGGAAAGCCGTCGCGGTTGAAATCACCCGCGGCAATGTCGTGTGAGCCTGGGGCGGTCGGATAGAACGCCGGCGCCTGGGCCAGCGCAGCGGCGGAGCCGAGGGCGCCCTCGACCAGCGCAGCCGAGCCGAAAGTGACAACCTTGATCGATCGAACCGCCGCGGAGCGGGTTCTCGTACGTGCTTTGAGCATGACTCCTCCTCTCAGAGACACGGCATTGTAATGTCTTGTTGACGATCTGCGGCGCTGATGTTTGCAATCGGACCGCAAAGGGGGCGAATCGCCCGGGAATCTCGCCCCGTTCGGACCCATTCGAGCTGGCAATGTGCGAATTCGGAAGCGTCAGGCGCCGGCGATCGGGTCGCCCCGGTGGATCATCCCGCCGCGCACGATCTCAGCGCGCAGCCCGCCGCGATGGATGAGCGACTTGCGGACGCCTTCGCGCGTGAGTTTTTCGAGATGGCCGCACGGCTCGCAGAGTCGGATGCCGCGCAGCACGACCTCATGGCCCACCTTGAACTCGCGGCCGACGAGGTGGTTGAGCGCCACGCCGCGCGTCAGGACGTTTCGGCGTGATTGGATCGGCGCCAGTTCGATCTCGTACTCGTGCTGCGCACCCTCGATGGCCTCGGCCTCGATGAGCGTAATCTGCTGCTCCGGCTCCACCGGCTTGTTCTCGCTGTCGGAGAAGGTGCCGCGCTTCGAGCCGTAGCGATCTCCCTCGAGCCCCTGGCCGGCCAGCGCCATGACGCTCGCAACCGATTGCATCGGCGCGGATTCGCGATCAGTGATGAAGAGGTCTTCAACGCGGCCGGCGGTGGTCTGGCTCATGGTGCGGGATCATAGCCGATCCGCCCGATCGACCGCCCCGCACGGCTCGTTTTGTGGTACACTACCCATGGACTTGCGCCCGCCGCGCACCGAGGGAGAGAACGCCATGCACCGACTGCTTGCCGCCGCCGCACTTCTGGCCAGCCTCTGTACCGCAACCGCTGCCCAACCCGCGCCGCCCGCAGGACCCGGGGCAGAGCCCGTCGATGGGCGTCTTCGCTTCGACGGTCACGCGATCGTGCGCGCGACGCCGCGCAACGAGGCCGAACTCAACGCCCTGCTGCGCCTCACCCCCGACGTGTGGTCGCACGGCGTTGGTGTCGGCCCGATCGACGTCCGCCTCGCCGCCGGTGATCTGGCCGCGCTCGATGCGGCCGGCATTGCCTACGAACTGCTCATTCCCGATGTGCAGCAATTGATCGATCGCGAGTCGCGCACCGCCGGGCGCGGGGAGGCCAACGCGGGGCTCTGGTTCGAGGACTACAAGACCTACGACCAGATCAACGCGTATCTCGATGAACTCGCCGCGCTGCAGCCGGGCATTGCGACCGTCTTCACCGTCGGCACAAGCGTCGAAGGCCGAACGATCAAAGGCATCCAGATCACCGGCGCCGCTCCCGGCCCCGGCGTGCCCGGCGTGCTCTTCAACGGCGTCCAGCATGCGCGCGAGTGGGTGGCCGGTATGACCACGACCTACATCGCCGATCAACTGATCCGTCAATACGGCGTCGATCCTGCGCTGACCGCGCTCGTCGATTCGCGCGTGTTCTACATCATCCCGATTGTCAACGTCGATGGCTACGTGTACACCTGGACGAGCAACCGGCTCTGGCGCAAGAACCGCCGCAACAACGGCAACGGCACGTTCGGCATCGATCTCAATCGCAACTGGTCGTACAAATGGGGAGGCGTCGGTTCCTCACACAATCCCGGCAGCGATCTCTACTGCGGCACCGGGCCGTTCAGCGAACCCGAGACGATTGCGCTGCGCGATTTTCTGCTCGACCGGCCGTGGATTGTGCGCCACGTGGACATCCACAGTTACTCGCAGTACGTCCTCTACCCCTGGGCGTGGACGCCCAGCCCGAGCATCGACGGCGGCGTCTATACGCCGCTGGCCCAGGAAATCGCCAATGCCATTCGCGCCGTGCACAACGTCACGTATTCGCCCGGGCCGTGGTACTCGCGCCTCTACCCGTCGAGCGGAGTGATGCAGGACTACACCTACCAGGAGCGCGCCGCGTGGGGCTTTACCTTCGAACTGCGCGACACCGGGCAGTACGGCTTCCTCCTGCCGGCCAGTCAGATCCTGCCCACCGCCGAGGAGATCTTCGCCGGCGCGATGCACCTCGCCCAGGCCGGTCTCGAGACGCGGATGCTGCTTGAGGCAACCGGTCTCGTGCGCGGCGGACAGGCCGCGCTCGAGTCTCACCGCGGCGCGCCTGGCGCCCGGACGTATTTCGTCTACACCTTCAACGGCTACGGCTCGACGTTCGTGCCGCAACTCAACGTCACGCTGAATCTCAATCAGCCGACGCTGATCGGCTCAGCCACGGCCGACCAGCAGGGCGTGGCCACGCTGCTGCGACGCATTCCCAGCAATGCGCCGCCGATCGATATCCTGATCCAGAGCGTCCAATCAGAGAAGCGGTCGAACGTCGTCGAGCGCACGATCGAGTAACCAGTGCACGCGTCGGGCATCCAAAGAAAATGAGAATCCTCACCCGCGACGGGTGAGGATTCGATCGAAGTGAATCAGACAGTGTCGATCAGATCGGTCCTGCGACGTTGCTTGTCGCGCAGCCGGGCACTTCGACGAGTTGGAGATAGCCGCCGCAGGCAGCGGTGCCCGCTCTCCCGTTGACGGATCCCGAGCCGTTGCCGGTGCCGATGGTGTTGACGAGCCGGATGTTCTGCGAGCCCAGTCCCAGTTGCGTTCCCTGGCACACGCCGCCGGGGATGACGAAACTGCCGGTGCTGGACGCGAAGACGATGCCCTGCTGGCGGCCGGGGTTTGCGTTCTGCCAGGAAACGGTGAGCGTGCCGGGACACTGTCCGCTGACGCTGCAGCGGTAGGTCGTGCCGCCCTCGCCGTAGCCGTGGTTATCGATCACTGGGCTCCAGGACCAGGTCGAGTCATCGATCTCGACGCGCGAGATGCCGGCGTTCCATTCCCAGCCGAGGAACACATTCTCGGCGCCGCCGCTGCTGAGCGAGAAGTTGATCGTGCCCACGAGCGCATTGTTGAGGTCGTACACGCGCATCGAGCCGTTGTAGCCGTAGCCGGCGAACGCACGGGCATCGCAGCCCATCGCCGTAACGACGGGGTCGTAGGTGATCGTCAGGGTCTCCGCGTTGGCGAGAAAGGTCCTGCTCTGCAGGCTGTAATAGGCGTTGCCGTTCCACTGCAGGGTTGTGGAGGAGTAGGTGGCGCCGTCTTCGACGAGCCCCGGCCCTTGGCCGTTGGCGATGGACTGGTCATCGAGCACCGCGATATCCAGCACCGTGGCGCCGCCGTCGCTGATGACGAAACTCTCAAAGTCTTCGAGCGTCTGGCCGCCGCCCAGAATGGCGTCCAGCGTGGCCCGATCGGGAATCTGCCCGTCCCCCAGCGCTCCCGCGCTGCACCAGGCGGCTGCCACCAGCGCCGCTACGGACACGATCACATTTGCCTTGCGCATTGCATCTCTCTCTTTCTATACGTGCCACGGAGCAGCCCACTGCGGGCCGCTCATGGGGCGCATGTTAACCGAAAAGACCCCTGCTTTGCAAGCCCAACAAAAGACGAACCAGTGTGGCCCTACACCAGCAGGGTCGCCGGATTCTCGAGCAGCTGCTTGAGCGTCTGGAGGTACCGCGCTCCGCTGGCGCCGTCGATGATGCGGTGATCACACGAGAGCGTGCAACTCATCTCGTGGCCGATGGCCAATTCATCGTTGCGGACGACCGGCTTCTTTATCGCGGCGCCGACGGCGAGGATGGCCGCGTTGGGTGGATTGATGATCGCCGTAAAGAAGTCCACCTCGTACATGCCGAGATTGGAGATGGTGAACGTCGAGTCTGACATTTCCTCGAGGCTCAACCCCTTGCCGCGCGCCTTGTCGGCCAGCGCCTTGGTCTCAGACGAAATCTGCCGCAGCCCCTTGCGATCGGCATCGCGCAGGGTGGCGACGACCAGCCCGCCGCCGCGCTCTTCGGGCAGCGCCACCGCCACGCCGATGTTCACGTGCTCACTGATCTGCAGGCTGTCGCCCTTCCACGCCGCGTTGAAGTGCGGGTGCTGGTGAATCGCCAGGGCGCACGCCCGCACGAGGAAATCGTTGACCGACAGTTTGACGTTCTGCGAGGCGAGCTGCTCGTTGAGTGTGGCGCGCAGATCGAGCAGCGGGTCGGCGTTGATGCTGACGCTGACCTGGTAGTGTGGAATGGTGTTCTTCGACTCGACGAGCCGCCGGGCGATCGTCTGGCGCATGTTGCTCAGCGCCACCTTGCCGCCAAGCGGTGCGGCGGGCGCCGAGATCGGCGCTGGCCCTGCGCCCGGCGCTGCCGCCGTTTCCGATTCTTCCGTCTCTTCTGTCTGTCCCAGTGCCGCAAGGACATCGCGCTTGATGATGCGACCCTGCGGGCCGCTGCCCTTGATGGCCCTGAGATCCAGCCCGTTTTCCTCGGCGATGCGCCGCGCCAGGGGACTGACGAGCATGCGGCCTGCCGCGCCGTTGGCGCTGCCGGCGCCGTTGCTCGTCGTAGCGCCGGGCGACGGCGCTGCGGCTGCCGGCGCGGCGCTTCCCGTCTTCGAGGCCGACGTTCCCGCCGCCGGCGCGCTCTTCCGCTTCGGCGGCGCCGCGGACTCCGCCTCCCCGTTGCCCGCTTCCGCGCCGACCGACTTTATCGCTTCTTCGATCGACTCGCCCTCTTCTGCGAGGATCATGACCGTCTCGCCCACCGCGACGTTGGAACCCGTCTCGCAGACAATCCTGGCGACCTTGCCCGCGTCGTAGGTCGGCATCTCCATCGTCGCCTTGTCCGTCTCAATGTCCGCGAGCACCTGGCCCGACTCGACCTGCTGGCCTTCCTTCACGTGCCACTTGACGAGCGTGCCTTGCTCCATCGTGTCCGACAGACGAGGCATTTTGATTTCAATCGCCATCGCTTCACCCGCTGAAAAGTGTCGTTACGAGAACCGTCGGCTGCTACCGACGGCCATCAGCCAGACTTCCATGTCACTCGAGATACATCGCCTGCTTTACCGCCTTGATGATCTTGCCGGGGTTGGGCAGCATCGCCTGCTCGAGCGTCTTGCTGTAGGGTGCCGGCACGTCGTCGCTGCACACGCGGTACACGCGGTTGTCGAGATGATCCATCGCGCGCTCGTAGATCTGCGTCGCCACCTCGCTCGCCACCGAGCCGAATGGCCACGACTGATCCACCACCACGCAATAGTTCGTCTTGCGGATACTCTCGATGATCGTGTCCATGTCGAGCGGCCGGATTGTGCGGCCGTCGATCACTTCGCATTCGATGCCCTCCTCCGCCAGCTTCTCCGCAGCCTCGAGGCAGAAGTGCACCGGCCGGCCGAAACTCACCAGCGTGCAGTCGCCGCCGGCGCGCTTGATGTCCGCCTGGCCGAAGGGGATGAGGTATTCCTCCTCGGGCACGGGACCCTTGTTGCCGAGCATGCGCTCGGACTCGAGGAAGAACACGGGATCGTTGCAGCGGATCGCCGTCTTGAGCAGGCCCTTGGCGTCGTAAGGCGTGGAGGGAATGACAATGCGCAGACCGGGCACGTTGGCGAACAGGCCCTCGACCGCCCACGAGTGCGTCGAACCGAGTTGCCCGCCGGCGCCGTCGTTGCCGCGGAACACGATGGGACAGCCGAACTGCCCGCCGGACATGTAAAGCATCTTGGGCGCGTTGTTGAGAATCTGGTCCGCCGCCACGAGCGAGAATGACCACGACATGAATTCGATGATCGGCCGCAGCCCCATCATGGCGGCGCCGATGCCCAGCCCGGCAAACCCGTTCTCGGAGATGGGCACATCAATGACGCGCTTCTCGCCGAATTCATCGAGCATGCCCTGGCTGACCTTGTACGCCCCCTGGTACTGCGCGACTTCTTCTCCCATCAGAAACACGCGCTTGTCGCGCCGCATCTCTTCGGTCATGGCTTCGCGAAGCGCTTCGCGAAACTGAATCTGACGTGTGGCTACCGCAGCACCCATGTGAATCTCTCTGAGCAATGACTGTGATCCCGCCGCCGAGCGCTGGCGCGACCTCTAGGGCGACTCCGGCACATCGCCGGGCTCGTGATCGCACATTTCGGGAAGGCTGGTCGGCCCGTATTCGCCGAACGGCTCGGTGACGACGTCGCTGTACAGATCTGCAGCAGGATCGGGCTCAGGCGACTGCTCCGCCCACTTGATGGCATCGCGCACTTCGTCGCGAACGCTCTGGTTCAGTTCCTTGAAGCCGTCCTCGTTCAGAGCGCCGGCCGCGATGAGCGCATCGGCCAGCCGGCGGATGGGATCGCTCGCTTCGTACTCGGACACCTCGTCCTTGGTGCGGTACTTCTGCGGGTCCGACATCGAGTGACCCTTGTACCGGTACGTGTTGATCTCGACGAACGCCGGCCGCTGCTCGCTGCGCATGCGATCGACGACGCGCTTCATGACGTTGTACACCGCGCACACATCCATGCCGTCGGCCTGGAAGTAGGGCATGCCGTACGCCGCCGCCTTGGTGGACAGGTCGTCGGCCATCGACGTGCCCCGCTCGATCGAGGTGCCCATCGAGTAGCGGTTGTTTTCGACAACGTAGATGCAGGGCAGTTCGAGAATGGTGCAGAGGTTCATGGCCTCGTGCAGCGCGCCCTGGTTGAGCGCGCCGTCGCCGAGGAAGCACAGCGTCACCCGTTTCTTGCCTTCGCCGAGCACCTCGTTTTCATAGCGCGTCGCAAAGGCGAGACCTGCGCCGAGGGGAGTCTGCCCGCCGACGATCGCGTGCCCGCCGTAGAAGTGGGTGCGCTTGTCGAAGAGGTGCATCGAGCCGCCCTTGCCCTTGGCGCAGCCGCCGATCTTGCCGAACATCTCGGCCATGGCGTAGCGGGATTCCATGCCGCGCGCCAGGGCGTGGCCGTGGTCGCGGTAGGCGGTGATGACGGGATCATCGGGGTTGGTCGCAGCGATGCAGCCGACGGCGCACGCCTCCTGCCCGATGTAGACGTGGCAGAAGCCGCCGATCTTCGCCTCCTGGTACGCCTGCATCGTCCGGAGTTCGAACTCGCGGATGAGCATCATGTCGCGCAGCCACTTCAGGCGCGTCTTGGCGCTTACGCGCTCCACGGGTTGACTCACTGCCTGCGGGTCAGTCATGGTCATGCCAGGCCGGTCCTCACGCGAACTGTCGCCCCCGGTCCGGGTTCTCTTCAGAGGTTATGCCGGGGCGTCAGGAGCGAAACATGATTCTATGAATATCGGCCTGTGAGGGCAACGAGTCCGCGCCGGCCGCTGCGCCGCCGCGAAATTCTCGTCCAGAGAGGCGGTTCCCCGCCCCCGTCGCCTCGCAGGCCCCTTCGGTTAGACTTGGCCATGCCCGAGCCTGCCGCCACAATCTCCCTGGCCATCGAGGCCAGCGGATCGGACGCCTCCGTCGCCGTGGCGCGCGGCGATTCGCTGCTGCACCTCGAGCCCGTCAGAAGCGGGGCCCGGCATGACGACGATCTCATGCCCGCCATCGACAGGTGCTTCAGGCGCATCAGTGCCAGCCCAAAGGACTTGCAGACGCTCTACGTTTCCGTTGGGCCAGGCGGCTTCACGGGCCTTCGCATTGCGGTGGCCACTGCCAAAATGCTCGCCTTCGCCACAGGATGCGACCTCTACCCCGTGCCGGAGGCGGAGGCGGTCGTCGAGGCGGCGAAAGTGAGTGAGCCTCTGCTCATCTGCCTCGCGGGCAAGCGCGGCTGCTACTGGACCGCCGCGTGCACGAGCGGCCGCGCCGCCGAGGGGCACGTGCTTGAACTGGAACAGATTATGCAGACGGCGTCGGCGCTTGGCGTCGGGTGCATCGCCTCGAACCAGCCGCCGGATCGGGTCGGCGATCTGGCGCAAGCCGCTGCGGCTGCCGGTCTTACGCTCCTGAGCACCCGGCCCGACGCATCGCACCTCTGGGCCGCGGGCCGCCGGCGGCTGTCGCTCGCCGGGCCGACCCCGCCGGGCGAGTTGCTGCCGATCTATCCGCGCGAACCTGAGGCGGTCCGCCTCTGGCGCGACCGGCAGACGTGAATTCCGCTGCGTCCGGGCTTGTTACCGGGCTCCACCTTACGAATTCCTCACACTTTTGCGGAACCGCCGGTCGCGGCGACGCGATACAGAAAGGGGGTTTGGGGTAGCACAGAAACCCTCCGGCCGCACGGGGGAAGCAACGCAAGTCCAGACAACGACTTGGGCGCGATGTTCATCGGTCGCCCGCAAAATCGGCACGCTTTGCGCCATTTCCGCGACATGAACCGGTTAAGACACCTCGGCCCTTCGCCGATTGGTGCAGGAAGGTAAAGGTAGGCATTTTGGGCCTGATCGGGAGCCTGGGCAAAATGACGGCCGCACGTGACCGCGAATCCAGTCACAAGGCCGGGTGGGGGCGATGACCGTGAGCGACATCTCCAAGAAGCAGGTGTTCACCACCGGCGAAGCGGCCGCCATCTGCAAGGTCAGCCAGCAGACGATCATCCGCTGCTTCGACAACGGGCGTCTGCAGGGCTTCCGCGTGCCCGGCTCGCGCTTCCGCCGCATCCCCCGCGCTGAACTGATCAAGTTCATGCGCGAGAATGACATTCCGCCGGATCTCATCGAGGGCGGCAAGAAGCGCATCCTCGTCGTCGATGACGACGACCAGATCATCGAACTCTTCGTCGATGTCCTCTCGCGCGATGAGCGCTTCGAAGTGCAGACGGCCCAGACCGGCTACGAAGCCGGCATGGTCACCGAATCCTTCCGGCCGCACCTGATCATCCTCGACTACATGCTGCCGGATATCAACGGCAACGTCGTGTGCAAGCGCATCCGCGAGAACGAAGAACTCGCCAACACCAAGATCATCATCGTGTCCGGCGTGGTCAACCCCGACGAGATCAACGAATTGCTCAAGGCCGGCGCCGACGACTTTGTCAAGAAGCCGTTCAACATCGAGAAACTCGTCGCGCGCATCGGCGAACTGCTCGAAGTCTGAACCGCTCGACTCCCCGCGCGTTTTCATCTCCTTCCACGCCCAGGCTCCGACGCCTGGGCGTCTTCGTTGGCGTCGGTTGTCCTACGCTTGCGCATGTCCACGCTCATCCACCAGCGCGTCGCACAGGCTAACGCCGGCACGAACCCGCGCGTCATCGCTCGCGTCCGCTCCGGCTGGCTCGTCATGGGCGACCGCCAGGTCGTATCCGGTTACTGCCTGCTGCTGCCCGATCCGGTCGTGTCCGATCTCAACGCGCTGCAGGGCGCCGCGCGCGGAGCGTTCCTTTCAGACATGATCGAAGCGGGCGAAGCGCTGCTGGCCACCACGGGTGCTGCGCGCATCAACTACGAGATTCTCGGCAACCTCGAGCCGGCGCTGCACGCGCACCTGTTTCCGCGCTACCGCGATGAGCCCGCCGAACTGCGCACCCGGCCGATCTGGTTCTACGACTGGGAGGCAGCGCGGCCGTTCGATCCGCAGACCGATCGCCCGTTCATGGAGGCGCTCGCGGCCGAACTCACGCGCCGCGGCCTGACGGCATAGGGCGCGTGCGCCATCGCGGGCTGCAGCGCTAAACTGGATTTCAACCAACGACACCATCGCCAACACGAGGCTGACATGCAGTTCAAAGACCCGATCAAGTACGATGATTTCGCGAAGATCGATCTCCGCGTCGCGACCGTCAAGGCCGCAGCGCACCATCCCAACGCAGACAAACTCCTCGTGCTCCAGCTCGACGACGGCAGCGAAGCCGGCCGGCAGATCTGCGCCGGCATCCGCGGCCACTACGAGCCGCAGCAACTTGTGGGCAAACAGATCGTCATCGTCGCCAACCTCGAGCCGCGCAAGATCCGCGGCGAAGTCAGCAACGGCATGCTCTGCGCCGCCAGCGACCTCACCGACGGCGAAGAAGCCCGCAAGGTGATTCTCCTGGGCGTCGATAAGCCGGTGCCCCCGGGCTCGCCGATCAGTTGAGTCGAACCTCATCCACCGCAATCAGGTGCCCCTGCTCGATCGGGTCCGGCACGTCGTCCAGCTTATACGCACGCGACTCGTCGAATGGGCCGATGGCGGTGCGGCGCAGCGCGGTCAGGTAGCCGCCCACGCCCAGCGCTGCACCGATGTCGAACGCGAGCGAGCGGATGTACGTGCCTCGGCCGCAGGTCGTGCGGATCGAAAGCAGCGGCCACTCGTAGGAGAGCATTTCGATCGAGTCGATGCGGATCGGGCGCGGTTCGAGGTTGACCTCCCGGCCGCGCCGCGCGAGGTGGTACGCCCGCTTTCCGCCGATGCGCATTGCCGAATGGATCGGCGGCGTCTGCAGGATCGTGCCCGTGAACCGCTCGGCGAGCACGCGGTCGATCGCCTCGCGCGCGGGCGGCGTGAGATTCTCCAGCGGCGTGATAATCCCTTCGAGATCGTGCGTGCTCGACACGGCGCTCAGATCGATCGTGCACTCGTAGGTCTTGGGCATGGCCATGAGGCGCTCGACGAGGCGCGTGGCCCGGCCGATGCAGCAGATGAGAATGCCCGAGGCCCGCGGGTCGAGCGTGCCGGCGTGGCCGGTCTTGACGCCGCGCGCGCGGCGCTTGACGACGCGCACGATCGACGTGGACGACAGGCGGTAGGGCTTGTCGATGACGATGAGGCCGCAGAGTGGTTCGCGTTGATCGGCAGGCTCGGGCATGAAGCGGATTATTCACCGCCAAGGTCGCGGAGAGCGCGGAGGTCAGGAGGGGCTCTGGCGGCGCGAAGCGGTGCGCGGCGGGGAAGGGGGTGGGGGCCTACGATTCGGGCCAGACCTTTTTTGAGGCGGGTGCGATGGGGTTTCCATCGCGTTCGTCCAGCCGTGGAGAGGTGACCGAGCGGCTGAAGGTGCACGATTGGAAATCGTGTGTGCGGGAAACCGTACCGCGGGTTCGAATCCCGCCCTCTCCGCTTTCTTTTTCCGAATAGTTCCCAAGCCCGCGCGTCTGCTGCAGCGGGCGGCGTGCAGCGCTTTGCCGAGACGGAGAGGTTGACCGAAAGGAAACCGACGATGTCGCGAGCGCGGAAGTGGATTCGCATCGGCAGGAATGTTCTGCTGCTGAGCATCGTGTGCGTGGCCGGCTGGCTGCTCGCGCAGCCGTTCGTCGAAGCAAAGCCGAATTCGCACTGGTCAATTACCCGTTTCACGGCGATCATCGACGGGACGCTTTATGTCGCTGAGCTGCGCGAAGAAGTGTCGCAGGCGCCCTGGCACCTCGTGCGCGATGTGAGCATCGCGGCAGCGCCGGTTGATGATCCGGGGTATCCACCGGCCAGCATTCCGCGCGCTGCCTGGCCGTGGCACCTGGAAGCGGCGCGCGATGCTAACCGAGTGAAAGTCGTCGAGACGCTTAGTGAGAACGTCATCATCGATGATGCGGAGGTGGCGTGGTTCGGCCTGGGAGGACCCGATGTCGCATCAGAGGCGCCGCCCGCTTCCTGGCTCGGTAACCGGCTCGCACTGTGGCCCCCGGGTTCGCTCGGCGTTCCGTTCTGGCGGCAATCGGTCAATCACCCGGCAAGACTCGGCAGACAATACGAGCTTTCGATCTACTGGCCGTATGCATACAAGGTAATCGGCGCAGCCCTGGGCGCGGCGCTCGTCATTCTCATCGCCTGCTGGCTCATCGATCGGTTGCTGGCTCCATACGCGACCGGTGCTTGCCAGAAGTGCGGCTACGACCTGCGCGGCAGCACATCGAGCCAGTGTCCGGAGTGCGGAGCGTCGGTCGGAACCGCTTCAAGCACGTCTATTCCGACCGTCGAGTAGCAGTGCCTCCAACCACGCGTCTACACTCGACCGGGGCGGGAGAGTGTGTCATGGGTCGAACCAGATTCGCATGTGCCGCCGGGCTGATGATCTGCCTTGGCGCCGCTTCGCCTGCGCTCGGTCAGGACTGCGGGCCCAACTGGGAGCCGCCCTTTGCCGTTGACCCGGCTCTTTATCCTTTCGAGCACCACTGCATCAAGACCGCCGGCGGCGTCATTCACTACATCGATGAACAGGCAACCCCCGAGCCGCGCGGCACAGTCCTGCTCGTGCACGGCAACCCGTCGTGGGCGTTTCTCTATCGCGATGTGATCGCCGGCCTGCGCGCGCGGGGCTATCGCGCCATCGCGCCCGATCTGCTCGGATTCGGCATGTCGAGCAAACCCGACCCAAGTTCATTTCCATACTCGCCGCGCTCGCAGGCGGAGAATCTCGCCCAGTTCATCGAGGCGCTCGATCTGCGCGATGTCACCCTCGTCATTCACGACTGGGGCGGGCCGATCGGGCTGCACGCCGCAGGCGCCTCGCCCGAGCGCATCGACTCGCTCGTCGTGCTCAACACCTGGGGCTGGACGCTGCACGAATCCGATCGCCCGCTCTTTCACTTCCTCTTCGACTGGGTGAACTACAACGTGAGCAACACCCAGGAGTTGCTCCGCACCGGCAGTCTGCCAAAGAGCGTTGGACAGAGTGTGGCCGGTCTCTACGGCCCGCCGGGCTCTCAGCCGTATCTCGCAGTGCGCAATGCGTACTGGGGCCCGTTTCTCAACCTGAGCACGGGCCTGCCGCTGAGCAAGGATGCCATCCAGCCGACCAACCGGCTGTACCACTACATCGGCCTCGACCCGGCCTTCATGGAGGAAGTCGAACTCGCGGTGGAGCAGTTCAATGATCGCCCGGTTGCGTTTGTGATGTGCGCGGATGACAAGTGGTTCGGCGCGCTGCGTTGCGATGGCAATGCAAGTCCGCCGTGCCCGCCGCCGCTGGAGTGCCGGCGCATCGACGGCATCGACTGGTGCGTCGACGGGCAGGGCCAGCGCATCTATCCGGCGCTGGACCGGTGGGTCGGGCTCTGGCCGGGGCAATTCGTGCAGCGCGTCGATCTGAGACCCGGCGGCGGCCATTTCACCGCCGAATACGAAGCCGAAGCGATCGTCAACGCCATCCTCGGTCTGCACGCTCCGGTGCGAAACGCGGAAAGCGAGCGGTAGAAAGCGGTGGGGCAGGAAATCAGCCCTTATTTTCAGACGAGGTAGTTGGCACCCGCCGGTTTTCTGCGGCCCTGTGGTATGATGATGCAGATGCCGCACCGCCGATCAATGCACCACGCGCGGCAGCCTGAGAAACGGAGCGTGACATGCCACGGACGCTCGGGCGAAGACGATCCATATCGATTGCAATATTGATACTGACGGCCGCCATTTCGCCGCGCGGCCGGGCGCAGGAGTGTGGCCAGTGGACCGAACTGAGCCGCGAGGGTCCGGGCCAGCGATGGACGGCCGTGATGGCGTTTGACACCCAGCGCGGCGTGGTCGTGCTGCACGGCGGAAAGACATCGGACAGCTTCGCCCTTGGCGATACTTGGGAATGGGACGGCGAGCGGTGGAACCAGGTCGCCACCGGCGGCCCGCAGGCGCGTACCGAACATGCAATGGTGTACGACTCTGTGCGCGGAGTGATGGTGATGTTCGGTGGTCGCAGTTCGAGCTTCACGTATGAGAGCGATACGTGGGAGTGGGACGGCGTCGCTTGGCGCGAAGTCAACGTCATCGGGCCGTCAGCCCGATATCGGCATGCGATGGCGTTCGACGCGGAGCGAGGAGTGACTGTGCTCTTCGGAGGCGGCACGCTGAGTACGGATTACGAAGACACCTGGGAGTTCGACGGGCAGCAGTGGACGCGGGTGACACTGGGTGGGCCGCCGCCGCGCGCGCAGCACGCTATGGCGTACGACCCCTTGCTCCGGCGCACGGTGCTCTTCGGCGGCCGCGATTTTGCCGACACCTGGGAGTGGGACGGGCAGATATGGGAGCAGATCAACGCCGAGCCGCCTCCCACGCGCCAGGGCGCGGTGATGGTCTACGACGAGAAGCGTCAGCAGATCATCATGCACGGCGGGTGGAATCCGCAGCGCTACCTCTTTGATCTGTGGAGCTGGTCAGGTTCGCGATGGATTCCCATCGGTACCCAGGGGCCGCGCGCTCGGGCGTACCACAGCGGCGCCTACGACGCGTTGAACCAAAGGTTAATCGTGTACGGCGGCCGGAGGAGCCAGGACACTTGGAGCGACACGTGGTCCGAATCGCCGCGCCTGTGGGTGCAGCAGTCACCCCAGGACGTCGTGGTCGCGGGTGAGGGGCGCGCGGAGTTTCGCGTGACACCGGCCGGCGGCGGGCCGTTTACTTATCAGTGGTGGTTCGGCAACACGCCGCTGTTCGATGGCGGCTCGATCCACGGAGCGCAGACGGACGCACTTACGATCGAGCCGGCGCGGTTCGAACACCAGGGGCTTTACAGCGTGCAGGTGCGCGGGGCGTGCGGCGAGACTTTCAGTCGCGATGCGTCGCTGATGGTCGTCGAGCTGGGGCTGAGCGTCGCATCGTCCTGCCCGCAAGGAGGACCGCTGACCATCGAATGGTCCGGCGGCTCACCCGGCGGCCCCATGGTGCTGCTGTTTTCGACGCGGGCCGGCATGACGACCATCCCGCCGGGCCAACCCTGCGCGGGAACCGTGCTTCAACTCGGCGCGCAGCGGCTGCGCATCATCTACCGCGGTCAGTCAGACAATCAGGGTGGCGGAACGCTCAACGGCTCGGTGGGTTTGGGTGCATGCGGCGGTCGACTGCAACTGCTCGATCTCGACTTCTGTGCCACGAGCAATGTCGCGCGCGTGGAGTGAGGCCCCGAACCGAGAGGGAGAAGCGGCATGAATCCAGCGCAGCGCCCGTACACGTTCCTGCTCGGCGTGCTGATGCTCGTCTGCTGTCCCGCGCTCATCCAGGCGCAGCACTGCGTCGAGTGGACGCTCGCGGCCGAAAGCGGACCCGTGCCGAGGCGCACCTTCGGCATGGTCTATGACACACTGGTGCAGCGGACCGTACTCTTCGGCGGCGCCGACATGAACTATGCCAGGTATGACGACACCTGGGTCTGGGACGCCCGCGGGTGGACGCAGGTCGCCTCCGGCGGCCCCGCGCCGCGCAGCAGTTTCGGAATGGCCTACGACGATCGGCGCGCGCGCGTTGTCCCGTTCGGCGGCGCCGGACTCAGCAGTGCGCGCTTCGGCGACACGTGGGAATGGGATGGCCAGAGCTGGGAGCAGGTTGCCGATGAGTTCACGGTCGGGCCCGGGCGCCGCTATTCCGTCGCGATGACCTTTGACGAAGCTCGCGGTGTCACCGTCCTTTACGGCGGCTCCGGGCCCAGTGGAGACACGTGGCTCTGGGACGGCGAGTCGTGGATTCAGGTTGTCGTCGAGGGTCCACCCGCCCGCTCGCAGGCTTGCCTCACGTACGACCGCGCGCGACAGCAGTGCCTGCTGTTTGGCGGGTTTGACGAGGATTGGGGCTGGATGGATGAAACGTGGTCGTGGGACGGCTCGCAGTGGCGCCTGCTGTCGGACTCCGCGCCGGGAATGGGAATCAGCGGCGCGCTGACGTACGACGACATCCGGCAGGCGCCCATCTATTTCGGCGGATACGTGAACAATCTGTCTGTCGGTGATGCGTGGGCGTGGAACGGTTATGAATGGCAACTCATCTCTGAAACGGGACAAGGGCCACTCCAGCGCGAATTCTCCTCCCTCGTCTACGACCAGGCGCGCGAGTGCGTCGTGCACTTCGGCGGTTCGACCAGGCCCGGCCAGATCCTCCATGGCGACACGTGGCTCATGAAGGGACCGCTGCGCCTCATCCGAAACCCGGAGAGCCAGATCCTGCGCCTCGGCCAGCCAGCGGTGTTTTCGGTCGAGACCCGCGGACAGACGCCGCGCGGTTACCGCTGGCGCCGTGATGGTCGCGACCTGATCGACGGCGGCAACATCCGCGGCGCGACAACCGACACCCTCACGATTCGACACGTCTGGCCGCTTGACGCGGGCCGCTATGACGTCGTCATCTCCGCCGACTGTGGAGACCTTGCCAGCGGCGCGGCTCAACTCGTCGTGCGCGACACGCGACTAACTGCAGATGCGACGTGTCCGCAGGGCGGTCCGCTCCGCGTGCACTGGTTCGATGCGAGTTCAGCCGGGGACGTGGCGCTGCTGTTTGCCGATGCGCAGGGATTCCGGCTCATTCCGCCCGGAATGCCGTGCGCCGGGCTGCCGCTCGGGCTGAACCAGTCAGCCCGGATCGTCTGGCGCGGCGTGTCGAATGCCGACGGCAGCCGGACTCTTGATGTGTCAGCGAGCCCGCAGGCGTGCGGCGGGTCGATACAGATCGTCGATGTGGACTACTGCGCGACGAGCAACACAGCCGTCATTCGATGACGGAGAAGCGATATGAGAGAATCACACGCGCCCCCGCCGGCATCTCTCGCGTTGATGATGGCGTTGTGCGCGATCCTCCTGTGCGCCGGCGAGGCAGCGCTGGCGCGCCAGTGTGCGGGGTGGAGCCAGGTCGCCCAGACCGGGCCCGAGGCGCGGCGGTCGCACGCCATGGCGTACGACAGACTGAGGCACGTCACGCTGATGTTCGGTGGCGGCAACTGGCTGAACACCCGACACGATGATCTCTGGCAGTGGGATGGGTCCGAGTGGACGATGCTCGCCGACGGCGGACCACCCGCGCGATCCTGGGCCGGAATCGCCTACGACTCGTGGCGCGATCGGCTGGTCATCTTCGGCGGCTCCGGGAGCAGCACGCTTGGTGACACGTGGGAATGGGACGGCGTCCAGTGGTCTCTCGTCGCCGAGCAGGGCCCGTCGCCGCGCATCAATGCATGCATGACCTTCGACGAGCGGCGTGGTGTGACGGTGCTCTTCGGCGGAAGCCGCAGTTCAAATCTCTATCGCGATACTTGGGAGTGGGACGGGACGGCGTGGAAGCTCGTGGCCAATGAAGTCGGTCCGCCCGGCCGTTATTCCGGCCGGATGGTATACGACACTGTGCGAGCGGCATGCATGTTGCATAGTGGCACAGATGATACGAACAATTTTCGTGATACGTGGTCATGGGATGGAGCGGAGTGGACGCTGCTGGAGGCGGATGGACCCGAAATGCCGCTGCGCGGAGCCACCGCCTTCGACTCAACGCGCGGCGTGGCCGTCTACTTCGGCGGCTCTGCCAATGATGTCTCGACCGGCGAAACGTGGGAGTGGAACGGCCAGACGTGGCGCCGAGTTGCGCGGACCGGCGAAGGGCCATTCGTTCGGCACGAAAGCGCCGCCGCGTACGACGCCGCACGCCAGCGCATCGTGCTCTTCGGCGGGGGCCTCAATCCCGGCAGAACCGATTACAGCGATACCTGGGAGATGCAGCCACTGTTGTGGGTGCGCGAGCATCCGCAGGACCATGACATCGCCATCGGACGCGAGGCAGTATTCTCCGTCGCGACCACGGGACAGACGCCGCGCGCCTACCGCTGGCGTCGCGATGGCGTCGATCTCACCGACGGCGGCAACATCCGCGGCGCCGCAACGGACACACTCATCATCCGCCGCGTCTGGCCGCTCGATGCGGCGGCGTACGACGTGGTGATCGAGGGCGAGTGCGGACAGATCATCAGCCGCGCCGCCCAGTTGACGGTGCCGGGCATTGCGTTGTCCGTGGATGCCTCGTGCCCGGGAGGCGGCGCGGCAAGCGTGCAGTGGTCGAACGCCAGCCCCGGTGGCGACGCGGCGATTCTCTACTCGCCATCGCCGGGCCTGCAGACGATTCCCGGCGGAATGCCCTGCGCCGGCCTGCAACTGAACCTTGACCCCAATCGGTTGCAGATCGTCTGGACCGGCCGCTCCGATCCCCATGGCGCGCGCGTGCTCAATACGAATGCAGGTCCTGCAGCGTGCGGCGGCTTCATTCAGTTGGTGGATCTCTCGATGTGTGTCGCCGGCAACGCCGTGCTGGTGCAATAGCAGTGTCGTGTGAGGTCAGGAGAATCATCGTGCGTCAACCAGAACAACACAGAAGTCGCGCCGCCTCCGCCCAGGCGCTGACGGCCCTCGGAATCGGGTCCATTGCCTGCACCGCGGCCGACGGGCAGATCCAGTTCGGCCAGCCCGTGTATTACGTTGACGCCCAGCCGGCCATCTCGTCTGTCGTCGCCGACCTCAACGGCGATGCGCTGAACGATCTGGCCGTCCTCAACGAGGATGCCATCTACATCTACCTCAATCAGGGCGGGGGCGAATTGCTCCTGGACACGATCGTTCCCGTGCTGGGGCGCGAGCAGGGAACCATGCGCGCCGGCGACATCGATGGCGACGGCGCCGTCGATCTCGTCTTCCTCGAGACCTATTCGTGGTGGACCGGTTTCTCGATCTGGTACAACAGCGGCGACGGCCGCAGCGGCGAATTCCAGCACATCCGCTACGACTACTTCGCGCGATCATTCGAACTCGCGGATCTCGATGGCAACGGCTGGCTCGACATCATCCACATTCGCCGCAACCCTGAGGTCAACGCGATCTGGAACTTCAGCCGCACGCAAAGCGAGTCCGGCATGATCTACTACTTCAGCGGTGGCCTCGGTCCTGCGGCGCTGCAGATCGTGCCCGGCGATGTCGATCGGGACGGCGATGTGGACCTTACCATCGCCTACCTGAGCGGCTGCCTGTACTACTGGGGTTGCGGCAGCGCCGTTGTGCTGCTGCTCAACAACGGCAACGGGCGCAACTTCGCGTCGCAGCAGATCAATGTCTCCTGGCCGGAGAACGACCTCGACCGCATCGCGCAGGGCGACATGGATGGCGATGGCGATCTCGACACCATCCTCGTCGGCTCAAGAGTCAACTACTACGCCCCGGGACCGGCGCTCGTGCGCGTGCTCTACACCGAAGAGCAGAGCGTGCGGTTCGGGCCCAATATGGAAATCCCGGAGGAATATGTCGTATCCGTCGCCACGGCCGACTTCGACACCGACGGTCGCCTCGATATCGCCGTGAACAGCAGCCTCTACCTCTACGTGCTGCAGAACACCGGCTCAGGATTCCTCACCAGTGTGCGGACGCTGCACGGCGGCTGGGCGGGCGATGTACTGGTGGAGGAGATTCACGGAGACGGGCGATGGGACATCGCCACGCCGGGCCGATACGGAGCGGTTGTCTATCCAAATGCGTCACAAACCCGTTTGGAGTTGCATCAGACGCCGCTCGTCCGCGGAGAGCAGGCGAGCTTTGGCGTCCGTCGCGCCAACCCGCGCGAGCAGGTGGTGTTCCTCGCCTCGATCACGGGTGCCGGAAACAGCGTCGGCCAGTCGCTTCTCGGAGGGGCGACGCTCGATCTGCTTGAACCGGTGATCGTCCTCGGCGCCGCCACCGCCAACGAATCGGGGATTGCCGTCTTGAGCAAGATCGTGCCGGCCCAGGCGCCGCTGGTGACCCTGACCACGCAGGCGGTCGTCAGGCGCGGTCCGGGCGGGCGCGACTCGGTCAAGACTCCATTTCGAGCGGCGCGGATCGAGGAGTGATGATGGTCTGCAAATGGGCCGCTGACCATCCGCGTCATGATGGAACGAAAGGAGCGCGGCGGGTGCCGCGCTCCTTTGCGTCTGTCAGAGACGCGCCTTCGTGCCAGTGATCACGGCACTCGGGCCACGTTGCTGGTCGCGCAGGACGGCAGCGCGATCAACTGCACGTAGCCGCCGCACGCCGACTGGTTCACGGAGGCGCTGATCGTCCCCGATCCGCTGCCCGTGCCGATGGTCGCGTAGAGCTGAATGCCGTTCGTGCCAAGGCCCAGTTGCGTTCCCTGGCACGGACCGTTGGGCACGACCAGCGAGCCGGTGTTGAGCGCGAAGACGACGCCCTGCTGCTGGCCGGGGTTGGCGCCGCTCCAATGGAGATCGACGGTGCCGGGGCAGGCGCCCGTCACCTGGGCGTGATAGCCGGTGGCCTGGCCGGTGCTGAGCGAGCCGGAGTTGCCGGCGCTCTGCGAGGTGCTGCCGAAGACCACGCCCCCGACGGTGATGGAATACGCGGGGTCGAAATAGACTTCGAGGCGATCGCCCACGAAGAGCAGATCGGCGCCATACTGGGGCGCCTGCGGCGCGAGGCGCTGGAACAGGGCCTGGCAGATGATCGGGCCTTCGGTCTGGAAGTTGAGTTCGCTCGCCGAGACCTCGGCTGTCAGTTCACCCACGTCCGTGATGATGCCTGCGGTAAACACGGCCGGCTGGCTGTTCCAGTCCATCGGATCGAAGAATCCGGTGAACTCGATGGCGCCGTGGGTCGGCGCAGCGCAGGAGATCTTGTCACTCGCTTCGCCGGTTTCGCCGGGATCGAACGTCACGTTGGTGTCGTCATGAACGTCCTTGATCTTCAGGCCGGTTGTGCCAACGTCCTCGACCGTGAGATTCGGATTGGCCGCCTTGATCGCGTCGCGAATCAGGTTGCGCTTCTGCTCCACGGTCGAGCCCGCGGGGATGATGACCTGGGCGTCGCGGTACGGATCCAGGCCGATCTTGACCGTCGAGGGGCGGCGGTTGCTGGGCGTTGTGAAGGTCATGGTCGCGTCCTTGGCCAGCGCCAGCGGACTGAGCGTTGCCACTGCAAGAGCAGCGCAAAGAGCGCGCGTAGTGAGAGAGATGTTCTGGCACATGGTGTGCCTCCTTTTTGAGAGAGCCTGATGTGCGGCCGCCGCGACATTCGCGCGACCGGCTTTCACCAGGTACACTCGTAAGCCGACCAGGCGCGCGGCATGAAAATCCGTGATCGAGCATCGCTTCGCGGACAATTGGCGTCGGCGCGTCGAAATCGGCGGATTTTCTTCCGGCGCCTCAGTGGGACACGTCGCGGCTCTCGGCCGCCATCATGGCGTGCAGTTCGGCAGCGATTTCTGCCGGATAGTTGAGATGCACGTTGTGCCCGGCCCGGGGAATCGCGACAACGTCGATGCCTGATGCATTCACCAGTTGCTCGCGCAGGTAGGAGAGCGTGCTGTCGCAGGGGCACACCGGATCCCACGTGCCATGCACCATCGCCACAGGGCAGCGCACGCGCTCGAGCAGCGGCTGCATGGCCCGGTTCTCATCCGTCAGCGCGAGCAGTTCGCGGTTGCTCGTTGCCCAGGTTTGAGGCATGACCACGGGCACCTGGTCGAGCAGCCAGCGCAGCGTCTGGGCGTCGTTCATGTTGGCGTCGCACGCCCCCGCCGCCAGGACGACGCCGCCGACGCGATCCGGGAAATCCGCCGCGGCCCGCAGCGCGACCGGGCCGCCGTACGAATGGCCGACGAGGATGACGCCCGGCAAAAGAAACGGCTCGAGGCTGCGCGCCTGCGACTCGAGACCTGGCTCACTGGCGCGGTCCGAGTTGCCGTAGCCGAGGCGATCGACGATGATGAACTCGACATCCGGAAACGTCCACGCGCAGCGGCGGATGAACGTGAGCCAGCTGCCCGCGTGCGTCGGCGCGCCGTGAATGAGTACGACGCGTCGGCGCGGCGAAGGCTGGGCGTTGATCGCCAGGTACGCGAGCCGGCGACCGTCTTCGAGCGTGATGTACCGGTCAGTCGGCGATTGAGATCGCTCGACCTGCACGTAGACATAGATGTACGTCGCCAGCGCGGCGATGAGCAACACGCCCAGCACGCGTCGAGTCTTGCGGCCGGGGCGCAGGCAACGAAGTGGCGCGCGCCATCGCATCTGCCGGCATTATTCGGCTTGCGCGGCAGAATGTTCCGCATGCAATCTGAAAACGACCGATTCAGTCCGGCTCTTCGATCCACCGGACCGCCTCATCGCGCCGGCCTGTGTTGAAGTAGCGGACCTTCGCGGCGGTGAAGGGCTTGCAGAACATGGCCATGCCCTTCTCCCATCTGCTCTCGCCCACGAGCGCCACGCGCTCGATGTCGTTGAAGTGCTTCGCGTCGAACTTGATGTCTTCCCACAGAGCCCCGGCCGTCCAGCCGTGGAAGTCAACCAGGTCCACGAGCATGCGGATGCGGCCGTGCTCTTCGATGGCGCTTTCCAGCGCGGGTACGAACATTTCGTAGTCATCGCGCGTGAGTTTGCCGGTGAGGCGGAACACGATGATCCGGCCGTCGGCGCGGGTGGTCATCTCGATGGCGTGAACGGTGAGTGACATGGTTCACTTCCTTCCGATCTCATTCCGTGTCTTTTCGATTGTGGGCCCGCCGGCGCCGCCGGGGCATGAGGGATTTGCCCTCAGGTCCGCCGTCGCCCATCCCGGCCGGCGGCGCGCGAGCGCCGGACCGGCCGGCTAGAGTGCACATCGGCGCCGCGGACAAGCGGTGCAAGCGAAGCAGAGAGACTGGCAAGGAGCAACGTGATGCGTGAAGTGATGGCGGCGTGTGTGCTGGGCTGGGCGCTGCTCCAGCCGGCCATGGGAGGCAACGTCCAGTCGGGCCCCGATGTCACATCACCCGAAGACCACCTCGGCCGGCCCGTCGGCGGCGACTTCACCCTGACCGACTGGGCGGAGACAAGTTCCTATCTCCTGCGCCTGGGCGAGCAGAGCCCCAACGTCATCACGAAGAAAGTCGGCACGACGACTGAGGGCCGCGATTTTCTCATCAGCATCATCTCCAGCCCGGCCAATCTCAACGACCTCGACGCGATCAAGGCCAATTCGCGCCTTCTCGCCGACCCGCGCGGCCGCAGCGAAGCGGAGATCGAGCAGGCCGCGCGCGACGGCCGCGTTACGCTGTTCATCTCCTGCGCCATGCACGCCACCGAGTGCGCCGGCGTGCAGTTCGGCATGGAGTTCGCCTACACCCTGGCGACGTCCGACGACGAGCCATGGAAAAGCGCGCGCGACAAGATGGTCGTCGTGCTGTACATGACCAACCCCGACGGCATCGACCACGTGACCAACTGGTATCGCCAGACCGTCGGTACGCCGCATGAAGGCGCCGATCTGCTCAAGTTGTACCAGTACTATTCTGGCCACGACAACAATCGCGACTGGTTCATGCTCACGCAAAACGAAACGCGCATCGTCAGCGAACTGCTCTACACCGAGTGGTTTCCGCAGGTCTACTGGGATGTGCACCAGCAGGGCAGCAGCGGCGAGCGGCTGTTCGTGCCGCCGTACCGCGACCCGCTCAATCCGAATCTCGATCCGAACATCATCACGGGAATCGACGCGCTGGCCAGCCGGGCCCTGCTCGATCTGACGCGCGAGGGCTTCAGCGGCGTCTCAACCGGCGTGTCGTATGACATGTGGTGGAACGGCGGCAATCGCAACGTGCCCGTGCGGCACAACATCATCGGCATCCTCACCGAAGCCGCGTCGGCCAACCTGGCTTCGCCAGTGTTTCTGCCGATCAATCGCCTCTCCGGGCCGGTTCAGCGCGAGTACGCGCCATCCAACCAGTTCCCGATGCCGTGGCCCGGCGGGTGGTGGCGAATCCGCGACATCATCGACTACGAAATGGCCTTCGGCCGCTCGCTCGTGGGAAGTCTCTCGCGCGAGCCGTCGCTGTGGCTGCGCAACGCGGCCGACGCGGCACGGCGGGCCGTCGCGGCAGCCGAGGAAGGCGCGCCGCGCGCGTGGATCATCCCCAGCGATAATCGCGATCCCGACGCCGTGGCGCGATTTGTCGACGTGCTGCTGGCCACGGGCGTCGAGATCAACGTGAGCGAGGTGGAACTCGAAGCCGACGGCCGCACCTATCCCGCCGGCTCGATCGTCATTCTGCGCGAGCAGCCCTACGGCACGCACGTGAAAGACCTCATGGAAGTGCAGCGCTACCCCGAGGGCGATCCGCCCTACGACGTGGCCGGCTGGACGCTGCCGTATCTGCTCGGCGTGCGGCGCGTGGAAGTGATGCAGAAGATCGATGCCCCGCTCAAGCGCGTCGCGATGCAACACGAGGCGTTGGCGAAATTCATCGGCGATGAGCGCATCGCGTTTCGCGACGGCGTTCTGTCGTCGTGGCACAGCAGCGCGTGGAGCAGCGTGGTGCGGTCGCTCGCCGAAGGACGGACGTGCCGCTTCTTCACCGAAGGGGAGATAGCCGGCCTCTTCGCGATCACCGATCAGACGAAGGAGAACGCGGTGGTGGTTGAGCGCCTCCCGCGCATCGGCCTCTACAGCCCGTGGTCGGGCAGTATGGATGAAGGCTGGATGCGCTGGGTGCTCGACACGTGGGAGATTCCATACGCGTCGGTGACGAACGAGATGATTCGCGCCGGCCAACTCGACGACTTCCTCGATGTGCTCATCATCGCCGACCTCGGCGCGCGGCAACTCGATGAAGGACGCGGCCCCGGCTCCATCGCCGATGAGTATGCACGCGGCCTGTCGCCTGAGGGCGCCGTCGCCGTCGAAGAATTCGTGCGCGGCGGCGGGCGGCTCATCACCTTCGATTCGTCCAGCCAGTGGGCGATCGATCTGATGAAACTGCCCGTGGCCAACGTGACTCGCGGCCCGGACGCGAGCGAATTCTCCTGTCCCGGCAGCGTGCTGCGCGGAATCGCCGAGCCTCACGATCTCACCGTCGGCCTGCCAGACTCCGTCGCCCTGTTCTTCTCCGGTTCGTCGGCGTTTCGGCCCATGAACGACAAGGAGCGCAAAGACGCCGGCATCGAAGCCGCCGGCCGTGTGGAGACGCTCCTGCGCTACGCACCCACGCGCGTGCTGCTCTCAGGATGGATCAGAAGTCCCAAGGTCATCGAGAACCAGGGCGCGTGGCTGCGGGCCGAGCACGGCAAAGGCATGGTGCACCTGTTCGCCTTTCGGCCGCAGTATCGCGGGTGGTCGCAGGCGACGTTCGGGCTCGTCTTCCGCGCGGTGATTCTGGACCAGCATAAGGCTGAGAAATGAGTGCGATGCGACGTTTATTTCGGCTTATCGTCATCGGGTGTGCCGCCGCCGCTGCAGGTTGTGAGAATCAGCACCAGTCGGTTTTTCGCGAACAAATCGAAGCGATTGAACGTGAAGTGCAGTTGCTCGAATTCGCCAACGACTATGCCGAGTCGTTCAGGAGTGGCGATGCCGACGCCGTCGCGGCGCTCATGACGGAGGACTTTGTCGCGCTCGCGCCCGACAAGGAGCCAATTGAAGGCCGCGATGCCGCGCGTGATGCCATCGCTGCGGACCTGCAGGCGATGACGGTGCACGCGCTGGCTTTCGTGCCGCGCGAACTCGCATCCCAAGGCTCGTGGGCGTGGGTCTGGGGCACATCCTTCGGCAGCATCACCCCCGAAGGCGGCGCCGAGCCCATCGAACTGCGCGGCCATTTCCTCTGGATCCTCAGGCGTGACGGCGAGCGGTGGCTCATCGCCCGCGATTGCTCGCACGGCCGCACCGATGGCGAGACGCCCAGCGGGAGCAGGGCGCTCCGATAACGCTGCTGGAGGCTCGACCGGAAGGGGCGCGCCATCAAGCATGCGGCCCGGCCGACCGAATTCTGACAAGGGGGGAATCCGATGCCGCTGCTCCGGCGAGCGGTATGGATGCAGCGGCGTATCATTGATCCGTGCCATGAAGTGGCCCCTTACGATCATCCTCGGCCTGCTGCTGGCGCAACTCGGGTTGCCGGGCGGCGTCGATGCGCGGCCGGCCGATGCGGTGCCCGAGTGCCGGATGGCGTGCTGCGCTCCGCAGGAGCCTTCCTGTTGCGATGAGCCGGCAGCGCCGCCGACCGCGGTGGATTGCGCCTGCCGGGCCCATGCCGGGCGCCAGGCGCCGGTTTCACCCGCCCCGCAGCCGCGCGAGACGCGAGTGGATCTGCAATTGCCCGTCACTCCCGCGACGGCCGTTCTTCCGCTGCTGGTCGCAAGCTTCGCGACTCCCATCCAGCGGTCGCGGATGATCGCTCTTCCCTCCCACAACACAGTTCAGGCTCTCAAGGGCGTCTGGCGCACGTAGCGAAACGCTGCGGAGACGGTGCGCGCATGGGAATTCGTGCGCGCCGACTCGGTGCGCTGCATTGCCGGCTCAGGCAGTGATCGCGCCCTGACGGCGCTTCATTCACGCGACTTTCTCAGACGCCACCGGGCCCGCTTCGTGCGCGGTTCGCGGCTCACCCCGCGCGCCGCGGTGGCGATGCGTACTGAACGGGTGTTCGGGAAGAGGTTTCTCAATGAAGAACAGAAGACTGAGCGCGTGCTGCGCCGCGGCCGGAGTCGCATGGGCGCTGAGCGCGTGCTCGTCGGGCCCGCTGGACGGCCCGGCCACGCGCTTTGTGATTCACGACCTGGATCAGATCACGCCGGCCGAACTCGAAGCGCTCCAGCGTGCCGAGCCGGGCGAAGCGCCCGCGGCTCAGACTCTGCCGGCACTGCCCGAGCAGCCGGGCGTGGAAGATTACGTGCAGTCGGCGCTGGAGCGGCACCCGTCCATCCTCGCCGCCGAGCAGCGCGTCCTGCGCCTGCGCGAGCGGATCGCGCAGGTGACGAGCCTGGATGATCCGATGTTCACGCTTTCGCCCGTGGGTGAGATGGCCGAGACGGCGGCGGGGCAGGTCGGGTTGATGACGGGCCTGAGCCAGCGCCTGCCCTTTCCCGGCAAACTCGAAGCCCGCGGCCGCATCGCGCAGCAGGAAGTCGCCATCGCGCAGCAGGACCTGCAGCGCGTGCGGCTTGGCGTGACCGCGGATACGAGGCGGGCGTACTGGAATCTCTACTACGCGGTGCGCGCCATCGACGCGACCGAGCGCAGCCGCTCGCTGCTCGGGCTCGTGCGAGATGCCGTGGGCGCGAAGATCCGCGCCGGCGGCGCGAGCCAGGAGGCGGCTGGGCGCCTCTCCGTCGAACTCGGAAATCTCGAAGCCGAACTGATCACCCTGCAGCAGCACCGCACGAGCGCGGCGGCGATGCTCAACACGCAACTCGATCGGCCCGTAGATGCTCCAATCCCCGATCCGCCGCCGGTCGAGCTGGCCCAACTCGCGCTCGAAATCGACGCGCTGCTGGCGGCGGCTGAGGAGTCGAGCCCCGAGATCGGTGCGGTGCGCGAACGAATCGCCCAGTTCCGAGAGCAACGCGAGCAGGCGCGGCTGGGACGGTATCCCGATCTGACTGTCGGTGTGACGTACAACGCCGTCGATGATGACGGCCTTTCCATGCTCGCCAACGGGCAGGACCAGTGGTGGCTCTCCGTGGGCGCGAACCTGCCGATCTGGAACAGCCGGCTCTCCGCCGCCGAGCGCGAAGCGACGCGCGGCCTCATCGAGACGTCGGCGTCGCTCGCCGGTGAACGCAACCGCCTCGCGTTTCGCGTCCGCGATGCGATGGCGCGCATCGAAGCGCAGCAGAAGCAGGCGCTGCTGCTGCGCGATGTGATCGTGCCCGAAGCCGAAAGGACCGTGCAGGCGTCGCTGAGCGGCTATCGCGCGGGCACCGTGCCGTTTCTCAATCTCATGGACAACTGGCGCAAGACGATCAACTTTCAACTCATGTACGAGTCTTCGCTCGCTTCGCTCGAGCGCAGCGTTGCGGAACTCGAACAGGCAATCGGCCGCGACGTGCCGAGGAAGCCGCTCGTGACCGGTTCCAAAGACGGCGAGCAAGCCGAGGAGGCTCAGCCATGAGCGCACCAGAGCAAGTCAACAAACCGGTGGATGCCAGGTCAACTCCGGCCAAAGCGCCCCCGCCGAGCGGCAAGCCGCCGCGCGGGCCGCGGCTGTGGGTCATGCTGCTCTTCAGCCTCGCCGTGCTGGCCGGCATCGCCGTCGGCACGCTCTGGGGCCCGGCAGCCCGGCAGCAGGCCGAGAAGTGGTTCGGCGCCGCAGCGCACGACGAGCACGACGGGCACAATGAATCACAGCAGCCGTCGGCCGCTGCCCGGTTCTACACCTGCGGCATGCACCCGTGGGTCATCCTGCCCGAGCCGGGCTTGTGCCCGATCTGCCACATGGACCTCGTGCCGCTCGATCCGAGTAAGTTCACCGGTGAGATCAGCATCGATCCTGTGGTCACGCAAAACATCGGCGTGCGCGTCGCGCCCGTCACCAGCGGCCCCGTGGTGCGGACGGTGCGCACGGTCGGCAGCGTCGAATACGACGAAACGCGTGTGCGCGATGTGAACGTCAAGGTGGCCGGGTGGATCGAGAAGCTGTACGTCGATTACGAAGGCGCGCACATCCAGGCGGGCGAGTCGCTCTTTGATCTCTACTCGCCGCAGCTGTACGCGTCGCAGGCGGAGTACCTCTCCGCGCTTGAAATGCGCGACCGAAACGTGTCAGAACTGCTGCCCGACTCGGGAATCGACGTCGAGCGCCTCATCAGCGATGCGCGGGTGCAACTCGAGTACTTCGACGTCACGCCCGAGCAGATCGAAGCGCTCGAGCAGCGCGGCGAGCCGAGCAAGACCGTGACGGTGCGCAGCCCCTTTGGCGGGGTCGTGACCGCCAAGCGCGCCAACGAGGGAATGCGCGTCGAGCCGGGCATGCGCATCTATCAAGTGGCGGACCTGAGCAAGGTCTGGGTGCAGGCCTCGCTCTACGAATACCAGTTGCCGTTCGTGCACGTCGGAGAAACGGCGAAGATGACGCTGCCGTATCTGCCGGGCCAGTCGCTCGAAGGCCGCGTGATCTACATCTATCCGTACCTGAACGAACAGACGCGGCAGGCGAGCGTTCGGCTGGAGTTTGACAACCCCGACCTGCTGCTCAAGCCGGGTATGTTCGCCCAAATCGAACTGCGCAACACGATCGCTGCGGATCAGCCGCTGGCGCCGCGATCCGCCATCATCGACACGGGCGAGCGGAGCGTCGCGTTCGTGAGCCTGGGGCAGGGGCGCTTTGAGCCGCGCGACGTCGTCATGGGCGTCCAGACCGAAGACGGGATGGTCGAGGTGATCGAGGGATTGCAGGTCGGTGAGATGGTGGTGACCAGCGGCCAGTTCCTGCTCGACAGCGAAGCGAGGATGCGCGAAAGCCTCGCGAAGATGATGACAGGCCAGCCGGCCGCGCCGCCGCCGCCGGCGCCGGAGGATCGCGTGCTGCGCGTGCCTGACGCAGATGAAGCGCTGACGCCGTATTCGCTGGACATTTGCGTGGTCAGCGATGCCCGTCTGGGTTCAATGGGCGATCCGATCCGCCGCGCTTACCAGGGCCGTGAGCTGCTCTTTTGCTGCGAATCGTGTCTTGATGATTTCGAAGCCGACCCGGAGAAGTACATGCGGCTTCTCGACGAAGCCGGCGGGGGAGGCAAGCCATGATTGCCCGACTCATCGACTGGTGCGTCGCCAATCGGTTGCTGGTGGTGCTGCTCACCGCGTGCCTCATCGGCGGCGGAATCTGGTCGGCGCAGCACATCACCGTCGATGCGATTCCCGATCTTTCCGACGTGCAGGTGGTCATCCGCACCGAGTTCCCGGGCCAGGCGCCGCAGATCGTTGAAGACCAGGTGACCTATCCGCTCACGACGGCCATGCTCGCCGTCCCGCTGGCCAAGGTCGTGCGCGGCTACAGCATGTTCGGTTCGAGTTTCGTCTACATCATCTTTGAAGACGGCACGGACATGTACTGGGCCCGCAGCCGCGTGCTCGAGCAGCTCAGTTCCGTCAGCGCGCGACTGCCCGAGGGCGTCTCACCCCAGCTCGGGCCCGACGCCACCGGCGTCGGCTGGGCGTATGAGTACGTGCTCGTCACGGGACGCTACTGCCCGGAGCATCCGCAGGGACTGTGGCATGATCCCGTTGACGATGCATGGTACGCGGAGCCGGATGATGCGCCGGCCGAGGCGCGCGAGCGGCTCGAGCGCGTGCGCACCTTCGACGGCATGGAGGCCTGTCCGCTGGATGGCGCGCCCCTTGCCGATCCGGAGGTCGATCTCGCCGGCCTGCGCAGCCTGCAGGACTGGTACCTGCGGTTTGAGCTCACCGCCGTCGAGGGCGTGAGCGAAGTGGCGCCGGTGGGCGGCTTCGTGAAGCAGTACCAGGTCGTCGTCGATCCCGTGCGGCTGCTCGCCTACGACGTGCCGCTCTCGCGCATCAAGCAGGCCATCCAGCGCTCGAACGTCGACGTCGGCGGGCGGCTCATCGAAATGAGCGAAACCGAATACATGGTCCGCGGCCTGGGCTATCTCGGCACGCTCAGCGCCGAAGAACGCGCGGCCATCGAGAGCCGCGGCGAATCCGTCGAGGCGGTGCGCACGCAGCGCGTGCTGGACCAGCTCGGCAGCATCGCGCTGGCGTCGAATCCGCAGGGCCGGCCCGTCTACCTGCGCGACGTGGCCGAAGTGCGCCTCGGGCCCGAAATCCGCCGCGGCATCGCGGAGTGGAACGGCCAGGGCGAAGTCGTCGGCGGCATCGTCGTCATGCGCTTCGGCCAGAACGCGCGCGACACCATCGAGCGCGTCAAGGCCAAACTCGCCGAACTCGAGCGCGGCCTCCCGCCCGGCGCGGCGGTGCGCGTCGGCTACGACCGCTCTGATCTCATCGACCGGGCCGTGCACACGCTCCAGCACACCCTCGTCGAAGAGATCATCGTCGTCGGTCTCGTGTGCATCCTCTTCCTGCTGCACGCGCGCAGTGAACTCGTCGCCGTGTTCGTCGTCCCCACCGGCGTGCTGGCGAGCATCGTGCTCATGCACATCCTGGGCATCGACGCAAACATCATGAGCCTGGGCGGCATCGCCATCGCCATCGGCGTGATGGTGGACAGTTCGATCGTCATGGTCGAAAACGCCCACAAGCACCTGGATCGCGAGGAAGAGCGCCTGCACGAAGCGACGGCCGCGGGCGAGCCGGCTGAGCCGCGCGATCGGCGCGTCATTATCGCCGAGGCGGCGCGCGAAGTGGGGCCGAGCCTGTTCTTCAGCCTGCTCATCATCACCGTCTCGTTCCTGCCGATCTTCGTGCTTGGCGAGCAGAGCGGGCGAATGTTCAAGCCGCTCGCATGGACGAAGACGTTCGCCATGGGTTCGGCATCGCTGCTGGCGGTGACGATCATCCCCGTGCTGATGACATACTTCATCACGCCGCGCGTCCTGCCGAAGCAGTGGGGCGTGTGGCGCAACACGGCGATCACGCTGGCCGCCATGTTTATCCCCGCGGCGATCTTCTGGACCGCGCCGCTGGGGGCATGGGAGCCTTATCGCCTCTGGCTCGCGATCGGCTGGATCGTCTTCATGGGCATGCTGCTCGTGCCGCAGAAGATCATCCACGAGCGCGCCAATCCGATCTCCTGGGTGCTGCAGGCGCTCTACCACCCGCTGTTCGTGCTGGTGATGCGCTTCCGCTGGCTCGTGCTGCTGGGCGCTGCGCTGCTCGTGGCAAGCACGGCAGTGCCGCTGATGGGCTTCCAGCGCATCTTCGGCGTTGAAGCGGCCCAGCGGTTTCCCGCGCTTTCTCGTGCGTTCCCCGGCCTGGGCAGCGAGTTCATGCCCCCGCTCGAAGAGGGCGACCTGCTCTACATGCCCACGACCGATCCGGGCATCAGCATGACCAAAGCCCGCGAACTGCTCCAGCAGACTGACAATCTCATCATGCAAGTGCCCGAAGTGGTCAGCGTGATGGGCAAAGTCGGGCGGGCCGACACCGCCACCGACCCCGCGCCGCCGAGCATGATCGAAACGACCATCACCCTGCAGCGCGACAAAACAAAGCGGCGCCACGTGCCCGTCGCGTTCGAGCACTGGCCGTGGGGCACCCGCTGGCTCGGCCGCAGGCTCGTTGGCGAAGCGCGCCCCATTACCACGGCCGAACTGGTCTACGGCTACGAGTTCCCGGATGGCACGCACGTGCCGGGCCTCAACGAGATCGTGCAGATCCCCGGCCTGACCAACTCGTGGACCATGCCCATCAAGACGCGCATCGACATGCTCAGCACGGGCATCAAGACGCCCGTGGGCATCAAGGTCATGGGGCCCGATCTGGAGACGCTCGCGCGGCTTGCCGATGAGATCGCCACCGTCATCAAGACCGCCGAAGGCACGGGTCAGTACACCACCAGCGCCTTTGCCGAAAAAAGCGTCGGCGGCAACTACTTCGACATCGAAATCAATCGCGACGCCATCGCACGCTACGGCCTGCTGGTCGGCGACGTGCAGGATGTCATCATGACGGCGCTGGGCGGCATGAGCCTGGGCAGCACCGTCGAAGGACTGCAGCGCTATCCGATCAACGTCCGCTACCCGCACGAACTGCGCGACAACGTCGATGCGCTCAAGCAGACGCTCGTCGCCGCGCCGGGCGGCGCGCAGATTCCACTCGGGCAGCTGGCCGACTTCGTCGTCCACAAAGGCCCGCCGATGATCAAGAGCGAAAACGCCCGCCTGACGAGTTGGGTGTTCGTGGACATCGCCGGCATCGATGTGGGCACGTACGTGCGCAACGCGCAACGGGCGGTCGCGCAACGCGTCGCGCTGCCGCCGGGCTACAGCATCGTCTGGTCCGGCCAGTACGAGTACATGCAGGCGGCGCGGGCGCGGCTGATGATCGTCGTACCCGTCGCGGGCGTACTCATCGTGCTGCTGCTGTACCTCGCCACGCACAGCTGGCTGCGCGTGGGGATCGTGCTGCTGGCGGTGCCATTCAGCCTCGTGGGCGCGGTGTGGCTGCTTTATCTGCTCGATTATAATTTATCGCTGGCGGTGTGGGTCGGCGTCATCGCGCTGGCCGGTCTCGACGCCGAAACGGGCCTGGTCATGCTGCTGTATCTCGACAACAGTTTCGAGCGCTTCACGCAGCAGGGGCGCATGCGCAACGCCGACGATCTCTGGTGGGCCGTTCACGACGGGGCCGTGCAGCGCATCCGGCCCAAGACGATGACGGTGATGACCACCTTTATCGGCCTGGTTCCGCTGCTCTGGGCCACCGGCGCCGGCGCCGACACCATGCGCCGCCTCGCCGCACCGATGATTGGCGGGCTGGCGACGAGCTTCCTGCTCGAACTGCTCATCTACCCGCCGCTGTTCTATCTCGCCAAGCGCATCGCGCTGCATCGACAGTTTCACGAAAACCGCGCGGCGTCGCGTTGACGCCGCTTCAATCCACTGTCTCCATTTGCCACATCCTCAAAGGAGAATCCGATGAACCGCATTCGAAACAACGTGTCTGCATTGCTCAGCTGCGCTCTGCTGAGCCTCGCCGGCCTCGGCTCCGCCGTGCAGAATCCGTCCAAGGACGTCAAGTCCGATCCCTACCCGTTCGACACCTGCCCCGTCTCGGGCGAAAAGCTCGGCTCCATGGGCGATCCCATCGTCAAGACCTACGACGGCCGCGAGGTCCGCTTCTGCTGCAAGAGCTGCATCAAGAAGTTTGAGGCGGACAAGGCCGGGTACTGGAAAAAGATCGATGAGAAGATCATCGAAGCCCAGATGCCCTATTACCCGCTGGCGACCTGCCCCATCTCGGGCGAAGAACTCGGCGGCATGGGCGAGCCGGTCGACTACGTCTACAACAACCGCCTCGTGCGCTTCTGCTGCGAGAAATGCGTCGGCAGGTTCGAGAAGGACCCCAAAGCCACGCTGGACAAACTCGATCAGGCCGTGATCGAGCGGCAGGACAAGGCGTATCCGCTTCAGACATGCGTCGTCTCGGGCGAAGAACTGGGCGGGATGGGCGAGCCGGTCGACAAGGTGTACAACAACCACCTCGTCCGATTCTGCTGCAGGAACTGCATCAAGAAGTTCGAAGCCGAGCCGGCGAAATACCTCGGCTCCCTCGATCAGGCATGGAAGGCCGCGGGCGGCGTTCCGCAGCCGTAATGAATTCTCCGGCGGCGGCGGGGGAAACCTCGTCGCCGCTCTTGCAAACCAGCAAATCGCGGAGCCTGCGGACAGCGCCTGCGGAGTAGTCTCCCGTGGCCGCTCGCACCGAACGGCCCCGCCGCGCGCTGCACTGGCGCTGTGGCGGCCGCCGCTGTGCCGCGAGGTTTGCCCTCCATGCGTATTGCCCACGTCGCGCCGTTGTACGAAAGCTGTCCCGCCTCGCAACTATGGCGGCACCGAACGCGTCGTCTCCTACCTCAGCGAAGAACTCGTCCGCCAGGGCCACGACGTCACGCTCTTTGCCAGCGGCGATTCAACCACCAGCGCCCGCCTCGTACCTTGCTGTCCGCGGTCGCTGCGGCTCAATCGCCATTGCATCGACCAGGCCCTTTCCCCGGGCGCTGAGCCGCTGGACCATGCAATGACCAGGCCGCGGCTCCCACCTATACTCTGCCCGACGACCACCCGACCGCGCGGGCATAGCTCAGTTGGTAGAGCGTCAGCTTCCCAAGCTGAATGTCGAGGGTTCGAGTCCCTTTGCCCGCTTTGGATGTACGTCCGAATGAACCCGCCAGTTGCGGACACCCGCCAGCGGTCGGAGGTGCAGCCTCACTCGCCGAAGTGCGCGGTCAACTGCCGCGCTCTGCGAAAAGAAGCACCGCCCACGTCCCAACTCAACCCGTCGACAGCGCCCCGGATGAGGGCAACGCTGCACCTGACCGCCGACAGCGAGGATGCAAGCCCGATGGGCGCGGCTGCTCCAGAAACGAGGCGGAGCCGGCGGAAGTGCCGGCCCTCGAATGAACTGGTTGGCGGCTATGGGATGCAGCGGCCACGCGATTCAGAGTGAGTTGGGAGTTCGCTTCGCCGCCCGTCGCCTGCACCTGCAGCCGCCGATTACTGCGAACAGGCCGAGGCTGCCCATCCAGACCGGGACCGGCAGCGGGATCATGACGAGCGTGTCCTGACGGGCGTTGCCGCCGTCCCAAATGTTGATGATGCGGACCTTGGCGAGTTCGCTGCCTGAGCCGTCGAGCCATGTGGAGAGGTTGGAGTACCAGCTGCGGGCGAGGACTTTGTGCAAGGCGGTGCCTTTGAAGTAGCCGCCAGTGCCGAAAGCGTTGGCGCCGTAGCGGGCGACGAATCCTGCTGGATCCTGGAAATACCAGATCACCTCCTGCAGGGCGCGGACCGAGGCGGCCTTCTCCGCGCCACTCGCGGAGGCGTCATCGAAGTACTTGTAGCCGGCCAGGTCGCCTTTGACGAAGTGGTAGTAGAGAAACGCCGTCTCCTGCTGGACTTCGCGGTTGGTGTTCCGGGATTCGGTATTAAGTTCCGCGTCGTACCACTTGTTAAGTTGAATAAGTTCGGTGGTTTCGACGCAGAAGCTGATGAAGTGGTTGGAATCGACGCCGTTGCGGCCGAGGCCCTCAGGCGTGAATGTGAGGCGGCTGGCGTTGACGATGAACTCGCCGGCGTAACCGCCGCCAGGCACGCTGAAGTGGTTGCGCAAGCCGTCCATTCGGATCTGGCCGACGGGGATGGGGTTGGCGAGGGCGGTGGTCGTGCAGCCCAGAATAATTGCCGCCGCAATGAATGAACTCACGGACGGACGGCGCGGGCGGATGGACCGGGTCATTGGTGTGGCTCAGCGCCTGGAAGTGGGCAGATACGCTTCTAAAAGAGTGAGCTGACGTGTCCGCCAGCCCACTCGATGGTTTCTTGATCTCGTTGACTCGATGTGAGTCATTCGGCGAAATCAGATGCGACCACGGCGCCGCCAGGCGGCGAAACCGCCGAGGCTCAGCAGGCCGATGCCGCCCATGGCAACGGGTGCCGGCAGCGGGACATTGTTGGGACTGACGAGGCCGCCTGCATCACTGAAGGTTCCGACCGGCGGAGCAAGTGAGAAGCTCCGATCGGAACCTTCAGCTGCATTGAATTCGCTTTCGATGGAGAGATGCCCGACCACCACGCTTCCATCGAACTCGATGCCGCCACCAACCAAGCCGACCGAATACGTCGGCCGATCCTGAGCGACGAGTCCGCTGCCTTCAAACGCAGCGAAAGAAGGCTGCTCTTCTGCAGAGGTAATGTACTGCAGGAAACTGTCCACGGCTGCGTCATTCGTGCCGCCGGAAGCGAGGCTAGCAGGAACGCTGGCCCCAAAGGCGCTGCCGGCAGCCGCCAACGAAGCCAGGATAACAAACGAGGTACGACAATTCATTAAGCTCTCCTTTTCTTCCACTCACCCACATCGATTGGGGACACGAGTTTGAAGAACGCCACACAAACCGATCGAATCAGATGCAGTCGGATAGGTTCCGGCCGGAGAAGCGGCGACGGTAGATGGTGCCGCCGACAACGCCGAACAGCCCGATTCCGGCCATCCAGACCGGCGCAGGAAGCGGGATCATGACAAGCATGTCCTGGCGCGCGCCCGTGCCGTTACCATTGCCGTCCAGCGACTGCCAACAGTTGAGGATGCGCACCTTTCCGATGTTGTCTGTGAGAAACTCGTTTCCGGCTCCACCAAGGGCGGCTTGAGCCTCCGCGAGCCAAGCCAGAGACTGTGCATCGAGACTGCTGTAAAGCGATTGGCCCTGGAAGTACCAGATGAGGTTCTGCAACGAGTTAGCGTCGCTGGTTCGCGCGTTGCCCGCATTCGTGGCGTACGAGTAAGGAGAGAGCGTGGAGAGGGCGCCATTGACAAACTGGCTGTAGACCCAAGCGGTTCCGTTCTTTAGAGTGATGTTCGTGTTCTTTGACCGATCATTCAGAAAGGCGAACACCTTTTCGCCATTACTGATATGCTCTGTCGTCTCAACACAGAACGTCAAGAACTGTGATGAATTCAGACTCCCCGGACCCTTGAGAGTAAGGTCTCCCTTTCCAGCGGGACTCTTCGTCGTCGTCCACCGAAACTCTCCGCCCCCACCGGCTCCTCCGTAGTAGATGCCGTCAAAGGTCATCGTTCCCCAGTAAACCGGGGGGTCGGCCGCGACTTGCGTGGCGGAAACAGCAGGAATCAGTAACGCCACGGCCAGCATACCAAGTGATCGCAATCGCATTCTCGTCCTCCGTTCGCGTCCGCTGTCGCGGAACACCTTCCACTCGATCTTGAAGCGAATCCGGATCCTCCGAATTCACTCCCCCCGGAGCAAGACTTTCCACGAGCGCGCAGCGAGAATCGCCGAGCGGCCGCTTGTGAATCACTCAACCTTTGACACGTTCCACCACGGAACGGCTGAAGCCGCAGACAAAGACAGGATCCGCAGCGATCATCTCTCCGTCGCAGTCGCGACTGATTGGCCGGACTGCAACGCGTACAGTTTCCCCCCAATCAAGGCGGCTGTCAAGCCCTCGGTTAGCAAAACAACAGATTTCGTGAAGAAATATTTACGTGTTCGCAGGCATCTTCGGCAACGGGTGAGAAACCGCTGCCGGATCTGCAAAGACGGGCGATCTGGAGGATGTGGAGCGTTGATCTTCGCTCCGCTGGGGCGCGCGGCGCACCGGCCGCGCGCGGATCTGCGTCAGCGCGGGATCGACACGGGGTTGAATTGTGGAAAACTCTGAGGCTATCCCAGAACGGGCAGCCCCGAGCGGCGCTAATTCACCAGCGCCGCGACGCGCTCCAGCCGGGCGGCCAGATCCGCATCATTTCGATTGAGGTCGCTGCGGCCGGCGACCTGCTCGTACTGCGCCTTGGCATCCTCGCCCTGCCCGGCTCGCGCAAGCGCTTCCGCCAGACCCAGTTGCAACAGAGCATTGCGCCCATCGAGAACCAGCCCATCGCGGAAACTGCGCTGGGCCTCGTCGAACTGACCGACGCTCAACTGCGCCGTACCGAGTGTGTCCGCAAGATTGGCACGGATGCCCGCCGGGAGGTTTCGCTGCTTCGCGGCAGCGACGGCCTGCGAAGCCATTCTCAGTGCTTCGTCGGCGTTTTCCGCCGAGTCGAGCAGAAGGTAGGCCAGGTTGTTCAGGATGATCGGATCTCCCGGCGCGGCAGCCAGAGCCTTTCGGTATGTCGCTTCCGCAGCGGCGACCTCACCGAGTTGCTGCTGGCAGCCAGCGAGCATCGCCAGCGCCGCCGCCGGGAATGCCGGGTCGGACTGGAGCGGCTCGAGCAACGCCACCGCCTTGCGGAACTGGTCCGCTCCGCCGCCGCGCTGCCCGAGTTCGGAACGGACTTGAGCCATACCCATCCGCGTGTCCGGCGTGAGCGGAACCAACGGTTCAGCTCGATCCACCCACTGAATCGCCGTGGAGACATCGCCGATTTCGCCCGCCAGCCGCACGTATGCCTGGGCCCAGTCGCCGCTCTGCTCCGCCTTGGGCCAGATCATCGCCTGCGCCTCGTCCACGCGGCCGGCCTGAATGAGAATGCTCGCGTACAGCCCCAGACGCGTCGGAAACTGGTCCGCCTCCGCTTTGATCCTCTCCACCCACGGCTGGATCGCTGCCAAAGCGCGCTCGGGCTGCCCCGACTGAGTCTCAATCTGGGCGAGCAGGAGATCGGCGCGCGTCGGGCGCTCCGAATCGAGTTCCCGCCACCGACCGGCGGCGGCCCGCGCTTCGGTGAAGCGCCCGGCGTCCGCCAGCGTCGTCGCAAGCAACTCAGCCGCACGGACCGAATTCGGGAGCACACGCGCCGCGTTCTGTGCCGTCAGCACGGCCTCGTCCGGCTGGCCGGAGTTGAGCAGAGCGCCGACGAGCAGTTGCCACCCGAGGATCAGGGTCGGCTCATCATCTACCACCTCGCGCAACCGCTCGATGTAGCCTGCGGGATCTGCCGGGTTCGCCTCGGCGTAGTGCATCGCGGTCGCAATGCGTTTCATCACCGCCCGAAGGTTCTCATCGACGAGCGCGTCGATGATGTCGTCGATGGAGCCGGCGCCAAGGCTGCCGGATTCGAGCGCGTCGAGCAGGTCGTTCAATGCGACCAGAGCCGGATGCTCGGCATCGGCTCTCAGGCCGGCAGCGACGGTCGTGCGAGCCTGTTCAGCCTGCCGCGTGCGGATCTGGAACTCGGCCAGTGCGACCCAGTCATCGCCGGCGCCTGACTCTTGCGCCTGCGACGCCAGCAGCCGGCCGGCCTCATCGAGCCGGCCGTGCCGTTCGTAGTAACCGGCCAACACCGCGGTGTATTCAGACGCCGCGAGTTGTTCTTGAAGCGGCTTGAGCACTTCCGCCCCGCGCTCGACACTGTCAGCTGCCGCATAGAAGTCCGCCGCGGCGATGCGAATCTGTCGAGGCGCCTCAGGCTCCGCAAGCAGACTATCAAAGAGTCGCCGGGCGTCGGCGGACCGGCCGTGGCTGCCATGAAGCATGGCTAGCGAGAGTCGATCCTGCGATTCGCCGGTGGCGGCTGTGAGCGCTTCGCAGTCGCGGATCGCTTCAGGCCACATGTTGGCTCGCGCCAGCAGTCCGACGCGTCGACGCTGGAACTCCGGGCTCAGTGCCCGGATCGCGAGGAATTCGCGCAGCCGAGTCGCCGCTTCGGTGGCCCGGCCGGTGCTTTGGAGCAGGTCGATCGTGTGCGCGTAGAGCAGCGGATTGCTCGAGTCGCGATCGAGAGCGCGCAGAAGAATGTCGATTGCCTGCCGCTTGTCGCCGAGCATGAGCATCGCGTCGGAACAGAGCATCATCGCCCGAACATTCGACGAGGGCGGCTGGGTGAGCGGCGTCAGTGAGAGCACAACCGCCGAGGCCGCCTCGTCTCCCGGTTCGAACGCAAGGCGCCGCTGAGCATCGGCGAGTTTCCAGCGGGCTGCGTTCTCGCCCGTTGCGGCCTTGAGACGGTCGATTGCATCGACGATGCACTGCTGATCGGTCCACGCGGATCGAGAGTCGAGCAGTGCGTTCTGCGCTTCCGGCCGATCCGGATAGGTAGTCGAGATGCGTTTGAGTTCCGCAAGTGCACCTTCATCACCCGTTGAATCAAGGTATCGCGCGTAGGCGATCTCGTACTGCATGCGCAGGTTCGGGTCGTCTGCGGCCTGGATCGCTTCTTCGTACCTGGCGCGCACCGTCTCCGGGGCGAGCGCGGCCGAGCCGGCATTCAACTGCAGCGCCATGAGCCCGGGGCCGACGGTTTCAAGGCGCGCCGCAACCGCTAGCACGCTGTCCACAAGTTCCGGCGCAGACCGCTTGCAGGCGTTGGCCAGGTCGAGCAGCACTGCTGAGTTCGGCAGCCGCTCCATCGTGGCCATCTGACTGATCACCGCCTTCGCATCCTCGAGATGACCGACAGCCACGTAAGTCCGCGCGAGCAGCGCCTGCACATCGGCCTGCTCCGGCGCCTGTGCGGCCATCTCCTCAAGAATCGTCACAACGCCGTCGCGAATGCGCTGGTCAGCGCGATTGGCGTCGAGGAGCGCGATGTAGATACGCGCCAGCGTCAGCGCCTCGGCTGCGCCGGGGTTGGACATGACGGCCCGCTCGGCGGGCAGCCGCGCCTCATCGAGCCGGCCGAGATCCAGCAGCGAGGTTGCCAGCATCATTTGAGCACGCGAGGACGTCGGATCCTGCCGCACCGCCTCCTGAAGGCTCAGCACGGCCATCTCCGACTCTCCGAGGCGCTGATCGACCTCGCCGAGCATCGACCACGCCAGACTGTCAGTCACAGGCAGTGCGACCAGTTCAGCGAGGCGCTGACGCGTCTTGCTGTATTCACCGGCATCCATGAATTCGCGGCTGTCGAGCAGCCCCTGCCAGTAGCGGCCCTGGTCATCGGTGCGAGATTTCAGTTCGGCGCCGGCCGCGCCGGACGCCCAGCCGCCTTCCACGGGAAGCGAGATCAGCGCCATCCAGCCCAGCAGTCGCGATGGAGTCGCATCGAGCGGCTCGGCGTGTAGCGCGGCCTGCTGGCGCGCGCGGTCCATCTGACCAGCGTTCCAGGCTCGCTCAATGAGATACGCGTGCACATCGTCGCGGAACTGTGTATTCTCCGCGCTTCGATCCAGCAGTGCATCGGCATCCGTCCGCAGTCCGATCTGGTCGAGGATGCGGACGAGTTCGAGCAAGGCTTCGGTATCCGGAATGGTCAGCCCCTGGGCGCGCCTGGCTGCCTCGACAGCCGCCTCGCGTTTGCCATACGCGGCGAGCACGCGCACCTGCAGCGTGGCGAGCATGAGATTGTCGGGATACTGCGTGACAAGATCTTCGGTGTACGCCAGCACCTCCTCGGCGGAGCGGCCATCGAGTCGCATCGTCTCGATGCGCGACTGATGGCCGTAGAGGTTCTGAGGATGCGCGGCGAGCAACGCATCCACCGCGGCCTGCACTTCACTTGAGCGGCCCAGCGTGGCCAGGCATTCGATCTTGGCGGTGTGAGCCTGCTCGTGCGTCGGGTCCAGCGCAAGCAGCCGGTCGGCGGCTTCAAGGCGCTCGGTGACGAATCCCACCCGGCGATACAGGTCCAGCAGCAGCGCCAGCGGCCGCTCGTCTTGCGGCGCCCGACCGGCCGCTTCGCGCGCGTAAGGGATCGCGGCCCCCAGGTGCCGGTTGTTCTCCACCGGTACATGCCGCCGGGCGTTGGCAACGCGATAAAGCACTTCCGGATCCTCCCGGTGCTCCGAGAGCGCCTTGCCGAGACCGCGCAGCGCGTTCTCGTAGTCGCCGGCGTCGTACGCCGCCATGCCATCGGTGTAGGCCTCGGCGATCTGCTGGGCCCGGCGCGCCTCACGGACGAAGTACGCTCCGGTGGCTGCACCGCCGAGCAGGGCGGTGATGCCGACGAGAATAAGGAGACGCTTCTTGCCGCGTCGTGTCATTTCGAACTCCACATGAAGCAGGTCATCGGATGAGTATCTTGCGGATCGTCTCGAAGATGATCCAGAGATCGAGTCGCCAGTTCTGGTTCTGCACGTACTCCAGGTCGTAGCGGATCCACTCCTGGAAGTCGCTTTCGGGTCGGCGCGTGCGGCGGACCTGCCAGAGGCCGGTCACGCCGGGTCGCACGCTCAATCGCGCTTCGCGCCACGTCGGGCAGTATTGGTTCTCTTTGTCCGGGCTCGGCCGCGGCCCGACGACACTCATGTGGCCGAGCAGCACGTTCCAGAACTGTGGCAGTTCATCGAGGTAGTACTTGCGCAGGATCTTGCCGACCTTGAGCACGCGCGGGTCATCTTCGATGTGGAACTGTGGCCCGTCGCACGCGTTGGCCTGCACCAGATCCGCCTTCATCGCCTCCGCGTTGCGAAACATCGTGCGGAACTTGTAACAGGGGAATTCGCGGCCGCCGAGCGTCTGCCGGCGATGGATGAAGAACGCGGGCCAGCCGTCCTCGCGGACGATCGCTGCAATCGCGATCGGGTAGATGATCCCGGTCGCGAGCAGCGCCGCGCTGGCGAAGGCGATATCGAACAGGCGCTTGCCGGGTCGGGAAAGCGGCGCTGCATCGCCGCGCGTGAAGCGGCTGCGCGAGGCGAAGCGGATGTACTCCCAGTCGATGGGTCGAAGATCCACCGGCACATCGGGGCCGTCGGCGACTCCGCCGGGTCCGACGACAACTTCCGAAGCGTCGATGCGCGTCCCGGCGCCGATCCAGAGCGGGGCGATGAGGCGGGCGCCCGGCGCCACCTGCGACTGTTCGTGCACCCAGACGCCGGGGCTGAACTCATAAACGCCGTCGAGCGTCGCGCCCGGGCGCTGCCAGAGGCGCTGCAGCACGAGGAGGAACTGATCGATGCGATTCGAGTCCGCTTCGGTATCGAACAGCCGCGCGCGAGCAACTTCGGGCACGATCGCATCGTGGCGCAGTCGGCGCTTGATGGAGCGTTTTGCCTCGGCCAGACTCTGCGACTGGGCCCAGAGCCTGGCGAGGCTGCCGTCCGCGGTGAGCCACGCCTGCTGTGTGGCGCTCGAGCGGCTGTGGTAGAGCCGGCGGATGCGCTTGAGCAGGCCCTGTTCATCCGTCTCGACGCGCTCGAGATAGGGCTCTGGCTCCTGCTCCACGAGCCGCAGGCGCATCGAGCGCGGCTTGAGCCAGGAGAAGCGATCGAGCAGTGGCGCCAGGCGGAACAGGACGAGATCATGTTCGCCCAGGAGCAGGTAGAAGTCGCCGCGATGACGCTTGCCGGGACCGTCGCGGACGCGTGCCGGCTCCTGTCCATCGGCGCGCTCGACGAGCATGCCGGGACGCACGACCTGCACGCCGCGCGAAGCCCAGAAGCGATCGTGCAGAGCCTTGTGATCGAGGCCCCAGAAGACCGGGCGCGCCGCCTCAGCCGGCTCCACCCTGGTTTCGGTATGTCGCGTGAGCAGGGTCACGCCTTATCGGCAACTTTCTTGTTTTCAGCGGGCTGGCCGCTCATCAGAATGGCGCGCACGAGGGCGTGCCGGGATTCAGCCGTGGATTCGAGCCCCGCCTCGCCGTTCGATCGCATGCTCTGCGAGTGGAATGAGATCGTGCTCATGCTGCTGCGCAAATCGGTGGGCGTGGCGCGATTGAAGACAAGCCCGGCGCAATTGGCGCCGATCGAGCGCAAGCGCCCCAAGGCGGCACGAAGCAACCGCGGATCCTGGCCGCGCGGCACTGTCAGCACCACGCGATCGACGACCGTAGCCAGCACGTTGGCTTCGAGGCTGCCCATGAGCGGACCCGTGTCGATCAGTACGATGTCGAACCTGCTCCTGGCTTCGTCGATCAGTTCGTGCATGCGTTCGGTGGAGAGATGCTCGGCTTCGAGCGAGCCATCTGCTGCTGCCTTGCCGTTGGAGTTCGAGCCCTGGCGCGACGACTGACCCGCGGGCAGCACGGAGAGATTGGCGATGCGCGATGGCACGATGCACTCGGACATCGAGACCCCGCCCGCAACCTGGCGCAGCCCGACCTTGCCATCCATGCGCATCGTCGGCGAGAGGCCGTGGCCGATGAGGTCGGCGTCGATCAGAAGCACCTTCACGCCCTGGGCGGCGAACGACATGCCCAGCGCGACGGTCAGACTCGTCTTGCCGTCGCCGGGCCGGGCGCTGGTCACCATGAACGCGGTGCCGCCCTGCTTGCGCGGCCGGGCCTGCATGGCGAGCATGTTGCGCAGATGATGGACGCTGAGCGTCGCCATCGACTCGAGGTCTTCGGCTTCGCTGCTCAGATCGGGCAGTGTGCCGAGCACGGGCACGAGCGTTTCCGCGTCTTCAATCTCATCGAGGTAGCGGAAACTGGGCTTGAGCAGGCCAAACAGCAGCACGATGCCAACGCCGAAGCCGGCGCCGGCCATGCCGCCGAGAACGGCAAGTTGGAAGCGGCGGTCCTTTGAGGGCTGGGTCGGCAGGTCGCCCAGCGAAGGGTCGATGCGGCCCTGCGTCGAGTTCTGGGTCTCGACGAGCAGCTGTTCGAGAGCGCGCGCCGTCTCGGCAAGCCAGCCCTTTACGGATTCCGCCTCCTCGCGCTTGGCGTCGATCTCACTCATGGCTTTTGAGATCCGCTGCATCTCCTCAAATGCGGTCGTGCGGGCTGCCTCAAGGCGAGCGAGCAGGTCCTGCGCCTGCTGAAGCGTCAGATCGCCGGTACGGCCGGCCAGTTCCGTTGGAGTGAGGCTGCCATCCCGCGCCCAGCCGCGAACGATCTCCAGCCGCTTGTTGATCTGCGCGTTCAGGATGTCGCGTTCTTCGATCAACCGTCGCGTTTGAACGTGCCGCGGGCCGAACCGTTGGGCTTCCTCAATCTGCGCATCGAGTTGCTCGCGCTGGCGTACGAGTTCTCCGAGGCCGGTGGGATCCAGTTTGGCGAGGTGCTCCAGTGAGAGATCAGGCTCGCCTGTCTGGGCGCCGGGCTCACCAAACTCCGCCGTCTCCAGCCCGAGAATGCGCTGCTTTACAGTGAAGATGTCCTGCTCAATGGAAATCAGTTCCTGTGTGCGGGCCGCGAGGATCGACTCCAGATCGGATGAGCCGTAGTTGTCGCTGAACGCGAGAATGGAACCGCGAATACTGGCGAGGCGGCTTTCAAGATCGGTGCGGCGGGCGCGCAGAAGATTTACCTTCTCGGTGACCTCAGAATCGGAAGTGTCGCCATAGAGAGCCATGTAGGCTTCGATGACCGCGTTGACTGCTCGCTCCGACTCGCGTGGCGAATCAGTCGTGGCGCTCACAAAAATAATCTGAGTCCCGCGCCGATAGTTGACGTCGATGCTTCGCTTCAGTTTGGAAGCGCCGTCACCGCCAATTGGCCATCCGATCTCTGTGAGCCTTGGATCGTCGGCGGCCTGCTGCAGAACACGGGGAGAGTCGATGATCTCGGCCTGCGAGGCGACAAACTCGCCAAACAGCGGCGGCATCTCGTTCTCTTCCGTCCGATACATCACGCGCGGCAGCGTCGGGAAGATTCGAATCAATGCTTCGCTCGTGTACTGCGGCCCGCTTGAGAGGTAGCCGCCGACGATGCCTGTCGAAGCGAAGATTGCCGCGAGTATGATCGCAACCGGGTATCTGCCGCGCAGCCGGCGGTGCAGCAGCGCCACCGCTCCGGCCTGACGCTCCTCGGCGGCCGGCCCGATCGGGCCGTCACCGACCTGCACGCGGTGAACCTGCATCTGTCCGTCTGCGTTCATTTCACACCTTCTTGGACTGTCTCGATGACAGGTTCGACGACTTCGATCAGTTTCGACACCATCTCATCCGTGGTTTCGATGGATTGCGAATCGGGCGTCAGGATCTGCACCTGCGCAGCGCCGAGGCCCGCCGCCTGCGGCCGCTTGGCCGCACGCTCCAGTCCGTCTCTCTCACTTCGAATGTCCGATGAGTTCGGAATGATGAAGAAGCTCACGATCCGAATGGCCTCTCTCGTGCCACGGTTCATGCGCGAAAACACGTAGACACGCACGCTCTGCGGCCGGCCCTGCACCGTCACTTCGGAGAGTTCACTCGACTCCAGGTTCCATCCATGCGCGGGGTAGCAGACCGGCGGATAGTGCCCGCCCATGTCGCGGACATCCGTGCAGTGCACGATTGAGAGACTGGCCTTCTGCCCCGTCGCCTGGTCCTGATAGGTGCGCTGAAGCATCTTGTTGGGCCGGAGCATCTCCACTTCGACATCGGTGTACGGCAGGTTGACGCCGAACCAGGCGCCGACCCTGAAGGGCACTTCATCCATCTTCGCGGCAACACGAGCAAAGTAGTCCGGCGCGCCGGTCGGCGGGTCCTGGCTGAGCCCGCCGAACGCCAACATGCACATCAGCAGCACCAGAGTGACCAGCGGGATGCCCAGCGAGCGAAGTCGATGGCGGTTGCCTCGCGTCACTTAATCCTCCTCTCCGATCGGATGTGGAGACACGGCAATCTCCAGCCACCGGAGCAGCCCCAGCATCGCCCAGAGAATTCCCAGCGCGACGAACAGCATGACCCACCCACTGATGTCGTGAAACGTCGTAGCCACCGATTCGCTCGCGTAGCCGTAGAGAAGCACCGTCGGCACAAGCCGGATCACGTTGACGAGCAGCGCGATGACCGGGCTGAGAATGAGGAAGAAGAGCCGGATTCGCTGCCGCATCGGCACGGAGAATACGAATGCGAAGGTGATGAGCATCAGTGCCGTGACCATGCGCATGCCGTTGCAGGCTTCGGCGACGGCCACTTCCGTGCCGTTGATGGTCAGTACGCTCCCGCCGCGTTCGAGCGGTATGCCAATCGCCGTCAGGAGGTAATGGGTGATCTGAGCCGTATGCTCCTGCAGCGGCAAGGCGATTGCCTCTCGAATCCTCCCGGGCACCGGCAGGATGAACAGCAGCGCCGCGGCGGCCGGCAGGAACAGTTGCACGACCTGAAGCCCGAGCATCGTGAGTGCAGCGCCACAAACGATGAGCAGCGCTCCGCCGTGCTGCGCCACGATGATGCCGTATTGGTAGCCGATGCGCACGCTGATCCAGCCAGCGATGACGACGAGCGGACCATAGATGCTCGGGCTCGGCCGCATGAAGCGAATCCGTTCCCGCCGCACCCAGACCAGCCAGACCGCGACGAACGGCGCCAGAATGAGGTGCGAGTTCTCCGGGTCCTGCCAGCCGATGGCGAAGATGTCGCGCCAGAGGTCCATGGTGGCTGCGACAGCCACGAGCGTCAGCACGCCGAGCCAGAGTCCGAGTGAAAAGTCCCATGTGCGCCGAAGTGTGCTCAATGTGCCGATCTCCGGTGATTCCCATTTGTGCCGATGGCGCCGACTCCAGGCCGGCCGGCTGCCCACACCTCATCCACCAGTCGCGCCTCCGCCGGCACTGCTCCGCCGGCGCAAACGACCGACCGCGTCACAATGCTGCCTGCGCCAACCTTGGCGCCCGACATGATGATGGAATCCATCACGACCGCCGTCGGGTCCACCTTCGCATCCGCCGCGATGCACTGAAAGCCGCTCCGCCGCGATGCTGATTCAAGCCGAAATCGAGCCGGCTTGCTTTGCGAAACGGGCTGCACGCTGAGCCTTGCCGCGTGAAGCAACTGTTCCCGCGTGCGCAGCGGCCGTGAATATCCATCGATCAATCGAAACGCGCCCACGCGATGTTCGCCGGCGATGACCTTCGCCAGCCACTGTTCCTTGAGATCCATGTACCCTTCGCGCTGCACGTAGCGCATGAGGGGGCGCGCGACCACGTACACACCCGCAGGGGTCCCGTCGGGATTGACCAGCACCGTGGTCTCATACGCGTTCGAACGGTGGTGCCTCACGAGCGCCGCCAGGTCAAAGTCCGGGCAACGCGCCGCCTCGGCAACCAGCAGCACCGCATCACCGCTCAGATGCTGCGACACATCGTGCACCACGCCCGCAGCGCCGCGGTAGTTCTCCCGATCAACCACGACCTCAATTTGCCTCGACGCCTCCGCAGGCAGACGCGGCGCGGGAATGTCCTCTCCATTGGCGACGATGACCGAGAGCCGATCCGCAGCCAGATCGCCAAGCCCGTCGATGCGCTCCAACCAGCGGCTGAGCACCGTGCGATCGCCGGGCCCGACGAGCAGATCGAGCACCGAGCACTGCGCAGCAGCCGTGAGCGGAGACGGCGTGAGTCCTCCGCCGAGCAGCACGAACGCTTCGACGCAGCCGCCGACCGCCGGCGCAATGCGCGACAGCTCCGGCCGCAGCGATCCGTGCGTTCTGCCTTGAGATGTGTCCGATGGAGTCATCTCGAGATTGAGAATCGCGCCGCCTTCATTGCCCGAACGTGGCGCGATCATTCAGGTACAGTCGTCATCGCGCCGCCGCATGGCTGGCCGGCGCGCTGCTCAGGCCTTCACCAGCCGCTCGCCCATCTGCTCCGCGAACGCCTGCATCGCATTTCGCGTGTCGATCACGAGCCGGGCGTGCGCTGCCAGCAGGCTGTAGTCAAACGCGTCGTGGTTCGTCGCGATCAGCACCGCATCGAACGAGCCGATCGACTCGCGCGAGAGTTCAACGCTCTTCATCCGGAGGTCGAACTTGCGCATCTGGTGCGTCTGCGGCACGTGCGGATCAGAATACTCCACGACCGCGCCGTGATCGCGCAGCAGTTCAATCAACTCAAACGAAGGCGACTCGCGGATGTCATCCACATTCGGCTTGTACGCCAGCCCGAGCACGAGCACGCGTGAGCCGCGCACCGCCTTGCCCTGCCGGTTCAGAGCGTCCGTCACCTTGCCCATCACGTAATGCGGCATGGACGTGTTGATCTCGCCGGCGAGTTCGATGAACTTCGTCGGCCGACCGACCTCCTTGGCCTTCCATGTCAGATAGAACGGATCGATCGGGATGCAGTGCCCCCCGAGTCCCGGCCCCGGATAGAACGGCATGAAGCCGAACGGCTTGGTCGACGCCGCGGCGATCACTTCCCACACGTCGATCCCCATCGGGTCGAGAATCATCTTCATCTCGTTGGCCATCGCGATGTTGACCGAACGGAAGATGTTCTCGAGCAGTTTGGCAGCCTCCGCCACCTCGGCCGATCGCACCGCAATGACCTGTTCAACCGCTCGCCGATACATGCGCACCGCGAGATCGGTCGCGACATCATCCAGGCCGCCGACGAGTTTCGGAATGGTGCGCGTTGAGTGCGACTGCCGGCCGGGATCTTCGCGCTCGGGCGAGTAGGCGACGAAGAAGTCCTTGCCGCATTCAAGCGGCTCGCGGCCTGCTTGCTTCGCCGCGTTCAGGATCGCCGGCAGAAACTCGTCGCGCGTCGTGCCCGGATACGTCGTCGATTCGAGCACGATCAACTGCCCGCGGCGAAGCGTCGCGCCGATGCGTTGACCCGCGTCGATCACGTAGCTCAGATCGGGCTCGCGATGCGCCCCCAGCGGCGTGGGCAGACAGACAATCACCACATCCGGCTCACCCAATCGCTCAAACGAGGTCGTCGCCTCGAACCGGTCGCTGGCCGCCAGAGCCTGCGTCATCTCCTGCCCGAGATGCTTGAGATAGTTCCGCCCCGCCGCGAGCGCCTCGATCTTGCTCGCATCCACATCAAACCCGACGATGCGGAATCCGCCGGCGTGGAGCGCGCTCGCCAGCGGCAGTCCGACGTAGCCCAGGCCAATGATGCCAATCGTGGCAGTGGCGGAGTCGACGCGGGATTGAAGCTCTGCGTGCGACATTTGCCCTGGCGCTTCCTGCGGTGGAGATGCGAACCCTTCGGTCATGCGGCGGTTCATGGTTCTGTACGCACTGCGAATCGATTGAGTGCTGCCGAAACGAAAAGCCGGGCGGCAAACGGAATGCCTTGACACAAGTATCGCCGCCAGAGACGCCCCGGCTCCTGGGTCATGCGATGCACCCACTCCAAGCCGGCCCGTTGAGCCCAGCGAGGCGCCCGCCTGACTTCGCCGCAGACGAAGCTGAAACTGATCCCCACGCCGATCCACCACGCCCGGGGCAGGGTGCCACGGAGATCGTTGATCAACTGTTCCTGCTTGGGCGAGCCTAGCGCGACGTAGACGATGTCGGGCCGCGCTGCGATCAGGCTCTGCCTCAGTTGCTCCATGCGCGCCACATCCTGATCGAAGCCAATCGGCGCCGGGTCCACGCCTGCAATGGTGAGATCCGGATGCTTGGTCTGGAGCGCTTCGGCTGCGCGCGAACTGCTTTCGCCATCGCCACCGAGCAGGAAGATCGACTTGCCTCGCATCGCCGCGGCTTGGGTGAGCGTCCAGATGAGACTCGATCCCGCCACACGCTCCGGTAGCGGCGTGCCCTGGATCCGGCTCGCCCAGACGAGCGGCATCCCATCTGCGACGCGGATGTCCGCCTGCTCGCAAAGTGCCCGAAACGCGCCGTCGAGGGTCAGCCGGCGGAGATGATCGAGATTGTGCGTCACGATCCAGCCGCCCTGCCCCTTACCGAGTGAATCGAGAACGTGCGCGATACACTGCCGCTCGGTTGTGGAGTCCAGCAGGGCGCCAAGAAGTCGGATGGTCCGTCGCGCAGGGAGGGCGCGTGGAGGATTTGAATCGCGCGTCGTCACACTGCTATCCGGCTGCAACTGCGGCGCCTCGGCTCAGCTTTTTGTCAGGAGTAGTCCGCGCCTTCATCCGTTGTTCAAACACCGCCGCCTGTCGTTCATCCAGTTCCTGAGTCGCCCGGCGCTTGCCCTTGAGCAGGCACTGCCACTGGTAGCGGCGCAGAAACCGTCGGAATTCGAGATCGTCGTAGCGCGGCCGGCGCTGCAGCATCGCCTTCACGTAGCCCCACCACATCGCCAGTCCGCCGGCCACACGCGGCGGGCGCGTCATGCGATACAAGGCACTGACGGTCATATAGACGAGTCCGGTGCCCATGAAGTACTGGCCGGCTCCGTGTCGCATTCGCCCAGTCCACCAGCCCTTGTCGCTCGTTCCCATCGGCCGAAGGTGAATGAACCGCAGCTCCGGATCATCCCAACTGCACGCCTTCCACCCAAGCATTCGACACCGATGGCAGTCAATCCCATCCCACATCACCTCGCGCACGATCCCGCCGATCTGCTCAAAGCACTCGCGGCGGTAGAACTTGGTCATCCCCACAGACATCTCGTCGCCGCACATCTCGCTCTCGAGCCGCTCGCTGCGAGGATCGATGAAGTACGGCTTGCCGCTGCACGTGCCGATGGAAGGATTCGCCTCCATGCGGCGGATCAGTTCCTCAAAGTACGCGCAAGGCAAGTCAAGATCGAGATCGAGTTTGACAACAAAGTCAACGTCGGCGAGATCGACCGTCTGCAATCCGGCGTAGAACGCATCAATCACTCCCGGGCCGACGCTCCGCCTTCCGCGATCCTCCCGTCGAACGATCTGAATGAACGCATGACGCGCCGCATATTCAGCGAGAATTCCGGCCGTGCCATCCGTCGAGCCGTCGTCGACGATGATCCAAAGTCGTGGAGGCACCGTCTGCGCAATGACAGCGTCCAGCGTACGCCGCATGTACCCCGCCTCATCCCGGCAGGGGGAGATGATGATGTAGTTGCCGACAGACTGCGTGTCGGGCGGAGTCGGTGCTTTCTGTTCGTTGCGCGTCATTTTATCTGGCCGCAACTGGCCGGCGGCGGACTCAGTCGTTATTAATGCCTCGCATGCGCAGGCGCTGGCTTGCTGGCGTACCCATTGGGGTGAGTGCGGTGCCATTTCCACGCAGTTTTCACGGTCGCGCCAATGTTCGGGTATCTCGGCTCCCAGCCAAGTGCCGACTTGAGCTTGGCCGGATCGGCAACGAGCGCGGGCGGATCGCCTGGTCGGCGCTCGACCGCCTCGTAGGAAATGGACTGGCCAACGACCTCTTCGCAGGCACGGATGACTTCGAGCACGGAAGCGCCGTTGCCAGTGCCGACGTTGAACACCTGCTGCGTAGTGGGCGTCGTTGCCTCGATGGCGAGTTTGTGAGCCGCCGCAAGGTCGTCAACGTGGATGTAGTCGCGGATGCAGGTGCCGTCCGGCGTGGGGTAGTCATTGCCGAACACGAGAATTCGCTCCCGTCGCCCAAGGGGCACCTGCAGAACGAGCGGGATCAGATGATTCTCCGGGTCGTGGTCTTCGCCGTATTGCCCGTCGGACGATGCGCCGGCGGCATTGAAATAGCGCAGGAGTGTGAAGCCAAGACCGTACGCGACTGAAAAGTCACGGATCATCCACTCCACAGCGAGTTTCGTGCGGGCGTACGGGCTGACAGGATCCTGCGGCGCTTCCTCAGACATCGGGCACTTGGGCGACAGGCCATACGTGGCGCACGTGCTCGAGAAGAGCAGTCGCTGCACGCCGGTCTGACGCATCGCATCGAGCAGGCTCAACGTTCCGGCGATGTTGTTGCGATAGTGATACTCCGGATCTTCAACCGATTCGCCAACACAGGTAGCGGCGGCAAAGTGCATCACGGCTTCAGCGCTGAACTCGCGCATGGTGGCCGCCAAGCGATCCGTTTCCGCGATGTCGCCGCGCACGAAGCGATCGCCGGGTACCGCTTCCGGATGGCCCTGCACAAGATTGTCATACGCCAACGCCTCGTGCCCATTGTCAAGCAGGTAGCGAAGGCATGCGCTGCCGACATAACCCGCTCCGCCAGTTACCAGAATCCTCATTCGACGTTCCCTTCTTGCGGCGCCGCGGCAGACTGCGCCGTGTGCGATTTTGAATTGCTGTGCGACCTGATGATCTCAGCCGCTTCGACGATATCTGCGGCGATGAAGTCAAATGAATCGGTCTCGTGTTCGTGCGTCTCACCGTAGCCCGATCGCACCAGAATCGTCGCCCGGCAACCGGCATTGCGGCCGGCCAGCACGTCACTGAGCGAGTCGCCGATCATCCACGATTGCGATAGATCGAGCGACAGTTCGCGGGCCGCCTTCTGCAACATCCCCGGTCCGGGCTTGCGATCGGGATGCTCGATGAGGCGCTGGTCCTTCACCTTCGGGGCCAACGGACAGTAGTAGATGCCGTCCAGTTCGGTTCCTTCCGCGGCCAGTTGATCCGCCAGCGTGTCATGAATCCCGCCGAGGCGATCAACGGTAATGATGCCTCGCTCGACGGCCGACTGGTTTGTGACCACGACGCAGGCAAAACCAGCCTGACGCCACTCGCGGATCACCCGGGCCGCGCCAGGAATCAACGCCACGTCGTCAGGGTCAGCGAGGTAATGCACATGCTCGATGAGCGTGCCGTCGCGATCGAGAAAGATGGCGGGCTTCATGTGCTGGGCGTCTCAGTCTTCAGAAACACGCGAGGCGCTTCGGCACGCGCAATCTCAAGCGATTCAAGCGTGCCGATGTCGCGGTGGTAGCCGTTCCACGTCCAGCCGCGCATCCGTCCGATGAAGCGGGGGAGTACGTCAAAGCCAAGGTCGAACGCGTTCATATCCGAGATCTCACGAAACGCATCGGCGTCCAACACGTAGACCCCGCCGTTCGCTAGATCGCTCTTCGGTTGCTTAGGTTTCTCGACGAATTCGACGATGCGCTGCTCGCTGTCGAGCGCGGCGATGCCGCACTTCTCGGGATACTGTGTGTGGAAGAGCATCATCGTGAACGGGTCATTGTGCGAGGTGTGAAACTCAATGAGCGCGGCAAGATCGACATCACTGAGGTTGTCGGCGTAGATCACGACGATCGCATCCGTCCCGTCGGCAAAGGACCGATTGGCCGCGATGGTGCCGGCCGAGCCGAGCAAGGTCGGCTCAAACGCTTCGCTGACGTTGAAACGACCCTCCGCGTTCTTCGCGGCGATGTACTCTCGAACCTGGTCAGGCAGGTGGTGGTTGTTAATCAACACCTCACGGACTGACGTCTCAGCAAGGCGGTCGAACCAGTAGTCGAGCAGCGGCCGATCGGCAATCGGCACCAGGCACTTAGACAGCGTGTTCGTGATGGGCCGCAGCCGCGTGCCGAGCCCGCCGGCGAGGATCAGGGCCTTGACTTGTTGATTCGATTGCATCGTCAACTTGAGGCGCCCACACTTCGCACGACGTTCAGTCTCGCCATCTGCTTGCTGCAGTAGTCGAGAATGTCGCCGATAGAATCAGCGGTATCAAGCCATTGGCAATAGGACTCCACGCTTTCATGAGCGGTGCGGCGAGGGGACCAGCCCAGGGCCTTGAGTTTGCTCACGTCGGAGAAGATGTGCCTCGTGTCGCCGAACCGGTATTTGCCGCTGGGCTCCGCCTGGTAGTTCGTCGCGCCGAACACCTCCGCCACCACGCCCGCGAATTCCGCCACGGTGATGGCCTTGTCCCCGCCGACGTGGAACATTTCGTAGTTTGCTCGATCGTCCTTGAGCACCAAGACGTTGGCATCGACAACGTCGTGAATGTTGACGAAATCGCGCACCTGCTGCCCATCTTCGTAAATCGTCGGCTCCTGTCCATGGTGGAACGCGAGGCAGAAGACGCGGCACGCGCCGCTGTAGGCGTTGTAGAAACTCTGCCGCGGCCCCTGCACGATCGAGTACCGCATCGCCACCGAGGGAATGTCGTAGCGCCGCCCGAGGTGCAGCGCCACCTTTTCCTCGGCGATCTTGCTGATGCCATACTGGTTCTGCGGATTCGCGACCGTCTCATCGGTCGGCTGCCACTTCAGTGGGCCGCGGGAGCCCTTGGGCGCCTGGCATTCCCACACGCCTTGCCGCAATTGCTCATCGCCGCGGATGTCGGGCAGCACGGGTCGGTCGTCCGCGTCGTGATACAACCCCTCGCCGAGCGTGGCCTGGCTGGAAGCGACGATCACCTTGCGAATCGGCAACTTCTCACGCACGATCAACTCGTAGATCAGCGCCGTCGAAGTCACGTTCACATCGAAATACCGACTGAACACCGGCAAGTAGTCCTGGAATGCAGCGAAATGGTACACCGCTTCGCATCCCCGCAACGCAGCGAGCATCGTCGCCTCATCGCGCACGTCGCCGCGCACGAATTCGATGCGATCATCCAGATAGGCCGGGACGCGATGTCCCGGATGCACCGGCTCTTCAAGACTATCGATCACGCGCACTTTGTAGCCGTCCGCCAGCAGCGCATCGGCGGTGTGCGATCCGATGAACCCCGCTCCGCCTGTAATCAGGACTCGACTCAACTTGCCTTCCTTCCGCCATTGCCGGCCGCATGGTCGCGCACCCTGCAATGCAAACGCTGGGCCACCATGTGTCCGACGGAGAGTTGCAGATCCTCGACAATGCCGTAGTTGTCGTCTGGTATGTTGATGTGGATGTCCGCCAGAGCGCCGATCGTGCCGCCTGTAAACCCAGTGAGAGCGACGATAGGCATGCCCGCCTTTTTCGCCCATCTGCATCCGCTGACGACGTTCGGGGAATTTCCCGAGCAACTGATTGCGACGGCAACATCTCCAGGCTTGGCGAACGACTCCAGTTGATGAGCGAAGACATCCTCGTAACTCAGGTCGTTGCCGATCGCTGTGAGTAGTTCCTTGTTATCAACCAGACTCATCGCACGAAGGCGGCGCTGACCATCCACGCTGGCCGTCTTGACATAATCGGCGACGTGGTGGCTCGCGCACGAAGCGCTGCCGCCATTGCCGAATACGAACACACACGCATCGCGGAGCCACGCCTCAAGAAGGACGTCGGCGTACCGATCAATCGCGTCGTGATCGAGACGCCCCAGCATGCTGCTCATTCGGTTCAAATAGGATTCGGCGGTGTTGCAGACGTGACCAGCCATGGTAATTGCTCTCAGTTGCGCGCGTGGGCTCAGTGCTCGCTGATAAAGATGATCCGACTGCCCAGTCTATCCACCGCAAAGGGCAGTTCGCGCGGGCGACGCAGCGCATCGCGGATGGCTTCATGCCGCTCCGGCGGTGCGACGAGCAGGATGAATCCGCCTCCACCGGCGCCCAGCAATTTGCCACCCTGCGCTCCGGCCCGGCGAGCGGCGGTGTACGCCTGATCAACGGAATCGTCCGAAATGCCAAAGCCCAGCGACCGTTTCAACTGCCACCCGACGTGCAGAAGGCGCGCGAACTCATCGACATTCGCATGGCCGGCCAACACGCCTCGCATCTCACTGGCAAGATCCCGCATTTCGCGGAGGACCCGCATCTGTTCAGTAGTGCCGTCTGATTGCTTCTTGAGAATGTCCTCAGCATTCCGCTGCTTCTCGGTATAAAGGATCAGCGTTCGGCGCTCAAGTTCGGCCAGAGTGTCCGTAGCCGTGGGAACCGGCTGCACGTCTACGGAGTCATCGGAGTTGAATCGAATGTAGTTCAGCCCGCCGAAAGCTGCCGCATACTGATCCTGCTTGCCGATCGGCTTGCCGAGGATTTCGAGTTCGATCCTGCATGCCTGCTCGGCAAGTGTCTTTGATGATCGGATCTGTCCCGTGAAGGCGTAGAGTGCGTTGAGCAGTCCAACCGTCAGGGCACTCGATGAACCCATGCCCGTCCCAGCTGGAACATCGCCGATGGTGACGATTTCCATGTGAGGGCCGAGGTCGAGCATCTGCAGCGCCGCCTTCACGATCGTGTGCTGTACCTCATCCCGCGTTGGGGCAATCTCCGTCTTCGAGTACGCGACGCGCACCGTCGGCTCGAATCGCCTCGACAGCGCGACGTACATGTGCTTCTTGAGCGCAACGGAAAGTACGGCTCCGGCCTCCTGGCGATAGAACGCGGGAAGGTCGGTGCCGCCCCCGGCAAAACTGACACGATAGGGGGTCTGCGAAATGATCATGTGACAGCCACCGCCGGCTCCGGCTGTGTTTGTGGTTCGCCGGGTCGGTTGTCAGGAACTGGCAATCCCAGACTCAGGCGGAACTGGTTGATCAGCGGCTCGAGGCACTTGTGAATGTCGAACTTTGCCTCGATGTGTTGTCGGCCCGCAGTGGCCAGTCGGTCGGCCAGCGCCTGGTCGTGTGCCAATCGTTGAAGCGCATCCGCAAGTTGAACGACGCTGTTCGGCTCGACGAGCAGACCCGTCTGCTCATCGATGATCAGATCGGGGATGCCAACAAGGCGCGTCGAGACTGCCGGCAGCCCGCAGGCCATCGCCTCCATGAGCATCTGCGGCAATCCATCCACATCATTGTCCTTCGCCCACACGCACGGCAGGCAGTAGAGATGTCCGGCGCGCATGAACGCGGGGATGTCTTCCTGCTTCAAGGGTTGCCCGGTTACGGTCACGACATCTTCAAGCCCGAGGCGTGTAATTTGCTCGCGAAGATCCCTCTCGAGTGGCCCACTGCCGGCGATGGTGCATCGGAAATCCTCCCCCCGTTGGCGAAGTATGGCGCAGGCATCGATCAGGATGCCGAATCCCTTCTTGTCGACGAGTCGGCCCGAGGAGAGGATGTGGTACGGCTCATCCGCGCCGCGCTCAGGCAATCGAAACGAAAAGTGCGAGGGGTCGATGCCACAGTACACAATCTGGAGTTGCTCGGGCCGAGCGCCATTCTCCAGAAAGAACTCGCGATGGAACTCGGAAATACAGACGATGAACTTCGCACGCTTGATCTTGTCGCGAAGGGCGCACCGATCGCGGAACAAATCTGCGGCATGGCCGGTAAAACTGAAGGGCACGTTGAGAAGCCAGGTGCCGTACATCCCGATCGTACCACACGAGTGAATCCACTGTGAGTGGACGTGATCGACCTGATTGGCGTCGAAGGATCGGATCCAATCGCAAGCCACCATCAAGTGGAAGATCCCCGCCATTCGAGCCCGAAAGTGCTCTCGCTGACCAAACACAGCGTTCGCCAGTGCAGAAGCAAATCTGCCAGGATTTCGCACTGCGGCAGATACTGTCGAAGCGACCAAGCGCAGCGGAGGTATGGGATAGAGATCGCGCGTGTTCCCGTGAATCTGCTTCGCCCACTCGGAGCTGTGGAATTCCTGGTGCGGACTTCGCATCGCGTGCAACTGCACCGGAATCCCGGCCGCCTTCAACCATCGCAATTCGTTACCCACCCAGGCGTTACCGATGCCGTTGGTAGTGATGTAGTGAATCATGTGGTGCTGGCCGCGGGGTCCGCGTGTTTGGCATTCTTGTATTCGATCAGCCCGCTTCGTTTGCCGCGCAGGCGATTCAGCCAGTACTTGGCGATACCCATCGCCCCGGCGGGCTTGGCAATCAGTACAAACGTGGCGTAGAGATGCGCATCGGAGACCGCAATGTCGCGCGTTCGACAGCCCTGCGCAATCCGTACCCACTGCACCGCCAGCAGCAGGACAATGGCCGCCGCGCCTAGAATCACAAGCGGAAACCAGATCGAAGCAATCAAACACGCGAGCAGCGCCAAGGGGATCGCTGCTCCCCAGAGCAATGTGCTCCGCACCTGCGACACGTTGTGCTTGAGCGGGCCGCGCCCGTGCATCGCAGCGCCTTCGGCATAGGCGTGCCCGGCTCGCGTGGCACGTTTCCACCACTGGCCGAATCGCGTCATTGCTGCGTCGTGAGTTGCCATTTGAACGTCGATGCGATACACACGCCACTGATTGAGTCGGAGCCTAACGCAGAGTTCGGGTTCTTCGCCGGCGATCAGGTCTTCGCGGAACCCGCCCATTTGCGATAGAACATCGGTCCGACCCATGAAAATACCGCCACAAGTTGGCAGATCGCCAACCGGGCCAAACCATTCAAGATTGCAAAGTCGATTCCAAAGGCTCGCGTTGGGCTCCTTCTCAACAAGGTGACCGACCACAACGGCGACATTGTTATGCGACGTCAAGAAACTACTTGCATGACGAGCCCAGTGGCTTTCCAATTCACAATCGCCGTCTACAAATTGAACAAGTGAGAGTTTGCGCTGCGCCACAGTCGCTAGGCCGGCATTTCGAGCTCGCGCTGCGGAATACCCCGGGCCTTCATCAAGCTCAATGACTTCAACCCCTGACGATCGAGCCAAACCCACGCTGCCATCTGTCGAGCCAGAATCGACATAGATCACGTCTCGAGACTGCATCTTGACCGAAGCGAGACAGGTCGCCAGCCTGGCAGATTCATTGCGACCGATCACGACTATGCCGACAGAGTCTCGATCTTCCCGATCAACGTCAGTCATCTTGGCCTCGGCATGGCAAGGCGAGTGGGTTCAGGAAGCCCAACCAGATGTCCAACCACTCTCGTTTGCTTGAAGGCAGTGGGCGGCGCAGCGCCAGCCTTAGCGTCAAGGCGGTTACAAAACCAAGCTCCCAAAAAAGGTTCGCGGTGAGCAGTCCAAGTCTACCATAGTACTTTGCGTAATACCTCGATCTTGAGCGAAAGAAGTACCATGGCTTGCGTTTCTTGGCGCGTTTGAGCGATTCAAGCGGGTTGCTTTGCCCTTGAAGGTGAACAATCGCTGCATCGGGAACAACAATCGTTTTGGCCCCATTCGCGCTCGCTCGGCGACAGAAGTCTGGATCGTCGAAGTAGAGGAAGTAGCCTGCGTCAAGCACACCAATATCCTGCATCAGGCGGTGGCGAAGCATGACGGCGGCAAAGGATACCCAGTCGGTCGGGCTCGATGCCTCGGCCGGTCCACCGGGAACAACGTATTTCGGCAATAGCTGAAATAGGAACCCGAGTTTCGAGGCGGTGAGGAGTTCGCCAAGCGGTCTGAAGTCTCGAAAGCAACTCACTTGCGGTGCTCCGTCGGCGTTCTCGAGTCTCGGAGCGAAGATGTCCGCCTCGGGTGATATCGAGGCGGTCGCGAGCAATTGTCCGATTGCCCCCGGCCGCACAATCGTGTCGGCATTGAGCAGCAGGACGTATTCCGGCGGATCGGTCCACGTTAGGACTTCGTCGAGCACCGCGTTGTTGCCGCCCGAGAAGCCGCGGTTGGGGTGGATCGCGCGAATCTCGACCCATTTGTCCCAGTTGTTCTCGAGCACCGCATTCTGGAGTGTTTGCTCGGCCCCGTCGCCCGTGCCATTTTCGCAGACGATGACGCCCACGCCGGGGTTGGCGGCGATTTCGGGTTCGAGCGACTTCAGGCAGTCGATGGTGAGATCAACCGCGCGGTAGCAGACGATGACGATCACGAGGCGCGATGGATGCACCCACTCGGTGGAGGCCCGTGACACGGCTGCCGCAGTGGTAGTTTGACTGACAGCCACGGTCACCGACTCATCGCCTCCACGTGTTCGGCAATCGTTTCGCCGATGCTCAGCGAAGCCGTCGCTGCCGGACTGGGTGCGTTGCAGACGTTCACCACGCCTTCGGCCGTGGTGATTGAGAAGTCGTCGAGCAGGTCGCCGGTCGGCAGCATGGCCTGGGCTCGCACGCCGCTGCCCGCCCGCTGAATGTCCTCGGCCTTGATCGACGGCACGAGTTGTTGCAGACTGCGCAGGAACGCGGCCTTGCTCATCGATCGCCAGATTTCCGACGCCGCGGTGCGCCAATGCTTGCTCGCAAAGCGCCAGAAGCCGGGCGTGGAAAACGTGGCGCCAAGGTCGCGCAGATTGATGTCGCCCCAGGTGTAGCCTTCGCGCGCCAACGCGAGCACAGCGTTGGGGCCGCACTCGACCTCGCCGTCGATCATGCGCGTGAAGTGAACGCCGAGGAATGGGTAGCGCGGATCGGGCACGGGGTAGATCAGGTTGCAGACGAGCGATCGCGCCTCGGGCCGCAGCACGTAGTACTCGCCGCGGAAGGGCACGATGCGAACATCGGGTTGCACGCCGGAGAGTTTGGTCACACGATCCGACTGCAGGCCGCCGCAGTTGATGACTCGACGGGCCGCAATCTCGCCGGCCGGAGTCTGAAGATGTACGGAGCCGTTCTCGCGCCGCATGGAGAGCACGCGGGCGCCGGTGCGAATGGCGCCATCGGCGGCGGCGATCAGTTCCGCCAGTTTGCGGCACACCGCCGGGTAGTCCACGATGCCGGTGTCTTCAACATGAATGGCGCGAACGCCCGAGGCATTCGGCTCGAATTCACGCAGTTCCTCGGGACTGATCATCCGGCAGCGAACGCCGTTGGCCACGCCTTTCTCATGCACCTTCTCGAGCGCGGGCAGTTCGGAATCGCGCGTCGCGACGATCACCTTGCCGCAGAGATCATGCGGGATCGAATGCTCGCGGCAGAACTCGACCATCATCTTCAGGCCGCGCCGGCAGTTGTTCGCTTTGAGCGATCCCGGCTTGTAGTAGATGCCTGAGTGAAGAACGCCCGAGTTGTGCCCCGTCTGGTGCGCGGCGACGTGGTCCTCTTTCTCGAGGATGGCGATCCGCCACCCCGGGTTGCGACAGATCAGCCGCCATGCCGTCGCCAGGCCGACGATGCCGGCGCCGACGATGGCCGCATCGAAGACAGTGCTGCGCGCCGCCGCAACATGCGGCTCAGCCACGCGCGGCTCAGCGGGGGCGATCGTCAAACCTTCGCTCCCGAGAGTGCATTCTGGTAGTACGAAGCAAACTCATCCCATGCATCCGATTCAGACCAGTCGCCGACAATCGCCGCGGCCGGCTGGGTGTTGATCCGCATGCGCGGCTCGCTGAAGTCCACCTGGTTGGCCAGATCGACGGCGCACTCCAGACCCAGCCGCGTTCGCATCTCGCGAGCAAGTCGATGCGTGAACGCGCCCTGTGACTCGACGTAGCCCGACGGCGCCATCCGCGATGACCCGGGTTCCGCGGGAAGATCCGTGACGAATTTCGCATAGCACCGAGCGAGCAGATCGACGTGGATATTGTCGCGCACATAGTCGGGGCTGCTCACGCCGGCCGTCTTGCCTGCGTGCCACGTCTTCATGAGGTAGGCCGTGAAGCGAGGCTCCTCGAACGGCCCGAATGGATTGGGAATGACAAACTTGCCCAGATGCAGTCCCCGCTCGCGCGCGTAGTGTCGAAACACCTGAGCCGTGAGCGCCTTGGACAGGCCATACGGCGAGAAGTGGGGCAGGTCGCCATCGCCTGCGCCTTCGTCACCTTCAAACACGCTGCCGGTCAGCACGACACGCCGCCCGCCACCCGCGTGAAATGCCGCGAGGACGTTCCGCAGGTTGTGCGTGTTGTTCGCCAGCGCCTTGTGAACGTCAAAGTCCGGACTCTTGTAGTTTGTCACGTCGGCCGCGTGGTGGCAGAGCACGTCGAACCCGCCGGCGACGAGTTCGACGAATGCATCATCGCCGAACGTGGCACCCCAGCGCGTCTCAGCTGCGTGCTCCATCGCCCGTTCAACGCGCCGCTGGCGCGTGGGATCGTCGTAAGCGTCGAGCGAGGGCCGGGTCATCGTGACCGTCACCTGATGACCCGCCGCAGCCAGCGCGCGGGCAAACCACATGCCGCTGAACGAACTGGCGCCGGTGAAGAGGATTCGCATCGATTGCATCGGGTTACTTCAGGTGAATCTCGGGATCGAAATCCGGATGGTTCCGATCTTTGTCAGAAAGCACCGCCGGCTCGCGCGGCCACTGGATCTTGAACTTCGGATCGTTCCATCGCACGCCGCGCTCGGCGGCCGGCGCGTAGAACTCGTCCACAAGGTACATCGCCTCGGTGTCGGGCGTCAGCGTCAGGATGCCGTGGCCGCATCCCTTGGGAACGTAGATCATCGTGCGATTCTCGGCCGTCAACTCCGCACCGCAACTGACGCCAAATGTCGGCGAATCCGGTCGCAGATCGACAATCGCATCGTACAACGCGCCGCGCACGCAGCGGACGACTTTGGTCTCGCCATGCGGCGGCAACTGGTAGTGCATGCCGCGCAGCGTGCCGACCTCGGCGCTGAGCGAGTTGTTCATCTGCACGAACTTCGTCACGAGGCCCTGCTGTGCGAATTCGCGCTCACAGTACATCCGCGCGAAGAAGCCACGCTCATCGCCTCGCTTTTCGAGGTCGATGAGGTACGCCCCGCGAACTGGCAATTCTCGAAACTTCATGGAGTGGAACCTCTCGTCAGAATCAGGCGCTGCCCGCGGCGGTCAGCATGTCAATTCGACCCTGCAGCGTCCGCAAGCGCACGAACTGCTTGCCCTCGAAGTCCGCCGCACTGAAGCCATGATCGACCATGTGCCTGTGCAGCTCTTCCATGCCGGTTTCCAGCGTGTACTGCGGCCGGAACTCCGGCAGCAGATGATTGAGCATGTCGAACTTGACGCGGTAGTTGCGCGGATCGTTGCCGACCTCGCCGGTGAAGACGATCTTGGCCGACGGGATGAGTCGCGCGACCTGGTCGGCGACATCTTTCACCTGGTAGTTCTGTGCGTTGTCGCCGACATTGATCGCTTTGTTGTGGATCACTTCGCGCGGTGCGTTCATGAACGCCACGAACGCTCGAGCGATGTCCCGGCAATGCACGAGGGGGCGCCACGGAGTGCCGTCGCTCATGATGCGGATCTGGTTGTACGCTAAGGCCGACCCAAGCAGGTTGTTCACGACGAGGTCGATCCGCAGCATCGGCGAATGGCCGAACGCGGTCGCATTGCGCAGGTACGCCGGCGTGAAACCATCGTCGGCCATCTCTGACACGAGCCGCTCCGTCTCGATCTTCGACTTGGCGTATGCGGTGAGCGGATTGAGCGGGTCGCCTTCCTCTAGATCGAGTTTCTCACCCTTGCCATACACCGAGCAACTGCCCGAGAAGAGATATCGCCCCACGCCGGCCGCCTTGGCGGTGCGGGCCAGTTCGACGGACCCTTCAAGGTTGACCGCTTCGGTCAGCCCCGGATTGAGTTCACCCATGGGGTCGTTGGAGATCGCCGCCAGGTGCATCACGCAATCGTGGCCATCGAGATCGGCTTCAGTGAGGTCGCGCACATCCTTACGCAGTTCCCGCTGCGGCCGGGCGAACGGCTCCCATTCGCAGCCGTCAAAGAGGCCGAGGTCACATCCTGTGACGTCATGACCTGCTTCAAGCAGAAGGTCGACGAGGTGCACTCCAATGTAGCCGAGATGGCCAGTGACAAAAACACGCATCATGCCAAGTCCTTTCGCATTGCGCCGAGCGATCGCCCGATCAATCGACCTTCCACGGCGCCTTGCCGCTGGCCCAGAGTCTTTCGAGGTTGTCGCGGTCACGCTGGGTGTCCATGCACTGCCAGAAGCCGTGGTGCCGGAACATGTTGAGTTGCCCATCCCGCGCGAGTCTCACGAGCGGTTCACGTTCTAGCACGCACGACTCATCCTGCGAGAGGTAGTCAAGAAAGCCACGGCGGAAGAAGAAGAATCCGCCGTTGATCCACTTCTCTTCAAAGTCCGGTTTCTCCTCGAACACCGCGACCCGATTGCCTTCCAGTTGAAGTTCGCCAAAGCGAGACGGCGGATTGACACCGAGCACCGTACCGAGCCGGTCATGCCCGAGGTGATACTCAAACTCGCCAGCCAGGTCGGCGTCGGTGACCCCATCGCCGTACGTCACCGCGAAGTGCTCCGAATCGCCGAGGTACTTCTCCGCCGCACGCGCGACCCGCCCGCCGGTCATCGTCAGATCCCCGGTCGACGCCAGCGTCACTTCCCAATCGTCGGCATGGTCGACGGAATGAACAGTCACGTTGTTGTTGACCAACTGCACCGTGAAGTCGCTACTCAGCGCGTGGTAGTCAAGGAAATAGTCCTTGATGACCTCCGCCTTGTACCCCAGGCACAACACAAACCGCCGGAACCCGTGATGGGCATAGGTGCGCATGATGTGCCACAGAATCGGCCGCCCACCCACGGGCACCATGGGTTTGGGTCGAAACTCGGTTTCTTCTTTCAGGCGCGTGCCGAGGCCGCCGCAGAGGACGAGGACGGGAGTACCAATTCTCTGCACTGGATTACTCATGCGCGTTGGTGTCGCAAAACGGGAAACTTCAATTGCGGATCCTTCCGGACTACGAGTCAGAGCGCCGTACTAGGCGGTCGATGGCCGTGGGTATTCGACTCTCGGCCGAAACGATCGGTCCTTCTCCCAACTTTGCACCATCCCGACTAGCGAGCCCGCACAAAGCATGTACACTGGATTCACCATCGCGTTGAACAGGCTGTCGCAGGCGAACAGCGCAAGTAGGGCTGCCGCAATCGCAATCGGTGCTACTTCCGGCGACGACCATGCAGCCGCCGGCCATTGCCGCAGCGCCAGCCCCGCAGGAATCAGCAGCATCCCGTAGAGCGCGGCCAGTCCCACCAGCCCCCTCTGACCAAACGTGATGATCCACAGGCCGTCCGTAATCGTCATGTCTCGTCCGCGGTCGTCGTAAACGCGGTTTCGACCCCATCCGCCCCAGCCGAATGCCGGACGCTCCCGCGCTTTCTCGGCGAGCAGATCCTCGTTGTCCAGCCGCACCTGAAGCGAACCCGCCCGCTCGTCGCTGATCATTTCGGCAAAGGCAATGAGCGGCCGCCCCGACCAGTCGCCCGTTGCCCGAAGGCCCATGTACGCTATCGGGGCAGCGATGAGCAGCATCATCCAGACCGGAGATCTGGTCCACCGCGTCGCAAACAAAATAAACGCGCCGACTGCGAGCAGGATCAACGACCCCGCCGATTTGCACAGGACCGTGGTTACCAGCAGCGCCGGCACAAGAGCCGACATCGACACGCCTCTGACGTGCCGGAGCACGCCGCTTCGCCATAGCCAGACGCCGGCGAGCGATGCCGACGTCATCCAGAAACCCACGGCCAGGCCATGCTGCATGAAGACTACCGGCCGCCAGCCGCCAAAGCGTTTCGTCTGCCCGAACGAGTGCTGGTGATAGCCGTAAATCATGTCGTGCAGTTGGGGGCTCATCCGAATCTCGTACAGGCACAGCGGCACGTAGATCAAGCCGCCAATAAAGACGCCGATGGCCAGTTCACGCAGACCGTCCGGGTCGCCAAAGTAGAGGCGACCGATGAACCAGGGGATGCCCCATGCCACGATCTCGCTCGCAACCGACGACATGCCGTCGTAAGCGCCCAGGCCATTGAGAACAGAAGTTACCAGCGGCGTGACGCACCAGATCACGAGCGGCAGGTCGATCCACGAAGGCCGAAACCTCGTCAGCCTTGCCGAGTCGAAGAGCAGCACGCCGAGCACAACCGCATAACTCGTCGCACTCGTCTTGGTGTAGTCGGGCAGGCCGGGAACTTCGTAAGCGGCAACTGGCAGAAAGAGCCACGCGAAGAGAAATGCCGTAATCACCGCCCGCCGCGCCGGCACTGTGCTAAACAGCACCAGCACGACCAGAGGCCAGCTAAACAGCGCAACTGGAACAAAGATACTCATGCCTTACCAGGAGAGCGCCAGTCGCGACTCGATACCTTGGTGTTCCAGTTGCTTTCCGAGATTGCGGACGATAAGTGCATTGGCGGTAGAGAGAACTGGCCCGGATAGCCTGAGTCTGTCCGCAACTCGTGCCGCAAATGCCTCACTTCGTTCGACATGTGGCTGGCACGCATAGACGTGGGAACACACGAGGCGGCCGATCATTGTTCCCAATGCACCGAGTGGAACGCGCCCCGGGAGCCACCGCCGCGCGCATTCGAAGTCAATGCGCAAAATGTCCTCGTTGTCGTTGACCACAAAGTTACCCAAATGATGATCTATGTCGATGATGCGGGATCGCAACAGCGTTGCAGCGACTTCAATCACCTCGTGTTCAAGTCTTTCGATGCGTTCCTCATCCTCATTCTGAAGACACGTCTTGAGATAGGAGAGTCCAGCCACTGTCGGACCAAGATCCTGAACCACCATAACCTCGAACCGGCCGTCGGGGACCAGTTTGAGACGCGAGTATCTCAGCGGTGTCGGCACGTGAAGCCCGAGCCTCGCAAGATAGCGGTGGATCCGCCACTCTCGGAAGCCGTTGCTGATCCCGAGGGTGCACTTCAACACTTCGCGTGCCGAGCGGGTCGGCCAGAGCTTCACAATAACCGTTCGCCCGCCCGGCTCACCGATGCGCAACAAGGTACCTCGTCCCTTGGGGCGCTGGTGGAGCACGGAGCAGCCGTCGACCAAGTCCTTCGTCACCAGCCACTGTCTCACAATGTCGTCGACGAGATGTGCGTCCGGGTAGCTCACAGCGATCCGACGGCGGCCGGCGCAACGGCAACTGGTGCCCTCAGCGAGGTCTTCGAGGAACGAACCCGCTGCCAGATCATATAACCAGCAGCCAGGACCGGGGCCAGTGCGAGCATCCCCACAGTCACAATTCCAAGCGTGGTTCCCGCAGACATCGGAGTCCAGGTGATGATCGCCAGCGCACACGACCCATACAGAACTGATCCGAGCGTGAAGCGAAGTCCCTGCAAAAAGACCTCGCGACTCTGAGTCGGCAATCGCAGAAGCAGGTAGATGTGTGCGACAAGCGGCCCGATCGCGAGACCGATCAGGAAGCCGGGCAAGCCCGCTCCCGCGTAGCCGGCAACGGCCAGTACGATCCCGGTGCATCGGAAGATATTAGCACTGAAGAGCGCTCGTGAGTTCCCGAGAGCCAGCGGAATGCGATCCATCGTTAGAAGCACGATCATGCTCCAGATATACGGCACGGTCCACTGCACAATGGTGCCGGCCGAATGGTATCGCTCATCCCAGAGTGTTTGAAAGACCAGCGGCGAGGCGATCAGCATCCCCAGGCACGTACCCGATCCGGCCCAAAGAACGACTCGCCTCGCCTCAAGCGCCACCGCGACCATGCGGGCCGGGTCGCTTTTGTACTTGGCGTATACTGGAAAGAGCACCGTATCGCCAAGTCGCCCGCTGACATGTAGCGGGACCCTCGCAAAGACCAACGCAATGCCATACAGCCCAAGCTCTGCCAGCGTGAGCACATTGCCCAGGACAAGTCGATCCATGTTGGTCGACAGAAATGTGAATGCGGTGCTCAGGAATACCCATTTGCCGAAGGAAAACAACTCTCGTGCACAGTCTCGGTCCCACGAGATCCGAACCCGGTGGCCGGGAACGATGAGATGACTGATGGCCGCTTTGAACACGCCGCTTACCAAGCCGCCCCCGATGATGGCCCAGACACTGGGATGAATGAGCGCCCAGGCGACGGTCACCATCAGCGATATGATCTGAGCAACCAATTCGAGCATGGTGAGTCGGCCCAGGCGCAGGTCCTTGTTGAGCGTCGCCAGAGCCGTGGAACTGAATCCGGCGATAACGGTGCCAAACCCCGCCACGGGGAGTAAAACCGCCAGTGCCCCAGCGGCGGCATCATTGCGCGCAAACATCGCCGCCACGGGCCAGGCGAGGATGCAGGTGCACGCCCACAAGGCGAGCCCGCGAACAATCTGAATCGTCCAGGCGGTATTCAAAAAATCTGCATCGCGACCTCGCCCGCTTTGAATGATGCTGGGTTTGATGCCGACGTCGGAAAACATCTGCATCCCCTGCATGAAGACGGTGACGAGTGCCATGAGCCCAAATACTTCCGGCGCCAGCAGCCACGCGAGAACAAGGTGGCTCCCTAGTCGGACCACCTGGCTGAGCCCGTAGCCGCCAAGCGTCCAAAACGAGCCGCGAACGGCGAGCACTCTCAAACTTTCAGATTCCATCTCGTGTGACTAACAGAACAAGCGATGTTCACTGCGCGTGCGCCGCGGTTGGTAGTAGGCCCGGAGACTTGGCTGGGTTGTACCCCGCTTGTATCGCTCGGTCTAGCACATGCCTCCCTTACGAAGCACGAGAGCGATGTAATCACCAAATAATCCCACTAGGCTATTTGATTCTGCCACACTTACGCGCTGCCGAATCCGCTTTGGTAGGCACTTTCCGAGTCCTTAAGCCGCAAGCGCAGCAGGCGCCATCACGATGGACATTCGGGACCAGCGAATGGCTTCGAGGCGATCTATCGTAAGTGCTGCGCGACTCGCCACTTGCACGACTCCGGCAATCGTCATCGGAGCGCGATACCAGGTGGCAGGTGCGTCCGCGAACGGCAGAAATCCATATGGCGGACCGTTGGTATTATAATTCATTGATCCGCATGCAAGCCCCAAACACCGGTGCACAAGGTTAACATTATTGACGTTTGTCAACACAACGATACCTCCAGGGCGAAGTACGCGCGCAAACTCAGCGAGCGCGCGGCCGCGCGCCCACACGCGATGGAGTCCGTTGAGGCACACAACGGCGGAGAACTGCCCGGACTCGAAGGGAAGCGATTGATTTAAATCGGCGTAATGGCACTCCATTCGGTCGCCCAACATAAAAGCATTCGGCAAAATGTCCGCCGCTGAGCACGAAAATCTCTCGTTGAGCAGCCTATAGGTGAATGCGCCCCTCCCAGCGGGGCAATCAAGCACATCGGTTGCGTCATGCTCCCTAAGAGCCTCTAACACAATGGCACGCTGATTGCTGATGGCCGTGCAGTGCAAGGAGGCACGCACATGGCCAAGCCGCTTCTCGATGATGAACTGTGGAACCTGATCGAGCCCATCATTCCCGTCAAACCACGGCGAAAAC
>CAUJHZ010000046.1 GCA_963205185.1 Planctomycetota bacterium | reverse complement strand
CTGCGCAGCCTGGCGTGCCGCACGGTGGATCGGCTGTGGCGAGCCATGCAGTCCGTCCTCGATCGCGTGACCCCAACGGACGCCCTCAACTGCTTCGCCCACGCGGGATACCGCTACGCGTGAGATGGGAACGCTCTAGGTGGCGGACTGGCCTACGACGCTGAGCGAGATGTCGCGGTGCTCTTCGGCGGATTTGATCGCGGACGCACCGTTTGGGAATGGGATGGAGCGGAATGGACCGCGCATCCTCCGCGCGACATCGGCTCGAGCGAAGGTCACTGCATGGTCTACGACAGCCATCGCGGCAAGTTCTACATGTTTGGCGGCGTCACCGAGGACGGCGTCAGTGGAAAAACCTGGGAGTGGGGCGGCGAGGAGTGGATCCTCGTGTCGGAGTCCGGACCCGGGCCGCGTTGGGGTGCGGGAATGGTGTTTGACTCGATTCGCAATGTCACCGTGCTGTTCGGCGGCGGCGGCAGCGGCGGAGCGCGACTCAACGATACATGGGAGTGGGATGGCACCCAGTGGACGCAGGTGAACGTCACGGGGCCGGCGGGCCGACGCGGCCACATGATGGCGTTCGACTCGCGCCGCGGCGAGATCGTGGTCTACGGCGGCTACTTCGAGCGCGATACCTGGATTTATTACAATGGACGATGGCGGTACGTGACCGGCAGAGGGCCCGGAAACCGTCGCAACGCCGCAATGGTGTACGATCCGGCCCGCGACAACTTCGTTCTGTACGGAGGCGCGTACGACAATTTTAAAGGGACCGACATCCTCGCCGAGACGTGGATCCTCGACGCCCACGGCTGGCAGCGGGTCGCGGATACCTCGCCCGGACCACTCGCCTTCCAGGCCATGACATTCGATACCGATCGCGGTGTGGCCCTCATGCACGGCGGCGCGTATTACGACAACGACGGCGCCCTTCATAACAAACTCTGGCAATGGGACGGCTCAAGATGGTCGCTGCTGAGTGACGATGGCCCCACGCCGCGCCGAGGGCACTCGATGTCCTATGACTCCGCCAGCCATCAGGCGCTCCTGTTTGGCGGTTGGGATAACCAGCCGGGATTGCGCGGCGACACCTGGACCTATGGCTTCAATGTCGCGCCCACACTCGCCCTCGACACATCGTGCCCGCAATCCGGCCCGGCCGTACTCACTTGGTCCTGCGCGTCGCCGCAAGGCAGCGTGGCTCTGGGCCATTCGCTGGGCACGGGCTACTTTCGCATTCCAAATGGTCAGCCATGCGCCGGCACACTCATCAGCCTCGATCCCGATAGCGCAAGCCTGCTGGGTGTGGTCCGGTCGAACGCTCAGGGCGGCGGGTCCGTCGCCGGCCAGTTGAACGCCAGCGCCTGCGACGGCTACGTCCAACTGATCGACGCTCAGACCTGCTTCACCAGTAACGTGTTGCGCATCGAATGATGCGCCAAGCGCCGCGGCCCCGTTACGGCTGAATCGGCGTCGAAACCGCGTCCGTCTTGACCGAGTCCGCCCCGCCCGCGCCGCGGCGGATCGCCGCCTGCGTGTGCACCGTAATCAGCGGCGCCTGCGCCGGTATCTCGATCGTCATAATCGCCGTGCCTCCGCCGTCGGCCACGGCCGAGCCGAGTTGCATCACCGGCAGCCGCAGATCGAGGCACAGACCGCCCAGCGCCGGCGGGCACGGGCCGCTGCCGGTGCCGGCGGTGCTGTAAATGAAGTAAACGCGCTCGGCGGGGTTGGCGCCGGTGACCGTGAGATCGGCCGGCTGGCCGCGATGCAGAGGCTCGACCGTCAGTTCCGGTCCGCCGCCGCCGATGGGCTTGAGGACGAAGCCTCGCGCGAAGTTCCAGCCCGGCCCGAAGTGGCCCGAGCCGACGATCCAGCCGTTGTCGTTGATCTTGGCGGCACGATCGAGAATGAAGTCGGTCGGCAGTTGGACAAGGTCATTCAAGTCGCGCATGCCGCGATTGGCGTCCCAGATGAATGCGCGATACGACGAGCCGGCGTCAGGCGCTGAGCCAACGACCTGCATGGCGTCGTTGATGCCGCTTGGGCGCACGTACAGCGGGTCGCCGCCGTCCAGTCCGGGCAGGAAGGTGAAGCCCTGTCCGTCCTTCCACACAAAGCCATTAGCAAGCGCCTCCGCCGCGTACACTTCGCCCGTCACGGCGCCGTTTTCAGTCAGGTCAGTAACGCGCGTGATGGCGAAGTCGTTGAATTGCCGCGGATGGAGGAAGTCACTCAGATTGATCCATTGGCCGCTCTGATCGTTGTAGAGAAACGCCTGCGTCGGCCCCTGGTGGTAGAACTGGATGTACCCGGCCGCCCTGCCTGCGTTGTTGATGTGCGTCATGCGATAGGCGTTTGGTACGGGCACCATTCGCGTGCCGCCGACTTCATCCCAGATGATCGGCTTCTCGCAGAAGTCCGAGCAGCCGGAGCGCGCGCCGCCCACGCCGACCATGTTGTCGTTCAGGTCGAACAGACGCGGAATGAAATACTGCGAGTTGGGAGGCGGGATCACGAACGAACTGCCGTCGCTCGTGTCCACGATCTGGTCGCTGCTTACGGCAAAGCCGAGGTTATTCAGTTCCTGCAGGCCTGAATAGGTCTGGCGTCTGCCTTGGGCTTCGGTCCAGAGGATACCGGCCATGCCGCTGCTGGCGAGGCCCTCGCCGAGACCGACATTCAGATCGTTGATGAAGGACATGTACGACTCGGCCGTGGACCACTGGTAAAACGGCTCGATCAGGAAAAACTCATACTCATACTGGGCCAGGGCGGTCCCGCCCGACAGCAGCGCTGCTGCGGCAGCCGCCATGCAGGCAAGGCGCCGGGACCGGAGGTATGCGTTCTTGCTGCCGGACTGCGTGTGAATCGAGGACAAGTTCATTCGCTGCTCCACGGTGCACTCCCGTTGGTGTCAAGGCGCCACTGGCGGCGCGGTGGTGAAAACTCTGGCCACTCGCGGCTGCCCCGGCCGGGTTCTGAGCCTCCAGGCGGGGCTGTTGTCATATCGCCTTTGCATATGCAATGTTCATGCCAGCAGCGGCGACTCGGCTCGCGAGCGGCGCGCCAACGTGCGGCGGAAGCTTTCCTACGTCGCCCGGCGGCCCGAAGTTCACTCCCGAGCCGGTTCCATCGTGCGGGCGGTGTGTTTGAAGTACCTGCGGCCGAACCTGCGGTCGATCTGCGCCAGGCGATAGCGGCGCACGTCGAGCGTGCGATGGTGGCGCTGCGCATCCTTGACGAACACAAACGGCAGGCAGACGGCGACGACCTTGAGCGGTCGCGCATCATCCTCGTCCGGCAGGAAGGCCATGCGATACGGCTCGCCTCGTTCGAAGACCGAGATCGACTCGCAGAAAAACGGAATGAACTCGTGCGTGATCGAGAGCACGGCGACGAACATTCCTTTGCTGATTTCCTCGGGCGCCAGGCGGCGCGCGAGCGTGGTGTGCTGGTCCATGACATGATCCTCGCCGCACAGCGCGCGGCTTTGCTTCATCGTGTGTGCAGTGCTCCGGCGCTCATCAGAGCGCGGAGCGGTTCAATGACGCGATGGGTGCAGGCGGCGGATCAGCCGCGCGAAAGGGGAGCGATGCGGAGGTCGCGCACGATCGCCTCGCCCGAACCCGCCGGGTGAGATGATGATCGAGAACCGCTTGGACGCCAAAGCATGGCAACCTCCGTGAGACCAAGGTCGATTCTTGATGCGCGCCGGCGACGCGTCAAGCAGAAAGGAGCTGAAAAACCGCTCGACGTGCCCACTTGCGCAACCATTCGGCGGCCCTGCGGACGCTGCCGCGGCTGCCATTCGGGATGATTTTCCTGAACCAGGTTCGATCGCTTCGGATATACGATCGAGAAACCTGGAGGAGGCCCGACATGATGCACCTGCGAGGTGTCGGTGTTGTGCTGCTGGTGTGCGCTCCGACCATGGCGCAGAACCCGCCCACGCCGGCGCGCGCGGCGACGCCGGACCCCGCCGGCGCTTGCGCCGCACCGGAGGGCGAGTTCTCTTTCTACGGCGGAGATCTCGACCATCGCGCGCTATTCACGAGCGAGCGCAACACCAGCGTCGCTGACTCGTGGACGTTCGACGATTTCGACTGGATCGGCGGGTTCGTGGGCGGTGTGTTTTCCAACTATCTCGACGCCGGGATCGGCACGCCCACGGGCGCTGATGTGGTGTTCTACGCCTGCCTCGGCGAAGGCGAGTTCGGCACCTGCATGGGTCAGTTCAACGACCTTCCCGTCGTGGTCACGCCGACGGGCAGAATCGGTTTCGGCTACTTCGAGTTCAGAATGGATGTGGAGTTATCTCCTCTGCTCATTTCGCTGCCGCCTGGAACGTACCACGTCGGCATTCGCCCGGTGGGAACAGGCGCAGGGCGGGCGTACGTCTCGACCACTTCGGGTGCAAATGCGTACGGCAGCCCGATCGCCAACGGCAACACCTTTCTTCAGTCTGATTTTCTCGGCGTTCCGCTTCCTGCCAACTGGGAGCACTACGCCGGCGGGGGACCGTGGGACGTCTCTTACGGCGTCAACTTCGCGGATGGCACGTGGGGTTGGTACGCGCTGACCATCGCCGGATCGTGTCCCGGCGAGATGACGATTTCATGGGGCGGTGCGCCGCGCGGCAAGAGGCAGGCGATCATCTACTCGACGGGGCTGGGCCACGCGCTGGTTGGCGGCCCATGCGGCGCGATGGCAAGCGGTCTCGCGTCCGTCCATCTCATTCGTCCGGCGTTTCCCACCGGCGCCGGTTGTGGCCAGGTGCGCGGCACGGCAAGCGCGCAAGCCTGCGGAAAGTACATCCAACTCGTCTCGCTTTCGGACAGTTACTACCCGTGCGAGATGAGCAGGGTCGTGAAGATTCCATAGACGGCGCGGCGCCCACCGAACGCAGGCGTTACGGCGAGATGGATGAGGCAAAATAGCCCCGCCTGGATTCGAACCAGGGACCAAGGGATTATGAGTCCCCTGCTCGCGTTTCCAAGTGCTGAAAACGCAAACACTTCCGAAGCGGGGGCGGGAACTGAGGGCCATACTGGCAGGAACGCGCCGGAAATCGACGATGAGCGGCTCGCGGTGATCGTCGCGGCGTGGCCGGACCTGCCCGAGCCGATCCGGCGGGCCATGCGAGCGATGGTACAATGATGCCGAATCCCCGTCGTGAAGGAGGCATCATGCGACCGACCGCGATTGTGCTTTTGGGATTGATCCTCACGGGATGCGCCCGGGTGAACGAGTGGGAGCGATCCTATGTGACCATGACCGCCGACCCTCACGAGCCACTGCCCGAAGAGTCTGTGATTCAAGTTGTGGACTGCTCCGGCTTCGCCGATCCGCTGTTCTTGGAACGACTTGCAGACGCGGAAGGAACGGCGGTCCCACTCGGATACTGCAATTACGAATTCGAGTCTGGCGGTGGATTGGTGAGCGCCGCGCGACAGCGAGCGAGACGCGCTGACCTTGATGCATTCGCGCGATCCATTGGGGCCGATCTGGTCGTTTTCCGAATCAACTTCTTGGGCACTCGGACGGAACAAGGCATGTATTCGTATCTTGTACCGACCTATAGCACAGCAAGCCACTCGGGGCAAATTCAGACAGACGATGGTTTGCGAGCGAACTACAACGGTTCATCCACCATCACCGGTTGGCAAACCCAAGTCGCAACATCCGAAGATACGTACGACCAATATCACGCGCAGGCCGCATTCTTTCAGCGCGAGCAAGCCGCAGACGACGAGCAGTAACCGAAGGTGCTTCCATGAGAAAAAGCAATCAATGGCTGTTCTGGCTCGGCCTACTCGCCATGCTCTGCGGCTATGGATTGCTGCGATACGTTGCGCAGTGGCATCGAATCCTGCCGGGTGACTCGGCGAGTTACCGGCTTCGGCTCAAAGCCTGGACGGGCGCGAGCGAGCCAACGCTAAACATGGAGTCACTTCAATCGCTGTTGCTGGAAGAAAGCCCCACCACTTCCACGCGGCCGACGGCCCCTGTTGAGGGTCCGCGCATTCCTGATGGTTTTGACACCGTGGCGCAGCAGCGGTATGGCGATCAATTCGGGCAAGTCGAGTATCCGCAACCCGCTTCTCCGGCGGGGCCGGTGGTAGATGAGCAGTCGGACCAGACTACCCGAGAGGCACACCCTGATCGCATTATCGACCGGGTTCAACTGGACACTTCTCCCCGTTCACGATGGTGGGCAATCAACCTTCAATTGCACCTACGAGACATCTACGTCGGAGGATGGCTGTTGATCGTGGCTGGTGCGGCGCTTTCCAGCCGGATCGTTATTGCTGAAACCGGGCGGCGAATGAAGTCGGGGCAAGGTGGATAGTGAATGCCGGTTCCTTGATGATGCGGGGCATTCCAGTATCGGTCACCTAACGGAGTATGTTCGCCTCGACGCAGTACCGCGCTATGGCGTTGGCAAGCGTCACGGATTCCGGTCGATGGGGCAATTCCATGAGCGAAGCAACGCGCTGCCCGCATGTTACCGCAATGGTTCTCTGTGATGCAGCAAAGCAGGACACAACCACGAGACAATTCACGCTTCACGGTATCTTTACGGCGCTGTCTCCAAAGCCGCTACGTCCGATTCGACTCCCCGACTGCTGTCTGTATGTTGCTCTTGAAATCCCCTGCAATCATCAAGTCCGCATTCATCTCGAACTTGAGATTCCAAATCGAGCGGAAAGAATGGTCATACACCAATTTCCCAAGGTCCCCGTAGCGGCTGAGATGGCGGCTGAACTAACAGGGATTCCGATTCCGGCAGCAGGCGCTTACTGGCTAGTGGTCTATTCAGAAGGGCGGGAACTATCATGCCTACGCCTATTCGAACCGTAGAGCAGAAGAAGTGGAATGAGGGACAATTGAAGGTGGGCAACCGGCACGGCTTCATCCGACGAATGCCAAGAACTGTCAGAAAGTCTACCCCACCGGTACGGCATGAATCTTGACGAGCGGGACGACGCGGCGACGGTCGCGTCAAGCGGACTCGTGGTGCTTCGGCCTTTGCCCGGTCGTGGCGCTGCGGGCCGACCCGCACAGTCGAGCGCAAGCGATGGCGAACAGAGGCAAGCCACGGTGGACGAAGGCGACGAAGCGCACGGCGGCGACCTTGCAATCTCGTTGCAGTGAGTCGCCCCCTTTTTCTAGTGTCGAAAAATCCCGGCGCGCCTGTTTTTAGTGTCCGCAAACCCGGCGCGGCACTGATAATCCGCCTGTTGTCAGGGGCGAGGACGTGGCCCTTTTAGGGACTCCAAGAATTCCCGCCCGTATTTCTGCGACATACGCGCGCGCACGCGCGCGAGGGGCGGCCCGACTCCCGCTTTGCCAACCGGGACGGGATGCAGTGGAACTGACCGCGATCTGCGAATATGCTTGTCAATCAAACCCAAACAGGGCTGAAGCCCGCCCGCAAGGGACTTGAAGGCCGTTGCCTTCGCAGGAGTAATCCGCGATGGCAATTCGGCTCGACACTTCAAAACCGGAATACTTGACGCTCGATGATGTATCCGCGCTCGTGCCGGGCAATCCCGGCCGAACGGCGGTCTGGTCGTGGATGCGCCGTGGCTGTCTTTCCCGTACGGGTGAGCGGGTGCGGCTCAAATGTTACCGCGCCGGTCGGCGGCTGTTTACGTCGAAATCCTTGCTCGATGAGTTTTTCACTGCGCTCGCCGACTCAGATGCGCCGCAATGGCAGACTGACGCGGAAGGGGGCGCGCGATGACCGCCGACCGCGATCTAGTACCGACCATCGGACTCCGGCCCGCCGACGCCTGCAAGGCGCTGGGAATCTCGCGCCGCACTCTCTCGGCGTGGACGGCCGACCGCACGCTTGCGCTGCCGCACTGTCGGATCGGCGGTTGCATCGTCTACCCCGAACGCGAACTACGCGACTGGCTTGCGGCCCGCATTGAGCGGCCGCGATGACGAACAAAATGCCCGGCGGCGTCGAGTCTCCCAACAGGACGCGGCCGGGCGAGGATTGGACCATGAACATCATAGGACAGAATGCACCCGTCAGTCGTGAAGCAAAAGCCTTCGCGCGCCGAATCCGAATCATCCGCCTGCGCCGCCGGGTGCAGTCGATCCTGCTGCGGCTGCTCGGCCGGGAGGCGCTTCGATGACGATCGCCACTCGCACGATCGCAGATTGGGCCGTGGAACTCGGCGTAACCGAGGACGCCTTGACGCGGCTCGGCTGCATGGTCGATGACGCCGGGAATCTTCGCTGGCCTGAGCGCGACGGCGACGGCGCGATCATCGGATCGACGACTCGATATCCTGACGGATCCAAAAAGGCCGACGCGGGCGGCAAGCGCGGCCTTTGTTATGCCGCGCCACTGGACGCCTACGCCGGTACGTCGCCGCTGTCGCCGCTGTTGTCCCCGGAAGGGCTGTCAGACACCGCGACCGCGATCGACCTGGGTTACGATGCGATCGGCCGACCGTCGGCGACGGGTGGAAACGCGCTGCTCGTCGCGCTGCTCGATGAGACGCGGCACGGCTGTATTGTGGGCGAGAATGACGGCGGGGCGGGCCGAACCGGCGCGGAGAAATGCGCCGCCGAATTGCATGGCAGAGTCGCCAGCATCAAGGTGATCTACCCGCCTGAGTGTTACAAAGACCTGCGGGCATGGGTTCGCACTGAAGGCATCGAGACGGTCCGGGCACGACTGGCAACGCTGATCGACGATGCTCCTCTGTGGGAACCGAAGCGTGAGGCGGCCGAGTCCGTCCTGACCTGGCGGCCGTTCCCGACTCAACGACTCCCGCGATCGTTGTGGCGCTATGTCAAGGAACTCGCCGGGTGCAATTTTGTCGATGATACATTCGTCGTGATGCCGCTGCTGTCGATGCTCGGGTCCGCGATTGGAACAACTCGCCTTGTGCGGGTGAATCGAGCCTGGCACGAGTTTCCCATTGTTTGGGCGATGACCGTCGCGGAGACGGGGACCACAAAGACCCCCACGATGCGCGCAACGCACAAGCCGCTTCACGAGGCGCAGAATCGCGCGATGGAGGTCTACCGGCAGGAGGTCGAGTTACATCGCGCTGCCGCGATCGCCTTCGATTGCCGAATGAAGGCGTACCGGGGCAAGCCCGTCGGCGATCCGCCTGCGGAGCCGGAGCAACCGAAGCCGAGGCGGTACATCGTAAGCGACATCACCATCGAGGCGCTTGCACCCGTGTTGGACGCCAACCCGCGAGGCGTGCTGGCGGCCGCCGATGAACTCTCGGGACTGATCGCCGGTCTCGACGCCTACAAGAAGTCGAAGGGGTCGGATATCACGAGATACCTACAGGCGTGGTCGGGTGAGTTTTGGCAGATCGACCGCAAGGGCGCGGCGGGACCGTGTTACATCCCGCGCGCGGCCGTGTCGATCTGCGGCGGCATCCAGCCGGGCATCCTCACGCGGGCCGTGAGCGAGTCGATGCGCCTGTCGGGGTTCGCCTCTCGATTCCTGATCGCCTTCCCGCCGAAGCGGCCCCGACGATTCTCTGACCGCGACCTGTCGATTGAGGCCGAGAATGGCCTGCGGCGGATCGTCGGCGGCCTGCTGGCGCTGGAGCATGGAGTCGATGACGGCGGCGATCCGGTTCCCATCGAGATTTGCCTGTCGCCTAAAGCGCGCGAGCGGTTCATTCAGTGGCATAACGTCCACGCCGACATAACGAATGAGGCGGCCGGGGATGTGCGGGGGGCGCTGGCGAAGATGTATGGCTACGTCCTGCGGCTCGCACTGATCTTTCACCTTGCGGGGCAGGCGTCGGGTGAGGATGTCGGAGAGGCGATCGACCTGCCGACGATCGAGGATGCGATTGAGGCCGTCAACTGGTTCGCACGCGAGGCCGAACGGGTCTACGGCCTGTTTGATGAGTCGGACGGGGATCGTGAAAAGCGCGAACTCGTGGAGTGGATTCAGGGCCGTGGCGGGTCCGCCACTGCTCGTGAACTCTCGCAAGGACCGCGCCGGTTCCGGGGCAAGACCGAGGCCGCTGAGAAGGCGCTGAGCGACCTTGCGGCGTCGGGCGTCGGTGAATGGGTGATGGTCCCGGCAGGGCCGAAGGGTGGTCAGACGACCCGCCGCTTTCAGGTCCACACCGCTGGCTACGGCACCACAACCTATGAAATCCCCGAGGTTTTTGGGGGTTCCGTTGCCGTAGCCACTGATGAGATTCCGAAATCGAATGGTTGGCTGGACGTAGACGAATCCGCTGGCGGCATCGTTGAGGGGGTTATATGAGCGATCACCCGACGGCTGTGGCCCTGCTGTTCACGATCGCTGATGAAGCAATGGTCTCTCTCTGGCGCGATGGCGGCGCGATCCGGTATCGCGCGGCTGGGACGGTTCCGACTCAACTCGCGGCAGGACTACGGGAGCATCGCGGTGACGTGCTGGCGGCGCTGGCGGCGTACCCCGGCGGGCGGCGCGAGCCCGGCGCGAACAACCCGACCGCGACGGAGCAATCCGAAGCGTTGGTGTCCGCCCTGTCGCCCGTGGTGGCCGAACACGAGCGCGGCAAGTGGACGGCAAACTTGGCGCGGCTGTGGAGTCGCGGTGTTCCCGGCCGAGAGGCGGCGCGGCAGGCGCACGCGGCACTAGAAGCGCGGGCGCGGCGCCTACTGGACAGAAAGCAATCATGTGGCTAGAATCATCCATGACCATTGTCGATGAATTGCGGCGCGGGATCGAGCAAAGCGGCAAGAGCCTGTACCGGACCGCGGCAGACGCTGGAATCGAACTGAGCGGCTTGTGCCGATTCATGAGCGGCGAGCGGCCGACCGTCCGGCTGGACACGGCCGAGGCGCTCGCGGCGGCAATCGGCTGCGAAATCATCATCCGGCGGACGCGCCGGGGGAAGGGCAAGGCAACAAGTGGCAAGGGCACGAAATAAGCGGCGGCGACGGGCGAATGGAAGCGGGACCGTTTACCAGCGATCGCCGGGTGCGCCGTGGACGGCCGAATGGATCGGACCCGACGGGAAGCCGAGGCGCAAGTCCACGCGAACGACCGACCGGGCGGCCGCGCTTGAGGTGTTGTCTCACTGGACGGGGCGCGCTGCAAGGATGCGAGCCGGGACGCTGGACCTGCGGGCCGAGACGATGGCAGCGCACGGCAAGCGCGGCGTGAGCGAACACCTGAGCGCATGGCGGGACTACCTGACTTCGCGGGGCAACTCGGCGGAGCACGTTCGCAAGAGCACTGGCGCGGCGACTCGCATCCTCACGGCTGCGAATGTAGGCGTACTGGCGGACCTGGCCCCGAGTCGAATCCTCAAAGCGGTGAAGGAACTCAACGGCGGCAACGCATCGGCGCGAACTCGCAACGTGCACCTTGGCGCGGTTCGCAGTTTTGTGCGCTGGTGCATTCACGACGGGCGACTCGCGGCCGATCCGCTGGCGGGCATGAAGTCGATGAACGTCGAAAAGGATCGTCGGCGGGTGCGTCGGCCGCTGCTGGATGATGAACTCGCCCGGCTGATTCGAGCCGCCGAGACTGGCCCGGAGTATCACCTGTTGAGCGGCGCGGATCGCAGCGTCCTGTACAGGCTGGCGAGCGGCTCGGGACTTCGCGCCGGTGAGATTGCATCATTGACCCCGGCGAGTTTCAATCTCTCGCCTGAGGGGCCGAGCGTAACCGTGCAGGCCGCGCACAGCAAGCGGGGCAAACTGGACGTGCAACCGATCCGAAGCGACCTAGCCGACGTGCTGCGGCCATGGCTGGCCAACAAGCCGAAGGGCGCGCCAGTGTTCACGGGCCGCATGGGGCGAACCGCTGAGATGATCCGCTTCGACCTGAGGCGAGCGCGGCGGGCGTGGGCGCTGGAGACGGGCGACCTAGCCGAAGCGTGGCAGCGACGCTCTACGGACTTCCTGAGGCGAACTGACGGCGAGCGGCGAATCGTGGACTTTCACGCGTTGCGAGCGTCATTCATCACGAGCATCGTTCGGGCGGGCGCGTCGGTCAAAGTCGCTCAATCATTGGCGAGACACTCGGACCCAAAACTGACGTTGAACTGCTACACGACGTTGGGCCTTCACGACGTTCGGGCCGGGCTGGACGGGCTGCCGGTTTTTGACGATGACGCGCCCGAGAGCGAAGCGGCGGCGCTGCGAGCGACCGGAACTGACGGCCCGGCGAGTGGGGGTCTAACTGGCAGGAACGCGCCTGCAAATCGTTGCGAACCATCGCCAAGCATTGCGCCGAAGGCATCGCACGGGCGCACGCGCGAGCAACGCGAAAACCCCTTGAAAACAAGGGGAAATCGCGCATCATCGCGCGGCAATGCAACGCATTGCGAGAATAGCCCCGGCTGGATTCGAACCAGCGACCCGAGGATTATGAGTCCCCTGCTCTGACCGCTGAGCTACGGGGCCGGTCGAGTGTGGGACGATACCGCCGCCGGCGTGGTTTGCAAGAGGCTGACTGCGGCGCGAGCGGGTCGATTGGTCGTTGGCGATTCGCACCGGTTCCCTGTTGCGATGATGGAGCGCGCGTGCGGCGGTCAGCCGTCTTCGCCGGGCGCCTGGCGCGCCTGCATCCGCTGCTCGAGGCGCTGGATCATCGCGTCGAATGAGGTGCCGGGTATGGACTCGGGCGGCGCGTCCTCGCGCTGGCCGCCGCCGGTGAGCAGGCCGCTGGCCATGGCGCGGAACGCGGTCTCGAGGTCGTAGCCGTCGCGGATCAGCGGCACGAACTCGGTGCTCCGCCGGCTGCGCAGGAACTCGGCGGCGAGCAGCCGCGTCGTCACGCGCGCCAGCGGGCTCGGGCCCTTGCCGTCGAACCCGCCCAGCCAGGCGCGCTCGGTGAGCGGCTCGTGCGTCTCGCGCAGGGCGATGTACTCGGCCCATGCTTCATCTTCAAGTCCGGGCATCAGCGCTACGGCCATCATGTCCGACACCAGCCAGGCGTACGGCTCGGAGACGAGTCGCAGGCGCTCTTCGAGCTTCTGTTCGAGCAATGCGCGGCCGATCAGGTGCGCCACTTCGCCGGCCTGCTGCTCGGCCGAAAGGGCCTCGCTCGGCTGCGCGTCGTAGAGCACGAAGCTCGAGCGACCCACGCCGCGCTGGCCCGGCTTGCGATCGTCGGCCGAGAAGATCTGGATCCACACCTGCTTCGTCTCGACGGGGTCGGACAGCAGCGCGACCTCGATGGGGGTGGGCGGCTCAGGGAACACGGCCTGCGCCGCCGGCTCGTAGCGCTCGAGCATCGTGGCGACGGCGGCCGTCAGGTTTGCCTCGGGCGGCGCGTAGAGCGTGAGCAGCGGCGTGCCGGCGGCCTTGGGCGGGAAGAGGTCGCGGGCCGTCTGGTTCACCACGGGAATCGGTTTGGTGAGCAGGCGATCGACGACGGGAATGGCAGCGCAGATCGCTACAATGCCCAGCAGGATGAGCAGGGTGATGCGGTTGCGGCGGCGGAGTTCGGGCGGGAATGACTTGGCGCCGGGCATGGGCCTTACCGTCTGCCTTGCTGATTGGGTGCCAAAACGAACGCCGGCCCGAGGAACCATCTCGGGCCGCGAATCGGGAATGCGGATGAGAGGATTTGAACCTCCACGGGATTTTACTCCCACCAGAACCTGAATCTGGCGCGTCTGCCAGTTCCGCCACATCCGCGTGTGTGGAGCGCGCCGGGCGCGCCGCCGACAATAGCCTTGCCGCGAATCATATCAAGCAGCGGGGATCGAGGTTCGCCGCGGCGGCAGCGTTTGCTTCGCGCAAGTCCGGTCGGGTAAGGGCCCGAATCGAGTGCTGCGGCGAACTCGAACGGCCCGCCGCGCGTAACCCAACTTCCGAGCGGGCGGGCGCGGCTTGGGAGTTGTGCGTGCCGGGATCTGGCGGGTTGCAGCAGCCGGCAGGGGCGAGTTCGGCTGGCGGAGGGGTCGGATCGGATTATGCCGGGGATGGAAACGTCCGATGATTGCCCATTGGCAGGTCAGTGCAACCCCACGCCGGCCCGTCGCGAACAGGCTATTATCAGGCAGCAATTGCAGTGGGGTTGCCCGCTGCTCATTGGGCCCGGTTGCACCCAGCCGGGCCGCACAAGTTGGCCGAAGGGAGTCTTCCTTTGAACGACGAAGACGACTAACGGTTCACCCGGGGGCCCGACGCCTCGGTGTGAACCGAGGCGGTTGAAAAACCTGACGACAGGGCCCACCCAACCCTCTCTTCATCCGCCGGCACCCACGCTCAGCAGCGTCCGTGCCGCGGCGACCGCAAAACAACCCGATTTCGACTCTGCGTGCCCACCGGCGCGCAGGGGAGTTTGCAGGAGCCGGCGCAGCGCGCCGGCAGTGGATTCATAAACAACCGCCGGCGGGCCGATCGGCGCCGCCGGCCGAAGCGAATTGATTATCAAAGGACACGCCATGCCCGCCTCCGACCTTCACATGACCCGCAACATCGGCATCTGCGCCCATATCGACGCCGGCAAGACCACGGTGACCGAGCGCATCCTGTTCTACACCGGCAAGAACTACAAGATGGGTGAAGTGCACGAAGGCACCGCGACGATGGACTTTCTCGTCGAAGAGCAGGAGCGCGGCATCACCATCCAGTCGGCGGCCACGACGTGCCCCTGGGTCGTCAACGGCCAGGAGTACAAGATCAATCTCATCGACACGCCCGGTCACGTGGACTTCACCATCGAAGTCGAGCGCAGCCTGCGCGTGCTCGACGGCGCCGTGGCGGTGTTCGACGGCAAGGAAGGCGTCGAGGCCCAGAGCGAGACGGTCTGGCGCCAGGCCGACCGCTATCGCGTGCCGCGCCTGTGCTTTATCAACAAGATGGACAAGCTCGGCGCCGACTTCGAGTTCAGTTTCAAGTCGATCGGCGAGCGCCTCGGCGCCAACGCGATCGCGGTTCAGATTCCCATTGGCCAGGCCGACACGTTTGAGGGCCTGATCGATCTCATGCTGATGAAGGCGTACTACTTCGACAGCAACGAACTCGGCGCCGTCGTGGAAGAGCGCGAGATTCCCGACGACATGCGCGACATGGCGGAGTTGTGGCGGCACGAAATGATCGAGAAAGCCGCTGAACTCGACGACGAACTCGCCGAAGTGTTTCTCAGCGACGGCGAGCCGACCGTGGCGCAACTCAAGGCCGCGCTCCGCAAAGGCACCATCACGCGTCAGTGCTATCCCGTCTTCTGCGGCTCGGCGCTCAAGTACATCGGCGTGCAGCGCCTGCTCAACGGCGTGGTCGATTACCTCCCCAGCCCGCCCGAAGCCGGCGATGTGCATGGCGTGGACCCCAGCGATCGCAAAGTCGAACTCACCCGCCCGCCGGATCCGAGCGCCCCGTTCTCGGCGCTCGTGTTCAAGGTCGTCGCCGACAGCCACGGCGATCTGACGTACCTGCGCATCTACTCGGGCACGCTCAAGCGCGGCTCGCGCGTGCTCAATCCCGGCAACAACCGCAAGGAAAACATCGCGCGCATCTTCGAGATGCACGCCAAGGACCGCATCGCTCTCGACGAAGCGTCGGCGGGCAGCATCGTCGGCGTGATCGGCTGCAAGAACTCGATCACCGGCGAGACGCTCTGCGATCCCGATGAGTCGATCCTGCTCGAGACGATGTCTTTCCCCGAGCCGGTCATCTCGATGTCCATCGAGCCCAAGACCGCAGAGGACAAGCGCAAGCTCGGCGAGGCGCTCGTCACCATCCGCCGCGAAGATCCTTCGTTCCGCTCGCACTTCGATGACGAGACGGGGCAGACGATCATCGCCGGCATGGGCGAACTGCATCTCGAGATCATCAAGAACAAACTCGTCCGCGACATGAAGATCGGCGTCGAAGTCGGCAAGCCGCGCGTGACCTATCGCGAAGCCATCATCGGCCACGCCGAAGGCATCCGCGGCAAGTTCGTCAAGCAGACCGGCGGCCGCGGCCAGTACGGCGACTGCACCATCAACGTCTACCCCTGCACGCGCGAGGAAGCCGAGGCCCTGGAGATCGATTTCACCAATTCGATCGGCTTCGAGAACAAGATCGTCGGCGGCAAGATTCCCAAGGAATACGTGCCCAGCGTCGAGCACGGCTGCCGCCAGGCGGCACTCTCGGGTATTCTCGGCGGGTATCAACTCCTCAACGTGCGCATCGAACTGGTGGACGGCTCGACGCATCCGGTGGACTCGTCGCAGATCGCCTTCGAACAGGCCGGCGCCCTGGCCATGCGCGAAGCATGCACCAAGGCGGGCCTGTGCCTGCTCGAGCCGATCATGAAAGTCATCGTCATCACGCCCGAGGACTACGTCGGCTCAGTCACCGGCGACATCAACTCCCGCCGCGGCCACATCATCAACATGGAGCAGCGCGGCAACACGCGCGTGCTGACGACCGAGGTGCCGCTGAGCGAGATGTTCGGCTACACCACGGCGCTGCGCTCGCTCACCCAGGGCCGCGCGACGAGCACGATGGAGCCGTGCACCTACCGCCGCATCCCCGAGAACCTCACGAAGGAAATCCTTGCAGCGGTGTAACGTGTCGCGCTTTGCCCATCAACCGCCCAAAGCCCCCGAGGCCTCCTCTCGGGGGCTTTTGCTTTTGTGCAGAAAGTCGGCAGTGCCGGCCTTTTTCCATTGACACCGCCCCCGGGATCGGTTAGCTTCTATGTGTCGACGCCTGCGGCATCGCGCTGCGGGTGCGGCTTCCCGCCCCGGGGCCTTGCACACCGGCCCCCAACCTGGAGGACTGACCATGCACGCACTCGCAGGTCAACGTCTCTGTGCGCTTGCAATGAGCGCCGCGCTTGCCATCGGCACTTCGGCCCTGAGCCAGACGACGTATTACGTCAACAGCTCGTGCGGCAACGACTTGTGGACCGGGCTCTCGCCCGTCTGCGAAGCCCCCGACGGGCCCAAAGCCACGATCCAGGCGGGTATCGACGCGGCGAGCGACTTTGACACCGTCATCCTCGCCGACGGGCTGTACACGGGCGAGGGCAACCGGGGCATTCTGTTCCACGAGAAGGAACTCAGCCTGCGCTCATCGGGCGGGCCGGAGCAGTGCATCATCGACTGTGAACTGGCGGACCTCGCGTTTGACTTCTGTCATTCAACCGAAGATCGACCGGTGCTGATCGAGGGCGTGACGATTCGGCGCGGCAAGGGCATGTGGGCCGGAGGCATCTGCATCGCCAACGCGGATGTCGAGATTCGCAATTGCATCATCGAGCAGTGCACGCCGGGCTCCTTTCCGATCGCAGGCGGTATCCACATTGCGGGCGACTCCATCGTCTACATCGTCCACTCGACGATTCAAGACAATTCCAACGCCCCGGACAGCGGAGGAATCGGCGTTCGTGACGGCGCGATAGCGATCATCGACTCATCGGTCATCACGAGGAATGAGGCGTCGGTTGGCGGAGCGGGCATTCAGATCGACCAGTACAGCGGCGTACACATCATGCGTTCGGAAATCTCCTGGAATGTCGTGCGGCCCCAGTACACTGGCGTTGGGGCTGGAATTCAGAAGTTCAGTGCCGCGCACCCAAGCGAGCCGCTCAGCACGATCCAGAGTACGCGCTTTGTCGGCAACGCCGCGGTGCGCGAAGGGGAAGCCCGCTACGCCAGTGGCGGGGGAGCCTATCTCGGTGGTCGATTCATTCTGCGCGACTGTGAGTTTGCGGAGAACGAAGCGGCCGCGGGCGCAGCGCTCTACGTCTACGGCGATTCGTTCCAGGTCGTGGATGTGCTGATCCACGACAACCGCGCCGAAGATGACGGCGGCGGCATCTTCGTGCGCGAAGGCAGCGCCGGTCTCTTCGAGCGCATTCGATTCGTCGGCAATGAAGCCGGGCGCGATGGCGGGGCCGTCTTCGGCAGCACCAGCGCCGACCGGTGGTCGCTGTGCGAGTTCATCGACAACATCGCCGGACACGACGGCGGAGGGCTGCACGCCGCCTCGCTTACGGGCGACTGGCTCGACTTCCGCGGCAACCGCGCCGGCCGGCACGGCGGGGCCGCATACCTGCTCGCCGACGTGATCCTCAACAACTCGCTGGTCGTTCGCAACGACGCGCTCGACGCGGGCGGCGGGCTCTACGCGCAGGCGCCGCCGCTTCGACTGACCGGCGCCACCATCGCGCTCAATACGAGCAGCGACAGCGGGGGCGGCGTTCACATTGCATCCGAAGGCGGGAGCGACAGCCTCATCGTCAACTCCATCGTGCACGGCAACGGACCCGATGGCATTTTCGACGGCTCGCAGCGCCTCGCAGTCGAGCGCAGCATCGTGACCGAAGGCTGGCCGGGTGTGGGCAATCTCGATGCCGATCCGATGTTCGTCGATGCCATGGCTGACGACTTCAGATTGCGCCCCGCATCGCCCGGCATCGACTCGGGCGACAACAGCCAGGCGGCGACCGATTGGGACCTCGATGGGAATCACCGGTTCCGCGACGATCGCGGCATGCCGGATGCCGGCTACGGCGAGAGAGATCTGACGGATATGGGCAGTTATGAGTTCCAGGGAGAGACCGAGGCCTTTGTCGCGGTGCACCCGCACCCGGGCCTGGCCGGGCGCAGCAACCTGTTCCAGGCCGCCGGCGCGACGCCGGAGACCAGGATCGCGTTTGTTTACGGCGTGAACGTCGGTCTCACGGCGGTTCCGGGCTGCCCGGGTCTGAGCGTGGAGATCGCCAATGCCCGGCTGGTCGGGCAGGCGCTGGCGGACCGCGACGGCGATGTGGAGCTGACGCTCTTCGTTCCAGCCGCGGCGTCTGGCCGGATGATCCTGCTCCAGGCGGTGGACCGGCAGGCTTGCGCAGTGAGCAACCTCGTCGGATATCGCTTCCCGTAACAGATGGCGTCCCTCTGAGCCGGGAAAACGCGACGCGGCCCTCTACCATACGGCGTTTCATAAACACCCGTGGGAGGGACCGTTATGAACAGTGGGGCCAGTGCGATCGATCTGCGCAGTGACACCGTCACGACGCCGACGCAGGCGATGCGGGATGTCATGGCGCGAGCGGAGGTTGGCGATGATGTGCTCGGCGATGAGCCGACCGTCATCAGACTTCAGGAGAAGGCGGCGAATCTGCTGGGCAAGGCGGACTCGGTGTATGTTCCCTCGGGAACGATGGCCAATCTCTGCGGCATCTGTTCGCAGACGCGGCACGGCGAGGAAATCATCGCCCACAACGAGAGCCACTTCTATTTCTACGAGACCGGCGGGTTCGCCGCCGTGGCCGGCTGCTCCGTGCGCTTCGTGCCCGGGCGGCGCGGCATCTTTGGACCCGATGTGATCGAAGCCAACGTGCGCCCGCTGCAGATCCACTACCCGCGCACGAGCCTGGTCATCATCGAAAACACCCACAATCGCGGCGGCGGCGCCGTGTGGAAGGTCGAGCAGGTCAAGGCCGTGTGCGACCAGGCCCACGAGATGGGTCTGCGCGTGCACATGGATGGGGCCCGCCTGCTCAACGCGTGCATCGCGGCGGGGGTGGATCCCACCGCGTATACGCAGCACGTCGATACAGTCTCGATGTGCTTTTCCAAGGGCCTGGGAGCGCCAGTGGGGTCGGTGCTCGCCGGCGATGAGGAGACGATCCAGACAGCGCATCACTTCCGTAAGATGCTCGGCGGCACAATGCGGCAGTCGGGTGTGATCGCCTCGGGCGCGATCTACGCGCTCGACCACCACGTCAAGCGCCTGGCCGACGATCACGCCAACGCCAAAGCATTCGCGCAGCGCATTGCGCAGGTGCCGGGCATCACGCTGGATGTGAGCGAGGTCGAGACGAACATGGTGTTTTTCGACATCGATCCCAAGTGGGGGCCGGCCAAGAAGTTCGTCCGCCGGCTCGAGAAGGAAGGCGTGCGCATGTTCGCCACGGGCCCGCAGCGCCTGCGGGCGGTGTTCCACCTGGAGGTCTCCGCCGAGCAGGCGAAGCGGGCGGCGGAGATCATCGCCGGCGTTCTGCAGCAGACGCCGGCCTGAACGGCGCGAGGAGCGGACGTGTTCGATCATCTGTCTTCGCTGGGCCTGGGCGGCATCGCCATGCTGCGCGACGCCGAGACGCGCTCCATCAGCGCCGAAAACCCCGATGGCGCGCGCGGCGGCGGGGCCAAGGCCTCGCCCGGTCCGGCCGATCCGATTTCCAGCGCCGCATCCGAGCTGGGCAAGGGCTGGAAGGTCCGGCCGTGCATCCGCGTGAAATCCGGCGAAACCGTCGTGCTCGCCGACGTGGCCGGCCCCGGTGTCGTTCAGCACATCTGGATGACCGTGCTCCACGAGCGCCTGCGCATGATCGCGCTGCGCATCTATTACGATGACCAGAAGACGCCCAGCGTCGAGACGCCGCTGGGCGATTTCTTCGCCAATGGCATCGATGGCTGCGCCTTGATCAGTTCGATCCCCGTCGCGGTCAACCCGCGCGGAGGGATGAACTCCTACTGGCCCATGCCGTTTGCCAGGCGCATTCGCATCGAGATCACCAACGACGGGCCGCAGGATCTGACCGAGTTCTTTTACCAGATCACCTACGCGCTGACGGACGTGCCCGCGGACGCGGCGTATCTGCACGCGCAGTGGCGCCGCTCCATGACGAGCCGCGAGCATCCCGAGCACACCATCCTCGACGGCGTGCAGGGGCGAGGGCACCACGTCGGCACCTATCTCGTGTGGAACCAGTTCTCGAACATGTGGTGGGGCGAGGGTGAACTCAAGTTCTACCTCGACGGCGACGGCGAGCACCCCACGATCTGCGGCACCGGCACCGAAGACTACTTCGGCGGGGCGTGGGGTTTTCGCGCTGCAGTCAACCCCGAGACGAGCGGGCCGGTGACCTATTCGACGCCGTATCTCGGCTACCCGCAGGCACTCGTCGGCGGCGAGCGCGTGCCGTGCCACGGCCTGTATCGCTGGCACATTCCCGATCCGATCTGCTTCCGCGAGAATCTGCGCGTGACCGTGCAGGCGCTGGGCTGGTATCCGACGCGCAAGTTCCAGCCGCTCACCGATGACATCGCCTCGGTGGCGTACTGGTACCAGGCGCTGCCGGGGTTGCCCGGGCCGGGTTTGCCTTCGATGAATGAACGCCTCTCGCGCTGAATCCGACCTGCAAGCCGCCAACAATCGACATGCGAATCGCACTTGTCACTGACGCCTGGCCGCCGCAGGTCAACGGCGTGGTGACCACGCTGGGTCACGTCGTGCGTCAACTTGAGGCGATGGGCGATGAGATCCTCGTCATCAACCCGCAACTCTTCCGCACGTATCCGCTGCCGCGCTATCCGGAGATTCGCCTCGCGTGGCTGCCGGGTCGCAAGGTGCGAGCCCTGCTGCGCGAGTTCAAACCGGACGCAATTCATATTGCCACCGAAGGGCCGCTGGGCATCGCTGCACGGTTGCATTGCGGCCGGCGCGGCATGGCGTTCAACACCTCGTATCACACCCAGTTCCCGCAGTACCTCAAGAAGTACGCCTGGATTCCCGCCGGCTGGACGTATCGCGTTATGCGCTGGTTTCACGGCCGGGCCAACGCGACACTCGTGCCGACGGCGCGCGTGAAGGAAGAACTCGATGCGCGCGGCTTCACCAACGTGCGCGTCTGGACGCGCGGCGTGGACACCGACCTCTTCAAGCCCGGCGACAAGAACTTTCTGCCCGGCGAGCGCCCTATCAGCCTCTACGTCGGCCGGGTCGCCACGGAGAAGAACATCGAGGCGTTTCTCGAAGCGGATGTGCCGGGCAGCAAGTACACCGTCGGCGACGGACCCGCGCGCGCCGGACTGCAGCGGAAGTTTCCCAACGCGCACTTCGTTGGCGTCAAGAAAGGCGAGGAACTGGCGAAGCACTACGCGGCGGCCGACGTCTTCGTTTTTCCGAGCCGGACCGATACGTTTGGCGTGGTGATGCTCGAAGCCATGGCGTGCGGCGTGCCGGTTGCGGCCTATCCGGTGACGGGCCCGATCGACGTGGTCTCGCCTGGCGTGTCGGGTGCGCTCGATGACGATCTGGCCGCGGCGATTCGCAAGGCATTGAAGATCGATCCCGCGTCGTGCCTGAAGTACGCGCAGGGCTTCTCGTGGAAGCGCTGTGCCGAGATGTTCCGCGAGGCGCTAGAGGCGCGGTAAGCGCTGGCTGGCGGGCGCCTAGCAGCGGACAGCCGCGTCGCTGCGGTTATTCGTCTGCGGCAGTCCCGCCCCGGCGATTCAGTCCTCGGTCTTCTTGCTCTTCTTCTTGCCCGAGGTCTTCTTCGCGGCGGACTTCTCTTCCGAGCCTTCACCCTTCTCGGCTTCGGCCCGGGCGGCCTCGCGCTCGGCCTCCATCTCCTTGTTCCACTCTTCGGCGGTGATCTCGGAGACTTCAGCCATCTCGATTACCCGGTCTGCCGCCTTCTCGTGGCGCAACTGGTTCACGAGCATCGGCCCTCGGCCAGAGCGGATGAGTTCCTGGCGCAACTTCTCAGGACGCGTGTTCTGCCGCATGGCGATCTGGGCGATGCGGCCGTTGATCTCATCGTCGGTCACGTTGACCTCGAAGGCCTCGCACAGCCGCTCCATGATGAACATGAGTTTGAGGTCCTTGGCGGCGCGCTCGGCGCCGGCTTCGCGGATCTCAGCCATGCGCTCTTCGACGAGGTACGCCGGCATGCCCTGGTTGAGCATGCGCAGGCGGAACGACTCGATGGTCTGAGCCGTCTGGGCGGCGCTGGCGCGCTGCGGCAGGTCCATCTCGGTATTCTCGAGCAGGTACTTGGCCACCTGGCGGCGGAGAATGTCCTGCTGCTCGCCGGCGATCTGCGCCTGCAGGGCCTGTTCGAGGCGCTCGCGCAACTGGCCTTCGATCTCCAGTCCTGTCATGGCGAGCAACTGCTCCATGGTCGCGGGAATGAGCCTTCCAACATTGGCGATGTTGAACTCGATGGTGATCGGCTTGCCGCGCACGGCTTCGAGTTCGTGGTTCTCCGGGCCCGTGGTCTCGACGCTGACGGTTTCGCCGGCGGTCTTGCCGCCCAGCAGTTCGCGCAGGCCCTCGACCTGGATGCCGCCGATCGGACCGCGGTCCGGATCATCCGGCAAGGGCAGGCGGCTCACCGTTTCGGCGACCGTCCCCAGCGCGGTGCCCTCGCGATCATTGATCTTGGCGCTGCCGAAGAAGTAATCGCCCGGCTCGGGTTCGCCCTCCACGGGAACGACGGTGCCGCGCCGCTCCTGCTGGACCTTGATCTCCTTGTCCACCATCTCGCGCTTCACTTCAAGGGTCGGGCGGCGGAGAGGTATGTTGTCGTACTTGGGCAGTTCGAAGTCGGGAAGAACTTCAATTTCGAAAGTGAACTTGAACGCCTTGCCCGGCTGCAGGTCGGGAATCTTCTCGTCGGTCTCGACCGGGTTGCCGATCACCTTGAACTTGTTGTCGCGGACGACCTTTTCAACCGCTTCGCGCATGAGGCGATTGCGCGTCTCTTCGGCGACGCCCTTGGCAAAGCGGCGTTCGACCAGTTTGCGCGGCGCTTTACCGGGCCGGAAGCCGGGCAGCCGCACTTCGGACGTCAGCGATGTGAAGTTGTCGCCCATGCGGTCGTCGATGACCGACGCCGGGATTTCGACGGTGATCTTTTTGCACGCCGCGCCGGCGTCCTTGATGTCAACGCGGTCGAGGGCGAGTTCTTCGGTGGTCTCGGTGGTGGTGGCCATGGTCAGCGGGGTTCCTGATTCGTCAGTGCGCCGGGGCGCAAGGGCTGGTTGTGGGTGGTCTCAGTTAAGTCTGTGAGGGTAGCGCGCGGGGGCAAACGGGCCAAACGCTTCGACATGGCGTGCGTCGGGCCGACACCGGATTTCACCCCGATTCCGCCGCCGGCGACCCCGCTCTCGCTTATTCAGGATACGATTATCCTGATAATAGCACCAGAGCCGGGAGTTCCGGCTGAATCAAGAGGAGCAAAGCGATGCCGCGTCGTCATTCTTGGGCCGAGCCGTACAAGATCAAGATGGTCGAGCACCTCCGCATGACCACCCGCGCCGAGCGCGAGGTGGCCATTGCCGAGGCGGGCTTCAATACCTTCCTGCTGCGCAGCGACGACGTCTACATCGACCTGCTGACCGACTCGGGCACCTCGGCCATGAGCGACCGCCAGTGGGCCGGGCTGATGATGGGCGACGAGGCCTACGCGGGCAGCCGCAACTTCTATCACCTCGAAACCGCGGTGCGGCAGTTCTACGGCTACCGGCACGTCATCCCCACGCACCAGGGCCGCGGGGCTGAGCACATCCTCAGCATCATGTGCATCAAGCCCGGGGATTTCGTGCCCGGCAACATGTATTTCACCACCACCAAGGCCCACCAGGAACTCGCCGGCGCCACCTTCGTCGATGTGATCGTCGATGCCGCCCACGACCCGCTGGACGAGTCGCCCTTCAAGGGCAACGTCGATCTGGCCAAGCTCGAAGCGCTGATCGCGCGCGTCGGCGCTGATCGCATTCCATACCTGTGCATGCAGACGAACGTGAACATGGCCGGCGGCCAGCCCATCAGCCTGGCCAACATCAAGGCCACGAGCCAGCTTTGCCGCAGGCACGGCATCAGGATCATGATGGATGCCACCCGCGCCGTCGAGAACGCCTACTTCATCCGCAAGCGCGAGCCCGGCTACGAGAACCACAGCATCGCGCACATCCTGCTCGAAATGTGCTCGTACACCGACGGCTGCACGTGCTCGGCCAAGAAAGACAGCCTCGTCAACATTGGCGGCTGGCTGGCGGTCAACGATGACGATCTCGCCGAGCAGGCGCGCAATCTGGTCGTGCTCTTCGAGGGCCTGCACACCTACGGCGGCCTGGCCGGGCGCGACATGGAGGCCATGGCCATCGGTATCGAAGAGTCGGTGCAGTACGACCACATCCACGCCCGCATCGGACAGGTGGAGTACCTCGGCCAGACGCTGCTTCGCTTCGGCGTGCCGATCGTGCGGCCCATCGGCGGGCATGGCATCTTCATCGACGCCGCCCGCTTTCTGCCGCACATTCCGCGCGAGGAGTTTCCCAGCCAGGCGCTCGCGGCGGCGCTGTACGTGCAATCCGGCGTGCGCGCGATGGAGCGCGGGGCCGTGTCCTCCGGTCGTCATCACGACACCGGCGAGAACATCTTCCCGAAACTCGAACTCGTCCGCCTTACCATTCCGCGCCGCGTCTACACCCAGGCGCACATGGACGTGACGGCCGAGGCAGTGGTCGACCTCTACGAAAACGCGCGCGATATCGTCGGTCTGCGATTCACCTTCGAGCCGAAGTACCTGCGATTCTTCCAGGCGCGGTTCGAGCCGGTGATCGGCGCCAAGGTGCTGCGCAGCGCGCCCGTCGAGGCGGGCATGCACGTGGACGCCATGGCCGCACTGGGCGATGGCATCTGAGAACGGTGTGAAAGCCGCAGGTGCCGTGGTCGAAGCGACGCTCCGGGAGCGCCGGCCACGCGGGCGCGCGATGAGTGAACGAACCGCTCTGTTCATCCGGCGCGCCATCGCGTGGCCTTTCGGTCGCAGAGCCTCCCTCCAGACCACGGCACCCCATATCTCAACACGCTCAGCGCCGGCATCCGGCAAGCCCTACTGGATCGGCGCGGTGTTGCTCGTGCCGCACGTCGTGAGATCGAGCAGTTGCAGGTGCGCGCCGCACAGGCCCGGGCCGATGTTGCTCGTGAGCAGGCGCGAGCCGCCCTGGCCGGCGCCGCCGGTGAAGGCGACCTGCAACTGATCGTTCGACAGGCCGAGCATGGTTCCCGGGCACGGCCGGTTGTTGGGAATGACGAACGAGCCGGTGCTCCTCGCAAAGAGCAGCGCCACCTGGGCGTTGGGAGTCGCGCCGCCCCACTCGACGATGATGCCGCCGCCCTGCGGACATTGGGCTGACACCGCCAGCGTGATCTGGCTACTCTGCCCGGCCACGATCTTGGCCATGAAGTCGATCGCGCGGCCGTTGGGGTCGGTGAGCTTGGTCCAGTTCGCCCCGTTGCCGAACCACGCGTGAGTCGGGCTCGAGCCAATGCCCGGCGGGCCGTAGTGGGGCAGACCGGCAGCAACGGGACGGGTGTCGGAGATGAGAATCGTCCATGTAAACGTTTCGGGCACTTCGATCGACGGCACATCGAAGCGGATGAGGTCGTTGCCGCCGGTGAGCGACACGTCATTGTGAACCGCCCCTTCCCAGAGCATCGTGCCGGGCGCGCCGTTGACGCCGTCGTTGGCGTAGAGGCGCGGCTGCAGATCGGCGGTGCCGACCTGGCCCTGCATGGTGATGCCGATGTGCAGCTCGGTGACCATCCGCTCCGAACCCGCGGCCTGGATCTCGTCGCCGATCTGCAGTTGGGTGAATGACCGGGCCCCGGTGGGACCGGAGGTGTTGTCGTAGATGACTTCGCCCGGCGCAGCCGAAGCGGACAGGATGATGGCGGCTGAAAGGGCAAATCGAGCGGCAGACGATGATGGCATGGTGTTCTCCTCTCCTGAAGTTGGTGCAGCATACACGAAATCGGGCGGTGCGCCAAGCGCGAATCCGGGAAAGCGCGGCGGGCTGGGCCGCTTCGCGAATGTCGCCGGCGCGTCCTACCCTTGCCCCATGAGCAACGAAAGCAGCGCCAACCCGCAATCGCCCGCCGCGATGCGCAGCATGGATGACATCGTCGCCCTGTGTCGCCGACGCGGCTTCATCTGGCAATCTTCCGAGATCTACGGGGGCATCAACGGCTTCTGGGACTACGGCCCGCTGGGCGTCGAGCTCAAGCGCAACCTCAAAGAGGCGTGGTGGCACGACATCGTCCGCTGCCCGGGCAAAGGGCCGGATGGCAACCTCATCGACATGGTGGGCGTGGATTGCACGATCATCATGAACCCGAAGGTGTGGGAGGCCAGCGGCCACGTGGCAAGCTTCGCCGATCCGATGTCAACGTGTTCGAAATGTGGCAATTCGGTGCGAGCAGACCACATCTGGGAGGTGCTCAGTACACAGTGCGCGTGGCTTGACTCTCTGCTTCAGGAATTCGAGCATTTCACTGGTCGAATCGATGCTGGGCACCTGATGCGTTGGGCGAGGGGCAAGGGAAAGCACAAGGCGCCGAACCTGGCGCTCGTTCGCAATCCTGAAGTGACGCTCACGTGGCTTTCGGAGAGAATCAACGATCAACCGAACAATCCACCTGATATGAAGGAACTGGTGCAGTACATTGCCACGGAGCAGTTCGCCGCAACGGGCCTTCAGACCCCGTGTCCGCTTTGCGGCGGAGAGATGAGTGAGGCGCGGGCATTCAAGTTGATGTTCGAGAGTCACGCTGGCCTATCTCAGACAGAAGATAACAAGGTGTACCTTCGCCCCGAAACCGCACAGGGCATCTTCACCCAGTTCTGGAATGTGGTGGATACGTCGCGCGTGAAAGTGCCGTTCGGCATTGCACAGGTGGGAAAGGCCTTTCGCAATGAGGTGACTCCACGACATTACACCTATCGCTCCCGCGAATTCGAGCAGATGGAGATCGAGTTCTTCATCCGCCCCGACCAGGCGGCCGAGTGGTACGCGTACTGGCGCGATGCCCGTTACAACTGGTGGAAATCCATCGGCCTGGCCGGCGACAATCTGCAACTGCGCGAGCACGATCGCGAAGAACTCGCCCACTACGCCAAGGAAGGCGCCGGCGTGTGCGACATCGAGTACCGCTTCCCCTTCACCGCGCCGGGGTTCGGCGAACTCGAGGGCGTCGCTCACCGCGCCGATTACGATCTCAAGGCCCACGCCACCGCGTGCGGCAAGGGCGACAAACTGCGCTACTTCGACCAGGAGCGCAATGAACGCTACTTCCCGCACGTCATCGAACCTTCCGCCGGGGCCGATCGCGGCACGCTCGCGCTGCTCTGCGAGGCGTACACGCCCGACAGCAATCGCCCCAGCGGCGTGTACATGAAGTTCCATCCGCGCCTCGCGCCCATCAAGGCCGCCATCTTCCCGCTGGTGAACAAGGACGGCATGCCCGAGGTCGCCGAGAAGCTGTACATGCAGCTGCGGCAGAAGTGGAACGTGCAGATCGACGTCAAGCAGAACATCGGCAAGCGCTACGCCCGCATGGATGAGGCTGGCACGCCGTACTGCTTTACCATCGACTCGGACACGCTCAACGACCAGACCGTCACAGTGCGCCACCGCGACACGCTCCAGCAGGAGCGCATCGGTCTTGACAAGGTCGCGGCCTTCCTGAGCGAGAAGATCGGCGGGTAACCACCATCGTTTAGCCGCGACCCGAAGGCTCGGCGCAGGGGAGCGAGGCGAGCGCGCAACCGATAACCGCTGCGCGGAACTCCAACCCGGCGCAAACACGATCCTCAAAGATGCGCGGCATGGTTAAGGCGCAACTGTGAGGAGCGCCGACCATGGGTTTGCTGCGCGAAAACCAGCAGCGCTTCGCCAACAAGACGACCAAGTTCATCGGCGTCTGGTGGGGCGAGAACTTTCCGTTCTGGTACGTCTGCGAGTATCCCAAGGCGGGCGGCACGTGGCTGAGCCGCATGGTCGCCGACTACCTCGACATCCCTATGCCGCAGTACACGATCATGCCCCTGGGCTGCCAGTGCGTCATCCACAACCACTGGATGTTCAACGCCCGGCTGCGCCGCGTGTTCTATCTCTACCGCGACGGGCGCGATGTCATGGTCTCGTTCTACTTCTATCGGATGCGCAATCTGCGGCAGAATCCGGATTCGCCCTTCAACCGCCGCCTGATGGCGCGCTACGAGCGAGCCTTCGGCGACGGGTTCGATCCCGACAACATCCGCGAACACCTCCCGGCGTTCATCGATCTTGAGATGCGCCGGCCCATGAACGCGCGCATCAACTGGCCCACGCACATCGCGCAGTGGTGCATCCCCCGGCGCGACAACGTGGCGTACCTCTCCTACGAAGACCTGTTGCGCGATACCGCCGGGACGCTGGGACGCTGCATCGCGAAGTTCACGACGGAACCGATCGATGGGCACCGGCTGCAGAGCACCGTCGATCGCTACTCGTTCGACCGCATGGCCGGGCGCCGCCGCGGCGTGGAGGATCGCTCTTCGTTTCTGCGCAAAGGCGTCGCCGGAGACTGGCGGAATCACTTCACCCGGCAGGCTGCGGAAGTCTTTGACCACTACGCCGGACAGACGCTCATCGACCTCGGGTACGAGCGGGATCGCGCCTGGGTGAAGCAGTGTCTCGATGCTCCGGGTTGCATTCGTGCGATGCATCCGCGACCGTCGCCGATGAACGAAAGCAGCGGCGTCCGCCGATGGCTCACGGCCCTACCATTGCGGTCATGACCGAGGACCAGCCGCAGCGCACGAGCATCGAAGAAACCGCCTACGCCGAGCAACTCATCGCCGACCGGCGCGCGAAGATCAAGCGCTTGCGCGATGAACTCGGCGTGAGCGGCTACGGCCGGCGCGTGGATGGTCTCATTCCGCTCGCCGAGGCCCGTGCGCAGTTTGTCGAAGGCGCTGAAGGCGATGCGCGCCCCGTCGTGCGCGTGGCCGGGCGGGTCATGCTCCATCGCGACGGCGGCAAACTGCACTGGCTCAACATCCGCGACCTGACCGCCGACCTGCAGATCGCCGTCTCGAAGAAGGACGCCGACGAGCAGAGCTTTGCCGTCACCCAACTGACCGACCTCGGCGACATCATCGTCGTCGAGGGGCCGGTCATGAAGACGCGCACAGGCGAGATCACCATCTGGGCCCGCTCGGTCGAGATGGCCTGCAAGAGCATTGCGCTGCCGCCCGACAAGTTTCACGGCATCGAAGATCCCGAGATGCGCTACCGCCAGCGCTACGTCGATATGTACGTCCACCCGGAGGTGGGAAGGACGTTCGAGACGCGCTCGCGGCTGATGAAGTCGATCCGCCGCTACATGGACAGCCGGGGCTATCTCGAGGTCGAAACGCCCATGCTCCAGGCCCAGGCGGGCGGGGCGGCGGCGCGGCCGTTCATCACCCACCTCAACGCGATGGACATGGATGTTTACCTTCGCATCGCGCCCGAACTCTACCTCAAGCGACTGCTCGTGGGCGGCATGCCCCGCGTCTACGAGATCAACCGCAACTTCCGCAACGAAGGCGTCGATCGCAGCCACAACCCTGAATTCACCATGATGGAGGTGTATGAAGCCTTCGGCGATTACGAGACGATGCGCGAACTGACCGAAGGCCTCATCCACGAACTGGCCGTCGAAGTGACCGGCGCCACCGACAGGCGACCGGCGCTGCCATTCGACGGCATGTCGATCGACTGCGCGCGTCCGTTCGCCCGGGTGACCTACGGCGAACTCTTCGAGCGCGGCCTGGGCGTGTCGATGTTTGACGAGGCGGCGGTGCGGGCGCAGGCGAAGGAGCGCGGCCTCGAAGGCGCCGCCAGCCGCGATCACTGGCTGCTCGTGAGCGATCTCTTTGACCGTTTCGCCGAGGGCGGCATCGATCCGGCCCGGCCGACGTTCGTCGTCGATTTCCCCAGCGCCATTTCGCCGCTCACCCGGCCGCACGAAGATCGGCCCGAACTGGCGTACCGCTGGGAACTGTTCATCGCCGGCATGGAATTCGCCAACTCATACACCGAACTGAATGACCCCGATGTGCAGGAGCGCAAGTTCACCGAGCAACTCGCGGGGGCGAACACCGACGACGCCGTGTTCCGCACGCTCGATCACGACTTTCTCAACGCGCTGCGCGTGGGGATGCCCCCGGCCGGCGGGCTGGGTGTGGGCATTGACCGGCTGATGATGATCCTGACGGGCAACCGCTCCATCCGCGACGTCATTCCGTTCCCATTCATGCGGCCGGAGGGCGGCGGCGGCGGTGCGGATGTGAAGCCCGCTCCATGATGGGCATTCTCGCAGCGAGGCGCTGGCGGCGGCGGAGCACGAAGAAGTACCTCGCCTCCATCGGCCGCCGCGTCGATCGCAAGACGCTGCGCAAGATGACGCGCGCCGCAGACCGGCGGATTCAGTGGTACGTGCGCCTCGGCGTCGCGCTGCCGGGCCTGCTCTTGCTCGCTGGCTGGCTGTGGGTGTTCCGCGGGGCTCGCTTTGCCGGCGGGCCGCCGTGGCGCATCTTTCTCATCCTGATGCTCATCTGGGCCCTGCCGACGGTGGTGATCGTCCTGGCCATCCGCGCGGTGCAGGACCGCTTCCGCCGCCACGCGCTCTATGCGGCTCTGCGGGAGGATTTCCACATCCCCGTGTGCACGCAGTGCGGCTACGACCTGCGCGGCAGCGGGGGCATGGCGGCCAGCAGATGCCCCGAGTGCGGCACGCGATTCGGCGACGACAGCTAGAATGCGCCGCTTGATGATGTGCAGCTCAAGCGCCTCCATGCCGTGCTGCTCAGACTGAAGGCGAAGTATCGAATGTCGCCCGGCCGGCCTCCGATTCCCATCGAGTGGGCGGCGTGGCGAGGTTTCCACAACCTGTCCCTGCAGACTGACCGTGGACAATTGGATGTACTCGACCGGATCGAGGGCTTGGGGAATTATGACGCGGTCCGGCGTCGATCGGTGCAGATGAACGTGGCTGGCGTTCAGTGTGCCGTCCTCAGTATCGAGGCGCTCATCGAAGCCAAACGGGCGCTGGGCCGTCCCAAGGACCTTCAGGCGGCAATGGAACTCGAGGCAATCCGCGACCGCGTGGCGCCGCCCGGCGGGCGGGGGCAAATCCCCAACCCTTGCCGCCTCGCCCCGGCGGCCCTAAACTACCCGCTGTCGAAGTGTCGCTCCGGGCCTATCCCGGGGCTGCCCGGCGGATGTCTCGCGGCACGGGGTCGCGACCGCCGGAACCCACGACACGAGAGGAACCGTTCATGGCTCGCAATTTCGATCAGGCTCCCCAGCCGCGCGGCGGCAAGGTCGCCAAGAAGTCCGCCAAGGGCAAGATGTACGTCGATTACAAGGATGTCGATGAACTCCGCCGCCTGCTCAGCCCCAACGGCAAGATGTACAGCCGCAAGCGCATCGGCGTCAACGCCCGCGAGCAGCGCATGATCGCCCAGGCGATCAAGCGGGCCCGGTATCTCGGGTTGCTGCCCTATACCGACGCGACGCTCTGAAGTCGATACTGAATTGTCCGATGAATCGCGGCCGGCGAAGTTATTGCCGGTCCGATAGATGATTTGACGTTGTTGCAGCCGAGTCTCCGCCTGAAGGCGGGGAGCGGGGGACCCAATGCCGTGGGTTGAACCACGGCCGGGGCGCAGGGATCGACTCGATCCCAGGCCACTTTCAAGGCCCAGCCCGTCAGCTAACCTCGCAGGCACATGAAAGGGCACGACTCGAACTCCAGCGCAGCGCTGTCGCTGCCCGCCGTTCCCGTTCGTGCAAAACCCGATGGCCAGGCGCAGTTCCGCTGCGCTCTGATCGCCATGCACTTGCGGGAGTCGGGCATGAATCGCCGATCGTCGCCCCGTTGGTTGTCGCGTTTGTCTCTTTCACTTCACTCAAACCACATTGCGGTCCGCGGCTGGCGCAGGCTGGTTCTGGCCGCCGCCCGAATTGCGACCTGGGCTGTTCTGGCGCCGCCTCGCGCCGGACTGCGCGCCTGGTCGCGCCTGCGCCCGGTGCAGCAGCTCGTCGCGGGCTTCGCGCTGTACACGACCATCGGCACGATGCTCCTGAGCCTGCCTTTGGCGCAGAAGGGGTCGCACCACCTCATCGACCACCTCTTCAGCGCCGCCAGCGCCATTTCGACGACGGGCCTGACCACCATCAGCACCGTGGACAGTTACACCTTCCTCGGCCAGTTCGTGCTGGTGGCGATGTTTCAGATTGGCGGCGTCGGCTTCATGACGCTCTCGTCGATGGTCATCCTGGCGCGCGGCAAAGCGCTCTCCGAGCCGCGCGTCGATGTGCTCAGGGCGGGATTCGCCGTGCCGCACTACTTTGTGATGCAGCACTTTCTCATCCACGTCGTGGTCTTCACCGCCATCATCGAAACTCTGGGCGCCGCGGCGCTCTATGGGCGCTTTGCGGCGCTCGGCGTCGAGCAGCCGCTGTGGCGGGCCGTGTTTCACTCCGTCTCCGCGTTCGCCACGGCCGGCTTCAGCCTGCAGAACGACAGTCTCGAGTCGTTCCGCTCTGACTGGGTGCTCAATCTCATCATCGGTGTGCTGTCCTACCTTGGCGCGATCGGCTTCATCGTCGTGCAGGACGTGTGGTACTCGATCAAACTCCGCGAGCGCCTGCTCACGTTCACTTCGAAGGTCATTCTCTCACTCACTGCAGCGGTCTTCGTCGCAGGAACCCTCGTGCTCTGCTTCTGCGAGCCGAGCGTCTCGGAGTTGCCGGCGCCCCAGCGCCTTCTCGCCAGCGCCTTCCAGGTCATGACGGCGTCTTCCACGGCGGGATTCAACACCATTCCGATCGGCTCCATGTCCGCGGCCGGTCTCGTCGTGATCATGGTCGCCATGCTGATCGGCGCTTCGCCCAGCGGCACCGGCGGCGGAATCAAGACGACGACCGTCTCGGCCATCCTCGGCAATCTCTCCAGCGTGCTGCGCGGCCGCGAGCGCATCGTGTGGCTGGGGCACGAGATTCCACTCGTGCGGGTGTTCAGCGCTTTCGCCGCAGCGTCGCTCTACCTGATTGGTTTGTGCGCCGGCGTGCTGCTGCTGTGCTTCACTGAGACCAAGCCGTTTCTGCCCGTGGTCTTCGAAGCGGCCAGTGCCATCGGCACCGTTGGCCTCTCCATGGGCATCACCCCGGAACTGACGTTCGCCGGAAAGTTGGTCGTCATCGTGCTCATGTTTGCCGGCCGCTGCGGGCCGCTGACCATCGGCCTGGCGCTGCTGCGCCCGCACGAAGGCGCAAGCGGCGCCCGCGCCGATGACCTGGCCGTGTAGTTGGCAGATCAGGAACCGTGCCGGACTGGGCCCACTCGCTGTAGAATCCCGCAATGCCCGACATCGCGTACCAGACGCTCGGGGTGGTTCTCGCGCTGGCCGGCGCGGCGCTGGCCTGGCGGTCGCTCTTTCACGACCGCCCGCGCGGCCGGCGCAGGTGCCCGAAGTGCTGGTATGACCTGCGAGCAAGCGATTCGCTCATCTGTTCCGAATGCGGCTACACGGCCAGGCGCGAGCGGCAACTTTTCAAGACGCGGCGGCGGTGGCGCTGGGCGGCGGTCAGCGTTCTACTGATCCTCCTGGGCGCTTCGATGCCCGTTGTGATCAAAGGCAGGCGCGATGGATGGCCGACGGTGCTGCCCAACACTGCATTGATCATCATGGTCCCGTGGTTCGAAGATGGTTGGCCGATCAACGAGCTGACGGATCGGCACTTCGAGTCTCGGGATTCTGAAGGTGAGCTGAAGGAGTGGCTCTGGGCGTGGCAGTCGAACTTGCTCGATGCGCGCATTCATGCGGCGCTCACGGACTTCGGATCCCCACGAGAACCTGCAGTCGTCGATGAGGGGCTCCTCCTCCTGCTCTATTGTCGCGACCGGCACACGGCGAAGATACGACTGGCGATTGACCTGCTCGACCACCCCGATCCCGACATGCGCTACCTGGCTCTCGAACTGTTCGATGAGCGGGAAACCAGGTCCGAAGTGCGCCTCGCAGCCAGCGACGAAGCCGCTCTGCTGAGGCGGTTGATTGAACTCACTTCAGACAGCGACCCGTCTGTGGCAGGAATGGCCATCTTCTCATTGGAGATGTTTCCGGATCACGCAGAGAAGGTCCTTCCGATCCTCAGAGGCATTATAAGAGAAGATGATGGGACACTGGCCTGGGAGGCCTGCATCGTGCTCCAAGGGTTCGGAACCGCGAGTCGCATAGCGATTCCCGACCTTGTCGCCCGCTTGAAACCTGGAGACGAGTCCGCGTGGATCGCGCTCGAGACTCTCGTCGAGATGGGTGATCTTCCGCAGAATGCGAAGGACGCTATTGTGGAAGGTGCGGCCAACGGGCAGCTCGAGATTCGCGGAGATTGTCTCGCGGCACTCTTCGAACTGGAATATCCGCGGGAACAACTCTATCAGATCGCCGTGCAGCAGCTGACGGATCCGGAGGCCCACGTTCGCGGCTCGTCAATCGTCACGCTCTGTCGAATGGACGCATCATCTGCCGCACTGCTTGAGACGATTCTTGCATCAGTTGAAGATGTGGCCGTGGCCAGAGATGTGGCTGGCCAACTCGCACGATACGCCGCATGTGGCGACCTGGCGGTTGCAGTTCTTGTCGCGATCGCTCAGCGTCCCTCCAAAACCGAAGATGAGTGGAGCGCCGCGAGTGCAGCGGTCTGCTCCATGCAGGGATACTCGACACACGCCTCCATCCTCGTGCCCGTTCTCATCGAGCTCTGGCGGCAGAACGTGGATGAGTCGTTTCGGCGCATGCAGGATCGCCAAGCCCTGACAATGCAGCGTCAGATCACCAAGGCCACCGCGCGAGAAGACTTCTCAAAATGCATCGCGCAAACGCTTGGATCATTCGGCTCGGCTGCAGTCGTCGCCGGTCCAATTCTCCGAGAGGATGTGAGGCGGCTCAAGACCACAAATCCCGGTGCGTACGAGCGGGAGTTTGTTGAGATGATCGAAAGTGCAATCCGACAAATCGAGCAGAATGATCGGTAATCGTCCGCCGTCGCCGCCGCGATTTCCTTGCCCGGTTGCCTTGTGCACGTTCGCGCCCGAAGCGAGCGACCCCCATACCCTCACGCCGACATGGGTGGACGTGGCGATCATTCTCAGGCACACTCCTCGCGCTCCGGGCGCAAGGGGCGCAACGGCCGGAACCTGCTCGGCCAGGGGTTCTCGTCCCTGCTCGTCACCCAGTCGCTCGGCGCCGCCAACGACAACATCCTCAAGCAGGTGCTCATCTTCATGGTCACCGAGGGGCTCTGGAAAGACCAGCTCGGCGCCGGCGGCCAATCCATCATCGCCTGGTGCCTGACGCTGCCTTTCGTGCTCCTCTCGGGTTACGCCGGGCAACTCAACGACCGCATCAGCAAGCAGCGCGTGGCCGTGTGGATGAAGATCGCCGAGATCCCCATCGTGGCCATCGCCGGCATCGGCCTGTGGTTCGGTGAACTCTATATCACCCTCTTCGCTTTTATCGCCATGTCGATCCAGAGCACGCTCTTCAGCCCGGCCAAGTACGGCATGATCCCCGAACTCGTCAAATCCACCGAACTCAGCCGCGCCAACGGCATGATCAACATGCTCACCAACATCGCCATCATCGTCGGCACGATGATCGCCGGGCCAGTGAGCGACCGCTTCTTTCCCAGTAAGCCGCGCGGCGATGGCACGCTGCCCGATGCAGTGCACTGGCTGCCGTTTGTCGTGATGGTCGCCTTCGCCATTGCCGGCGTGGTCGCCGTGCTCTTCCTGCCCAAACTCAAGTCGCAGAACGAAAGACTGCGCTTCGATCCCAACCCCTTCACGACCTACTGGGTGTCGATCCGGGAGATGAGTCGCGGGCCGATCCTGCTCGTGGCGGTGTCGTGGTCGTACTTCTATCTCATCGCGATGATGTCGATCCTGCTGGTCCCTGAGTACAAGGGGCTGCTGAACATCACGTACACCGAGGCGTCGTACCTGCTGGGCGTGCTGGCGGTGTCGATCGGCGTGGGCAGCGCGCTGGCCGGGCTGCTCTCGGGCGATCACATCGAGCCGCGCCTCGTACCGGTGGGCGCGATTGGACTGACGCTGTTCCTGCTGCTGCTGGGGCTCGTGCCGCCGAACCGGCACAACGTGGCGTTCTTCCTCGGCGGGGCGGGCATCTCGGCCGGTCTGTATCTCGTGCCGCTGCAGGCGCTGCTGCAGGAGCTGTCGCCCGACGCCTCGCGCGGCCGCTACCTCGCCGCCGCGAACGCGATGTCCTCCATCTTCATGACCATCGGCGCCGGCATCGTGTGGGTGGCGCGGCGGCCGCTGGAGATGGAGGCGAACCGCGCTTTTCTCATCTGCGCCGGCTTCAGCGCTGTCAGCGCGATCGTCATGTACTGGCGGCTGCGGGTGATGACGCACCGTTTCCACGCCGCCGGCGCCGAGACAGTGGTGGTGGAGGATGAGGCGCCGTCGGCCTGATCTTTCACCACGGAGATCGCAGAGAGCGCTGAGAGGACTGAGCCAGAGGCTGGAAATGCTGAGGTTGTCAGCACCCATGATTTCTCCGCGCACTCAGCGGTCTCCGCGGTAAAAGGCCTTTATGCCATGCGCACCCAGCGCAGCAGGGTCATGAAGTTGGGCGCCTTGCCGTGCATGAGGATGCCGATGCGGAAAATCTTCGCCGTCATCCAGATGAAGAGGAACACCGCGGCAAAGCCGATGATGAGCGTGGCGGCGATCTGCCACATCGGAATGACCTGATTCGTCCCGAGTCGCAGCGCCATCACAAAAGGCGTCATCGGCGGAATGAAACTCAGAATGGTCGCGAGCGAGCCGTTGGGACTCTTGACAATCGGCATCCACGCCAGCCACGGCAGGATGACGATCATCATCACGGGCCCCATCAGGGCCTGCGCTTCGCGCATCTCATTCACCGCCGAACCGACGGCGGCCATCATGCAGGCGATGAAGAAAAACGCCATGAAGAAATAGGGGGCGAACAGCACCACCTTGCCCGGTTCGACGAGGTATCCAAGTTCGAACTTCTGCAAGGCGCCCACCGCCAGGGCGGCGTAGAGCACGAGCATCGTCAACGCCACCGCGCCCTGGCCGAGGATTTTGCCCGTCATCAGCTGCATCGGCGAGGTGCCGCTGAGCACGACTTCAATGATCTTGTTGGTCTTCTCTTCGACAGTCGAGGTGAGCAGGTACTGCCCGCCGGTAAACGTGCTGATCCACAGCAGCATCATGAAGGCGATGGGCATGAGAATATTCGCCGCTTCGCTCGACTCCGTCTCACCGGACTCCGAGACATTGCGCACCGAGATGTCCGGCGGCGTCATGACCATCTGCACCTTGATCGGATCGACTTCGTTCTCCACCATCTTCATCGAGACGATGGCGCCAGAAAGGCGCTGCGAGAGCAGGTCGGCATTGTCCACGTGCATGGTCTTGCCCGTGTAGATGACGACGCTCGGCTCTTTCGCTTTAGCTTCTTCATCAGCGGGCGTCTTGGGCAGCGCACCGCCCAGCGCGCCGCCCATCGCGCCGCGCATCAGGCCCGCCAGCCAGTCCGAACTGGCTGTGAGCGCATCGGCCTTGATCCACACCAGCGCGAGCAGTTCACCGTTGACCACCTGCTGCTTCAGTTCATCGATGTTCGCCTCGGCCCGCTTGATGTCGGTGAACTTCAACTGATGTACGGGCTGCTCCTTCATGCGCTCGATCGCCCGGCGGCCGGAGGTGACCGCCAGTTGCTGCGCGAACTGTCCCTTGTCTTTGAGCACTTCGGTGCTCTTGCGCAGATATTCGTCCGCTTCGAACTGCTCCAGCTGATCGTGCTGCATCTGCAGGAATTCGGGCGACAGCTGGCTCTCGAAGACGGAGGCCACCTGCCCCGTTTCATCGACCACGGCGATCGTGCCGTTCATCATCGGAATCTCATCCTTGACGAGCATGGGAATGGCGATGGCCAGGCCCCAGATGACCAGCGGAAGGATCACGGCTCCGATGATGAACGCCTTGGTCATGACCGTGGACTTGTATTCGCGGGACGCTACGAGCAGCGATTTGTTGTTCATTATGAAGCACCTTGGCAGGCGGCAGGGCGCGCTGGCGGCCTGACGCGATTTCGTTCCATCGACTCAGTGGGCGTGCTCGACGATCTCAACCGCGCCGGATTCGCTGATCCGCGCATCTTCCACCAGCCGCACGAACACATCTTCCAGCGTCGGCTTGCGGAGTTCGATCTTTTCAAGGTCGGCAAGGTTCATCATCTGCCGCATCGTCTCGATCGGATCGGTGTCTTCATCGAGGTACACCTCCAGATCGCCCTTGCGCTCCTCGACCTTGCGCACGCCCGAGACCACCCGCGGGTCAAAGCCGTTGCGCTCACCGCGCGTGCGGAGCAGGATCGTGCGCGGGTCGAAGCGCCGGCGGATGCCCTCCATCGTGTCGTCGAGCACCTTTTTGCCGCGGTTGATGAGGAAGATGCGATTGCAGATCTGTTCGGCCTGGAAGAGCACGTGCGTCGAGAAGATGATCGTGCGGCCCTGGTCGTTGAGGTCGTGAATGAGCCGCTGGAGCAGCATCGAATTGACGGGATCAAGCCCCGAGAAGGGCTCGTCGAGAATGATCAGCTCAGGATCGTGGATGAGCGCGGCGACAATCTGCACCTTCTGCTGCATGCCCTTGCTCAGTTCTTCGCACTTCTTCTTGAACACATCCGGCAGGGCCACGCGCTCCAGCCAATCGGCCGCGCGTCGTTTCGCGGCGCCGCTGTCCACGCCCTTGAGCCGCGCCATGTAGATGAGGAACTCGCCGACGCGCATCTTGCGGTAAATGCCGCGCTCTTCGGGCAGGTAGCCGATGCGGTCCTTGCTCTCGACGGCGGACTTCCTGCCGAGCACGGAAATCTCGCCCTTGTCGGGAAAGTAGATCGACATGATCATGCGGATGGTGGTGGATTTGCCCGCGCCGTTGGGCCCGAGAAAGCCGCACAGGCTGCCGGTGGGCACGACGAGATCGAGTTCATCCACCGCGACCTTCTCGCCAAAGGTCTTGGTTACGCCGCGTATGTCAATGGCTGCATCCAATGGGATCGCTCCTTGCAGGACTTACACGCCAGCCGCGCCGACCGCGCAGCAGGGGGAGTGATAGGGTATACCGGCGAGATCGCGAGTTGGCGTGTCCGAAGAAGGCTGAAATCAGGACACGCGCAGGCCCACTGACGACGCAAAGCCCAGGCACGGCTGTGCCCGGGCTTTGACGAGTGCGCTCGACTCCTGCGCGCCGGAGCTAGTCGCGAATCATCACCGTGCTCTTCTCGGGCACGAGCATGCCGTAGAGCAGTTTGATGTCGGCGTCGTACAGCCGCACGCAGCCCATGCTCATCTGCCGGCCGATGGAGGTCGGGTCAATGGTGCCGTGGATGCCGTAGCCGTCGAGCAGTTTCGTCTGCTCGTCGGTGCCTTCGAGGCCGATCCAGTAATCCCCGATGGGATTCTTCGGATCGTTGGCGGTGTAGTGCTCGCCGGTGCGCGGGTTCGTCCACGCGGGGTTCTCGAGTTTGCTGTTGGGCCGCACGCGGAACTGACCCGTGGGCGTCGATCCCAGTTCGCCCAGGCCGATGAAGAATGACCGCACATAGGTGCGCTGTGCCGAGCCCGGCTCACCGAGGTAGACATCGAGGCGATAGTCGCTCTTGTCGATCTCGACGTGGAACGGTCCATTGATCACCTTGAGGCTCTGACCGAGTCGAATCTGGTCCGGATTGCTCATGCCGTTGATGTGCGCGAGGATTCGGTAGTCGATGTTGTGGTCGCGCGCGATGAACACCAGCCGGTCGCCGGACTTGATGATGTGCGTGCCGGCGAAGGGATCGCCTTTGGTGACCGTCTTGCCGAACACCATCATGGCGTTGAGTTCCGCCAGTCGCGTGCGGATCTGCTCGGCGGCGACGCCGACGCGCGGGTGAGTGAGCGCTTCGTTGAGCGTGGCCCGTCCCTGCACGAGTTGTCCCGCGGTGATCTCGCGGTCGGCCCGCTCGAGCAGCGCCGCCACGGCGGCGTCGGCGTCGTTGACCACGAAGGACGGGGCCGGCTGTGCACTCTCTCTGGCCGGACTCGCCGTCGGGCTTTCTTTCGGAGTCGCAGCGCCGAAGGAACCCGCTTCACCACCGGGCTGCTGAGGCGCTTCGCCCATGGTTAGAGGTGGCGATGTGGGCGTATCCGCGAGCCGCTGGGCGTCTTCGTCGGGCGATTCGACCGGTGCATCTCCCGGATCGATTCCCTGGGGCAGCATGGGCTCGATCTCGCGATGCTCGTTGCGGACGCGCGGCTGCTGTCGCTCGGGTTGCGACTGGCTCGCAAGCGCCGGGTCGCCTTCGCGCGTAGCAGGCTTGGCGTCATGACCGCCGCTGACCAGCCCCGCCTCCTGCGGCTGCGGGCCGCCGCTCTGGCTCTCGGCGCCGGATGAGGAGTTCGGCCACAGCCACCATGCCGCGACCAGCAGCACGAGGCCGCCGCCGCCGACGGCGATGAGGCGGTTGCGCCGAGCGCCGCCGCGCGCGTACATGTTCGATCGAGTGGTGCCGGGGCGTGCCATCTGGGAGGCGAGAACCATGGGAGGCTCCGTCTGCGGGTGGAGGTCTGAAGTTGGATGGTACGTCGCCGCGGGCGTCGCACGGCCGCCGATTCAGCAGATGCGGTGCGGGAGGCGGCGAGCGCGGGTCAGGACCGGTGTCCTCGGACCGCCGGGTCGACGGAGATCAGCCGCCGATCGGTCGCGACAAGATCCATCACGATGTCGTGACCGGCGCGGGGAACGGCGTCAACGATCTGGCAGTCAAAGCACAGGCCAATACATCGGCCGATGAAGCCGCTCTGGCCCAGAAAGCGGTCGTAATACCCGCCGCCGCGGCCGAGCCGGTGGCCATCCGTGTCAAACGCCACGCCCGGGACGATCACCAGGTCGATCATCTCGACGGGCATCGGGCAGCCGCGATCGGGGCAGCGCAGCCCGTAGCGGTCTTCGACGAGAGATCGATCGTCGAAACTGTTGACGGGAACCGGCCACATGCGGTGGTGGTCCCAGTCGATCTTGGGCAGGCAGACGGTGCGATTGTCCTGATAACACCGCAAGGCGATGTGCGAGACATCCACCTCCTGCGGCAGGGGGGCGTACATCATGATCGTCCGGGCGTGCTGGAACGCTTCGCTGGAAACGAGATTCTCGCACGCCTGGATCGAGAGACTGTACAGGGCCGGGGCGTCGTACTCGGCGAGCCGGGCCTTCATCTGGTCCCGCATCGCCTGCTTGGCCTGCAGAAGGCTGCGATCCTGACCGCCCATGCGCCTGGTCTCCATTTCCGCCATGAGGGCGGTAAACCGGCTCGGCTGATCCGACTCGGCAAGCAAGGCGCCGAGCCCACCCTCTGAAGATCGGGCGTTGGCCCGCCGGGTTGAATCATTTCGGGCAGGATTGTCGCGTTTCTGCACGAATCGATCTTTCGCACGTCGCGTCGGCATGGTTTCGAAAGTTGCGCGTTTTGGCGGGTTTTAACCGCGCTGTCAGGCAAATTCCCGAGCCCCGCGGCAGTTTCGCCGCCTATGTCGGCCGCCGGTGCGACATTTCCTTGCCCTGCCGGCACGCGCATCGCGAGGGTCAAAGTGAGCCACTGCGATTCAAAGTCCCGAGACCAGGAGACCCATCATGCTCAGCCGGATCAAGACACTCCAAGCGGCCCTTCTTACCACAGGCGTGCTCGGCACGCTCGGTACGCCGATCGCCTCGGCCGACACGCGCGCCGTGTTCATGCAGTTTTCCGATCCCGGAAACGTGCGCGAGGCGCAGGTCATCCTCCAGTTCGAAGACACCGCCAAGCAGGACGGCGACCCGCGCAAGTACCGGTACGTCATCGCCACGATCCCGCCCGACACCAATGCGCGGCAGAAGCGCGACATCATTCTCAGCCGCTTGCAGTTCAATGGCTTCACCGCGCGCACGAGCGGCGACCGGGGGCTCATCCTTTCGAACATCGACAGCAAGGTGAAAGTCCACTTCGACAACGGCGGGACGATGGAGCATGATGTGATCACCTGCCAGGCGCCCGTCGCGGGCGAGATTAACTTCCGCGGCGTATTCGAGCCGCACACGCCCGATGGCCAGCCCGCGATTTTCTCCGCGGGCATCATCACCGATCACGGCCAGGCCTCGTGCAGCGTCAGCGCTGCCGATCTCAACTTCCAGACCGACGGGCCGACCATCTGCGCCTCGCTGTGCCAGTTGCTCGCACCCCAGGCCCAGCAACTCGGAGCGCAGGTCGGTCTTGTGGGCGATCAGATTCTTGTGCGCTTCGATCCGCAGTCGGTCATCGACACCGGCGGTGTGACGTGGGGCACGGATTCTCCCAGCGAAGGCTGCGGCGGCGCGCTCGCGCTTGGATTCCCCAATCTCTGGCTCGACTTCGACCAACTCGTGGCCGGGCAGATCACGATCTTCCAGGTGCAGGGCGCGCAGCCGAACCAGCCGGTCGGCTTCCTCTGGGGCCTGAACACCGGCAACGCGTTCATCCCGCAACTCGGCTTCGAGATCGACCTTGCGCTGCCGAGGCTGCTGGACGTTGTTCCCGCGGATCCGCTCGGCAACGCCGCGCTGCCGATTCTCGTCCCACCGAGCATCGCCGGCCTCGAACTGCACTTCCAGGCCGTGGCGAGCGAAGCGCTCTCGCAGGTCAAGTCGGGCGTCGTGGAGCGGCGGTAACTCGACGGCGCGGCACGAACATCGACATCCCGCAGCTCATTCGCGGCAAGCCCCGGCGGCTTGCCGCGAATGAGCGTTCTTTCAATCCAATCGAGAGCCATACAGCCCGAAGACGAATCGATTGAACGGCTGCGTTCTCGCCCGTCGGCGACCTCCAGCCGCGGCATTTCTACCGCCTCACGGTGCAATTGCGGCTGCACCTTGGGCATTTCAGACAGCGGGGAGCAATCCCTGCGTCCAGAACCGGGTATTTACGTTTGACCGGAGAACCATGATGAATGGGAGTCCCTTTCTCCGCGGATTCGATCGATTCTGTTTCGTGCTGCTCGTCGCGGCGGCTCTGCAATCCGCGCGCGCCACGGCCGCCGATCCGCCGGACGATCAGATCAAGGGGCAGATTCTCGGCTCTCTGCTGTTCACCCGGGTGGATGTGCGTCTTCACGACCGGCCGTCGCATGAAGCGTTCATGATGCTCGGCGATGCGATCGGCTGGACGGTGCTCGACTATTGGTCCGACGAATCGCTGGGCGAGGCTGGCCGGCCGGACACACGCATCACCCTGGAAGCGCGCGATGTGAGCGCCGCGCTGGCGCTGGAGATGATCATCGCGCAGGCGGCGTTTGCCGATGCGCTCACCTGGCAGATCGGTCCTGGTGTGATCGAGGTTGGAACCAAGTCGCGCCTCTCAGAGCGAGGCTCGCGCGAGCAGCGCCTCTATGACTTGAACGATCTACTGGCGAGCAAGCCATACTTCCAATCGCCCGACCCAGTAGGCGGTCGAAGGCCGCTGCCGAATACCGATGCGTTCAACAGGCATTCGCATCGGGCCGCCGCGCTCTATGACGGGCACATGAAAGCGCAATACCGCGGCGCCGCGGGCGAGATCCGGCAGAGCCGCGGCGAAATCCAGCGCGCTCTCGTGCGCGGGTTTGTCGATTTCATCGAACCGGGCAACTGGGAGTTTGGTGACCAGCTCAAGAATGTTCTCCCGGCGGATCGACGCTATCGCACCCACACGCAGGCCGAGACCGAACATTGCATAGCACAGATGCGCATCCTCAAGGATGGCGTTCTTACGGTCGCGGCTCCCGACTTCATGCACCGCGCTATGGGTGGATATCCCAAACCCATTGCGCCCGATCGTGGGATGATCGAGACGCCGTCGTCGCCGTCGTCGCCGTCGTCGCCGCCGGACGCCGACGGCGAAGCCGACTTCATCCGCCTCGTTCGTGTCGATACAAAGTCTGGCGCGGCGATGCACCCGGGCGGGCTGCCGGATCCGATTCGCATCGAGCAGAGTGAAATGAGCGACGAGACTGACCGCGGCACCGTGCTCAGCGGAATGAGCAGCGTCGAAGAAGTTCGAACGCGGCTTGCGAAGGCGATCGAGTCTCGCATCGTGCCGGTGACGTTGAACGCCGTGCCCGCCCGCGAGGCGTTTGCGCAACTGAGCCGCAAATCCGGCGTGCCGATCATCGCTCGCTTTACGGAGGACGGGGTGCCGTGGGGGATGCCGACCGACGCTTCGATCACCTTCGCGCATGACCGCCTCAGCCTTCGCGCTGTGATCGAAGCACTTGTGAGCCAGTGCAGCGAGCAAGCGGGCTTCGACTGCACCTGGCAGATCCGACCGGGTTTCATCGAAGTCGGCACGAAAGAGAGCTTGTCAGCGGACGCCGCCCGCGACCTCCGCGTTTACAACATTCGCGATCTCATGTGGGAAGCGCCAACGCTCGGCGGGGGAGACCGTGCTGAAGGGAAGGGGCGCAAACCGTCCGAAGCGCTGGGACTGGATTTCGTCGAAGCCGTAGTGGGAGCCGTCGAACCGGAAGCGTGGGACTGGGGGCAGGATCCCGATGAGGAGGAAAGCGCGTTTCTCGAGGGTTACAACAAGAATCTACGGCCGGCGAACCCCGATCCCGCCCGACCTGCGGTGACGAGCAACGTGCCGATCGGCGCCGGCAGGCAGTACGTGGCGCACTACAAGCCGGCGATCATCCGCTACTGGGGAGATGTGGTCATCATCGTGGCGCCGGATTACATTCACCGCCAGATCGGCGGCTACGGCCCGCAGCTCAAGTGATCGCATAGCGCCGTCTGCCCGGCCCCCGCGCCTCACGCGATCGTGACGTCCTGGTCGAGATACACATCCTGGATCGCGTTGAGCAGTTTCACGCCTTCGCTCATGGGGCGCTGGAACGCCTTGCGGCCGGAGATCAGGCCCATGCCGCCCGCTCGCTTGTTGATCACGGCGGTGCGCACGGCGTCGGCGAAGTCGCTGCCGCCTTTGCTCTCGCCGCCGGAATTGATCAGGCCTGAGCGACCCATGAAGCAATTCGCGACCTGGTAGCGGCAGAGTTCGATGGGGTGATCGCCAGGCGTGAGTTCGTCGTAGACCTTCTTGTTGGTCTTGGCGAACTTGATGGCGTTGAAGACGCCGTTGTTCTCGGCCTGCTTCTGCTTGATGATGTCCGCCTGGATGGTCACGCCGAGGTGATTGGCCTGGCCGGTGCCGTCGGCCGAGACGTGGTAGTCCTTGCCGTCCACCTTGAAAGCGCTGTTGCGCAGATAGCACCAGAGCACGGTCACCATGCCCAGCGCGTGCGCTTCTTCGAACCACTCGGTCACTTCCTGGATCTGACGGTTTGACTCCTCCGAGCCGAAGTAAATCGTCGCGCCCACGGCGACCGCGCCCATTTCGTAAGCCAGTCTCACCGATCCGAACGAGATCTGGTCGTAGGTGTTCGGGTACGACATCAACTGGTTGTGATTCAGTTTGACGAGGAAGGGGATCTTGTGCGCGTATTTGCGCGCCACCGATCCCAGCACGCCAAAGGTCGAGGCGACGGCGTTGCACCCGCCCTCGATTGCTAAGCGGACAATATTCTCCGGATCAAAATAGATCGGGTTGGGAGCAAACGAAGCGCCGGCCGTGTGTTCGATGCCCTGATCGACCGGGAGGATCGAGACAAAACCGCTGCCGCCCAGCCGGCCGTGGTTGATGATCGTCTGGTAGTTGCGCAGCACGGCTGGGTTCCGGTCGGAGGCCGCGAGCACGCGATCGACGAAGTCAGGCCCGGGCAGATGGAGATGCTCGGCGCTGATGCCCTTACAGCGATACGAAAGCAGCGGCTGGTCTTCGCCGGACAGGTATTCCTTGACAGCGGACATGAGGGTCTCCTTACGTTTCCGGCGCGTGCGGGAATGAGAGTGGGGCCGCCGGCGGCAGCATTGTACCGATGAAGCGCTCTGCCGCCAGCCGGCGTCGATGGGTGAAACCCGCTCTAACACGCCGAGAGCTGACAATGTCAGGGGCTGGAAAAGTGGCGGCTATGGCAGGGATTTGACGAGGTCAGAATTCGATGTTTTCTCAAGCGACCGTTGCAACTCGCGAAAAACGAGGTAATGTGTACGGTTGCGTCCCCCTCATGGCCTCCGCAGTGGCTCTCGCCGGCGGTTGGATTCATGCGGGAGACGACAGGCGGAACAACTCCGCCGAGTCCGTGGCTGGACTAAACGAACGAGGGGGTTCGGGCAAATGGCTGCAAACCAATGGGTTTTAATGCGCCTGGTGGTCCTGGGTGCGGCACTGGGAACCTCCGCGGCGGCCATGCCTCCCGATCGCAGCGCGGCAAGCGCCGACCGCACTTTCACCGGCGAGGGTGAGCTGACGTGGTTCGGGGCCCGGGCCCTGGCGATCGGTGATTGCGACGGCGACACCATTGAGGATCTGCTGATCGCGGCGCGCTTCGACAGCACTGAGGGCCTCTACCACAACGGTCGCTGCACGGTGTACTCGGGCGCGACGAGCGAGCCACTGCTGGTCTTCCACGGCGAAGGAAACGACGACGAACTGGGTCACCGGCTCGATCGCATCGGCGATCTTGATGGCGATGGCCGAGCCGATGTCCTGCTTGGCGCTTACCAGCACGACAACAACACGGGGCGCTGCTATGCCTTCTCGGGCCGCACTGGCGAGGTGCTGCACGTCTGGACGGGCACGCAGGAGGAGAGTCTCTTCGGATGGGATCTCAGCAACGCCGGAGACACCAACGGCGACGGCGTGAACGACGTGATCATCAGCAGCCAGACCTATGATGGCGCCGGAGTCGATTCCGGCGCGGCTTATCTTTACGATGGCCGCTCAGGAGCGCTTATCCACGAGTGGTTCGGCGAAGTGGCTGGCGATCGTTTCGGCTTTCGCGCCGCGCCCCTGGGTGATGTCGATGGCGACAGTCGGCCGGACGTCGCCATTGCCGCGCCGGGCAACGGCGAAGCGGGCCCCGGCGCCGGCAAAGTCTACCTTTACTCGGGACGGACGGGCGAACTCATTCGCTCCTACGTCGGCGAGAACGCAGACGATGCGCTCGGCGAGCGCGTCGCGGGCGAATTCGACGTCGACGGCGATGGCCGCACCGATGTGCTGATAGGCTCTCTGCACTATTCTCCGGCGAAGCCGAACGCCGGTCGCGTGTATCTCTATTCAGGTCTGGACGGGTCGCTGATCCGCACTTTCGACGGCGAGCGGGCCGGCGACCAACTCGGCCACCGCGTGAAGTTTCTCGAAGATCTGAACGGGGACCAGGTGCCTGAGATCGCCATGAGCGCGACCTATGCGGACGCCAACGGGATCGGTTCGGGCAGCGTTTTCATTCACTCAGGCGCATCGCGGGAACTGCTCTATCGATACGACGGCGATCTCGCCAATGACCGCCTCGGCCGCGTCGTACAGGGGGTGGGCGATCTCAACCATGACGGTTTCAATGACTTCGCCATCGGTTCGCCGTTCGTGACGACCGGAGAGGGCGGCTCAGAAATCGGACGCGCTTACGTTTTTTCGGGGCGCACCGGAAAACAACTGCTTCGCCTGACCGGTGAAACAGCAGGCGATCAGTTCGGGTATTCAATCAACCGAGCCGGGGACATGAACGGAGACGGCTTCGCCGACTTCACCGTCGGAGCGGTCTACAACGATGCCGGCGGACCCGACGCCGGGCGTGCGTATGTCTTCTTCGGCAGCCCGATCTTTCTGACGCATTCGAATTTCGTCGCCGGCTCAGGGGCGGCGATTACCGTGACTGGGGCGGAACAAGACGAGTTCGTTCACTTGCTGATGAGTCTTCAGGGAGTGGGCGAAGGGCCCCAGGTGTCCCAGTTGGGCGGGCTGCAACTCCGGCTCCTTCCACCTGTGAGTGAACAAGCGGCGCGCTGGACCGACGCAGATGGCAATGCGGAATTCGAACTGCAGGTACCGCCCGGAGCGGCGGGCCGCATACTGCATTTCCAGGCCGTCATTCGCCGCGGTCCCCGCGGCGGCGCATCGGTGATGTCAAACACCATCTCGCCCCAAGTCGAGCCGTAGGCGCCTCAGTCAAAGGTGTGCGCCACAACGTGACTGACCTCGCAGCGCGACGCACTGAGCGCCTGAAAGCGCACACTCACGCCGCTGCCCTGCGGCGGCACCAGAATCCGAAACTCCGCGTTGCCCTTCGCGTCGGCGCGCGACGTGCCGGCAATCTTCGGATTGCGGATCAGGATCGGGGCGCCGCCGCAGCCGCCGTTGATCGGCCGCGCTCCGTCCGAGGTTCCCCAAACGAGTGTGATCGTGGCGCCCGGCTCGGCGCCAGTCGCCACGATCATGTTCCATTGGCCGGCAATGCCCGGCGCGGGCGCGTCGAGGGTGAAGTGATATGGCGTGAGCAGCACGCCGCGTCGGTTGCCGTCGGAGAGTTTGCCGACTGCGGCGATCTGGCCGCCCGAGTTGATGTCCCACGCCTGCGTCAGCTCGATTTCGGGATGCAGCGCATTGAGTTCGTTCAGATCGCGCGCGATGTACTGACCTTGGTCGAGCGTCCAGAGCAGGGCGTGCTCGTAGCCGGCCCGGCATTGGGCGTCAATGTTGTACTCGCCGACGATGATGCCTTCGTCATTGATTGCGTGCGGTATGGTCCAGCACGGGCTCGGGGCCGGCAGGGCCACGCGCTGCCCATCGCGCCAGAGCACGGGGCCGAGTCCGGAGAGGTGGCCGACGATCTCGCCGAGGCCATTGATGGAATACGCGTCGCCGGATGCATCGGGCGGTTCGCCACCGAGATCAATGCGCTGGGAGTTCTGCCAGAGCACCGGCCGGTACGCTCCCATCTGGTTGCGCCACCACCCGACGATCTGATCCGCCTCGTTGACATCATTGGCCGCGCTGGAGATCCCGCCGATGTCGATGACGTGCTCGTTGACCCAGAGCGATGCGTAATCGGGTCCGAACGCGGCGCAACGGCCGACGATGCGCGTCATCGGCCAGGGCGTGTCCTCGACGGCCATCGCGATGCCGGCGATCGTGTCAGGAAGGTTGGAAAGCACGTGAATGCCCGAGCCGATTCGCCACGCCGTGGCCTGCTCGAGCGAGTTGGCGTCGGCCAGCGCGTAGCCGACGATGATTCCGGTGGTGGGGCTGATGCCGTTGACGACAGCGCCATGGTGATTCGGCGGCGCGGGCACGGCGAAGATCTGGCCGTCCACCCAGGCCAGCGGAGTGGAAGCGCCGCTGAACGGAGTCGAGCGGCCGATGACGCGCGCCACCTCATCGAGCCCGATGGCGCTGCTCGATCGATGGCCTTGGAGCGTGGGGACGATCGTGGTTTCGTAGCCGATGACCCCGGGCGGCTGCGCCAGAGCGGGCGGGCTGCACAGCACCGGGAAAACCGAAACGCCGACGACCTTGAGCCAACGACGATTCATGGCGACCCCTCCCCGGCCTGCCGGCAGCGGTGGCACAATGGGCCGGCGAGGCATGACTCTCTCACAAGGATATCGCACTCGCGAAGTTCCGTCGTGCAGCCAGACGCGGTACGGAGAGCGAAATCAGGACCAGCAGGGGAGATTTGACCTGTTCGGGTGTCCGTGAGGCACAAGGGTAGGTGAGGGAATTTTGGAATTTGTGCATTTTTCCCATCTTACCGCTTGCGTTTTATCGGAGCATTCGTTATCTTGAATTGGGCACAGCCTTCCCGGGGGGCGGCGTGACAGATGAGTCGCGGTGGCTCATGTTCAGGCCACGTCGTCATTTCGCCTCAGTTCAACGAAGGAGACTTGTGATGCTTCCCGCTTTCGGACCGATGCGGAGTTGTTGCTCCGCACTCGCCGTCGCGCTGTTTGCGTCGACGGCACTGGCACAGAACCGCCCGAACATCATCTTCATTCTCACCGACGACCAGGGAGTGGACGCGGTCGAGGGTCCTTACTGGCAGGCGCAGTCCAACATCGCCACGCCCACGCTTGAGCGTCTGGCCGAGCAGGGTGTTTCGTTCACCAACTGCCGCGTGAATCCGAACTGTTCGCCGACGCGCGCAGCGCTCATGACCGGCCGCAGCGCGCTGGCGGCGGGCGTTCCCGGCGTGATCGGCCGGTGGGCGACGGGCGGCATGACGCCGCCGCCGCTGGTGAGCGATGCCGAACTCGACACCAACGAACTGCCCGAAGACGTCTACCTGCTTTCGATGCAGAACCAGGAGCGGACCATCGCCGAGGTGCTGCGCGACAGCGGCTACTACACCGTGCTTATCGACAAGTGGCACGTCGGCTACGACGCGTCGCGCGGCGAACTGCCAACGCAGCAGGGCTTCGACGTCTTCTACGACTGGGCGGCTTACCTCAACGAGGACAATCCCGATGCCGTGGGCGATGAGCACGTCGTGCGCGCCCAGCAATTCGCAGAGCAGGCGGTGCTCAATCGCGCGCCCGAGCATGCAGGCAAGCCCTACGCGCTGTTCTTCCACACCATCGTGCCCCACCGCCGCGACACCGACAGCAGTGGCCGCAACTGGTGGGCGGTCGATCCGAGCCTCACGCCGCTGACGGGTTCGCTTGGCAATACCAACTCTGCCCGCTTCGCCCAGAACATCGAGGCGCTCGACACGGTCATCCGCCGCATGCTGCGCAATCTCGGCGTGATCCAGTCCAACGATTTCTACGACCCCGACAGCCACGCCGTCGTCTTTTTCCTTGGCGACAACGGTACCGACCCGCTCGTTTCAGCAACCGGGCAGCGGTCGAAGAACTCGCTCTATGAGGGAGGGATTCGGGTGCCTTCGTTTGTGCTGGGCGAAAACGTGCCGCGCAACCTCAATACGCCCATCGCCGATGAACGGCAGATCATGCACGTGGACTACTACGACACGATCTGCGACATCATCGGCGCGCCCGGCAACGTGCGCGACAACCCGAACGGTTCGTTCCCGCGGCAGAGCATGAGCTTTGCCGACTCGATCGGCTGGGCGGCGCCCAACTCGCTGCCGCGGCGGCAGTACAGCCTGCTCAGCCTCGGTGACGCCGTGATGCAGAACGGCAACTACCAGCAGATCCAGCGCGTCGCCTTCGTGGGCGAGCAGTACAAGCTGATCTGCAACTCCGGCGGCGCTCAACTCGACGACATGACGGAGGATGAGTTTTACGACCTGCTGGCCGACCCCGGCGAAAACAACAACCTCGTCGCCACCGGCATGAATCACGAGCAGGCCACCGCCTACTACGACATGCGCGACAAGATCGTGGATTACTGGCCGTCGGCCTTGTCTGTCGCGTTCGATCCCGGCACGCTCTCGCGCTACACCGTCGAACACTTCGACTCGACGCGGCAGTACGTGCTGGTCGTCTACGTCGAAGAAGGCGAACTGACCGGCGAGCAGGAGTTCTACGACCTCGCCAGCGATCCCGACCGGGTCAACGACCTTGTCGGCCAGCAGATGAACAGCAGCCAGCAGAATGCCTACAACGCACTGCAGAGCGAAGTGCTCGTGCTGCTGGATGAAGGCGAGTTTTCGCCTGACGTGCGCGTCATCGACCTGCCGCTCTCGGCCACGCTGGTGCTGACGGGCGGCAATTCGATCGTCAATGGCCCGCTCACGCTGGGTCACATGGACGTGGGCGGCAACGCCAAGGAATACCGCGCGTTCCTCAAGTTCAACGTCAACGGCGTGATGCCCGAAGGCTTCACGATCGACGACGTAACCGACGCGCAGCTCGTGGTCGCGTTCAAGGAAGACTCCCGGCCGAGCAGTGATCCGCTCTACCCGGTCGAAGACCAGGAGACGGGGCTGATCACCGTGCACCGGGTCAACGGCGCATGGAATCGCAACCCGTGGTCGAACTGGTCATCCTCGGCGCTGGGCGCACTCGACCTGCCGCCACACGTGATCTGGCAGGCGTCGCATCCGAAAATCCGCACGGTTCCCCTGCCGCCGCAGGCGCCGGTGAGTTTCGGCCACAGCGAGGACCTGCTCGACGTGGTGCGCGATTGGTTCGACAATCCGCGGAGCAACAACGGCGTGGCGCTCGTTGTCGATCGCATCGACACGCTGCCCGGCGATCAGCAGGTGAACTTCCTGCGCGCTGCGGGCATCCGCCTGACGCTTGATCGCCGGCCCGAGCCGTGATCGAGTCACCTTCGCGGCTGAAGTGACACCCTCGGGGCGCAACCGGCTCAGGCCGGCGGCGCCCCTTTTTATTCGATCCCACTTACGAGCCCGGCTGAATGAGGCGGACGCTGGTGTAATCGGCGCGCAGGCACGCGTTGAGCGCTTCCACCGCGTGCTCCCAGCGCGTGCCGGCGGTGGGCACGATGTGAATGGGGTTGTCGGGCATGAACAGCCCGGTCAGATTGCCCGGCCGCACCTGGTGGTCGATGAGGCGCCGGTAGAGCGACTCGAAGTCCGGCGTGGGCTCGAGGCCCGGCAGATCGATGCGGATGCTGCAGTCGCCCGGGCCCGGGCCGATCGTCGCGATGCGCACGCTCAGCGGCCGGTCGGGCAACTCGAAAGGATCGTCAAATCCCGCTTGCTTGCTCTGCGGCACGTCGATGAGAAACACTTCTTCGCCGAGCGTGAAGTTCGCCGTGAGCAGGAAATACATGAACAGCAGAAAAACCACGTCGATCATCGAAACGAGATTGAGCCGAAGATCCGACTCGACGCGATGACGCCGCGACAGCGGGCGGTGGTACCCACCCAGCGCGTCGGCCGGGCTCGCCGCTGGACCCGGTTCGACCGAGGCGGCGCCTCTGTTCGAGGGGCTGCTCACGGCTGCACCTCCTGCGTTCCGGCGCCGTGGAGCGTAGCCGCCACGACCAGGTCCACGCGCCGGGCGCCGCTGGCCGAAGCCAGGCGCAGGATCGGGTATACCTCGCTGTAAGCGGCCTGGCGGTCGGCGCGGATGTCCACCTTGAGGCTCGGGTCGGCGGCCACCGCGGCGAGAAGCTCATCGCGCAGCGCGCGACGCCCGGCGCTGTCGGCGGCCAGGGTGCGAAAGCCAAGCCGCATCGACGCCACGCGCGAACGGTTCTCCGCGTCGGGAATCAGGTTGATCACCATTCGATGCTCTTCGGCCGGTGCGGCGGCGACGGACTCGTGCGGCTCGGGCAGGTCGATCTCCTCGGCCACCTCCACGTTGCTGATCTGCGACGTCAGAATGAAGAACACGATCAGCAGAAACGTCATGTCGATCATCGGCGTCAGGTTCATGCGAACCTTGGCGGCACCGGGTTGAATGGCGCGGGCGCGTGGCATGCAGATCTCAGGCGCTCGGGCCCGCTGCACCGCCGGGCGCGCTCGGCCGGTTCAGTCGCGCCGGCGGCGCGGGTGAAGCGGCCGGCGGCGCCGCCTGGCTCGGGCGGAAGCGGTTCACGAGGTCCTGGGCTTCGAGCATCGCCTCGCTCGTGAGCGCATCGACGTTATTGCGGATGAGCGCGTAAACCGCGACTGATGGAATGGCGATGATCAGCCCCCAGAACGTCGTCACCAGCGCGGTGCCGATGCCGGCTGCGAGTTCGACGGGGCTCGGCCGGCCTCCCGCGGCAACAATGCTCTGGAAGGCGAGAATCATTCCGTACACCGTGCCGAAGAGCCCGATCATGGGGGCCACGTTGCCGATCACGTTGAGAATCTCGATCTGGCGCAGGCGGCGGGTCGTGTGCTCGTCGGCAGCCTGCTCGAGCGCGCGGATCATGGCGCCAAAGCCGTGCGATGACTCCTGCAGCGAGGCGCCCAGCACCTTGCCGAAATAGCTCACATCGGCCGAGAGCAGGCCGAGCAATTCGCGGTACTGCTGCGTCTGGATGAGCTGGCGCGAGCGTTCGGCCAGTCCTTCGGGCAGAATGTGGATGCGGCGGTTGATCACCCACATGTAGCCCATCAGGCCGACGCTGAAGACTGACAGAGCCAGCAGAAACCAGATGATGGCCGTGCCGAAGATCGAGCCGCGCGACAGGAAGAACGCGGCCGCGAACGATGTCTCGGTCGCCTTGGCGGCCGCTTCGCCCTGCGCGAAGGTGGCGGCGGGCCAGGCGCTGCTGATGGCCGTGGCCAGGAGAGACATTCGCATCAGCCGTGACATGTGAACTCCTTGTGATGCTCCAAACGAATTCAGTGTCCGGCCTGCCCGTCGCCGCTGAACAATACCCCGATCACCGCCGGCCGAACTGCCGCTCGAGGTCGCGCAGCGTCATGCGGATGGTCGTCGGCCGGCCGTGCGGGCAACTGCCGCCGCGCTCGATGGCTTCGCGTCGGCGGAGCAGTTCGAGCAGTTCGGCTTCGCTGAGCCGATCGCCGGCTTTGACCGCGGCCTTGCAGCTCATCATGTCGAGCACCTCGTGCAGGGCCGCCTCATCCTCCGGCGAGAAGCCGTCTTCAGCCGCGCGGTCGAACAGTTCCGTCAGAAACACGACGGGATCGACGCGCCGCTCAAACAGAAAACTCGGAAAAGCATGCACCGCAATCGAGCGCGGCCCGATCGGCTCGGCCTGCACGCCGATCTTCTCCAGCAGCCCCGCCAGCGTGTCGAGCAGATCCATCTGCTCGGCCCGGACCTCGACCACCGCCGGCATGAGCAGGCGCTGCGATTCGAGGCTCCCCACGAGCACGCGGGACTTGAGTTCCTCGAACATGACGCGCTCGTGCAATGCATGCTGGTCGATGATGCTCAGCCCCTCGGCGTCTTCGACCACGATGTAACTCGAATGCACCTGCAGAATGCGCACCGCCGTGTGCGTCGCCGACCCGTTGGTCGCCGCCGGCGCTGAGCCGAAGATGTCGGGCTCATCGACGCCGTCTTGCTTGAGCGCCTCGCGAATCTCCTGGTAGGCGAATCCGCGCTGCACGGGGTCGAGCTGCCGGAAATGCTCGACGAAGGCGCGCGCGGCGCTGGGCTGCGTCGAGACGACCGGCGCTTCGCTGCCCGGCCAGGCGAAGGGCGGGCGCGAGGGCGCGATGCTCGCATCAGGCGTCAGATCCGCCAGCAGCAGCCGCTGCCGCACTGCCGTAAGCACGAGCCCGTGGATCGACTGCGTCTCGCGGAAGCGCACCTCAGCCTTGGTCGGGTGCACGTTGACATCGACCATCGCCGGATCCATTTCAATGTAGAGCACCGCCAAGGGCAGGCGCGTGGGATCGAGCAGGCCGCGGTAGCCCTCCTTGAGCGCGTGCGCGATGGTCTTGTCGCGCACGAATCGGCCGTTGATGAAGAAGTGCTGAAAGCGCGCGCTGCTCCGCGCGACCGAAGGCGTGCCGACAAAGCCCCACACCGTGATGGGCCGCTCGATGGCCGCGTTATCGAGGCTCACTTCGAGCAGTTCGCTCTCGAGTTCCCTGCCGAGCACTTCGATGATGCGCTGGCGCGGCGACTGCTGGGGCGGCAGGTCAAGCAAGGTTCGGCCGTCGTGCACGAGCACGAAACCCAGGGCCGGGTGGCTCATCGCCAATCGGCCGACGAGATCGGAGATGTGACCGAATTCGGTCTGCACCGTGCGCAGAAATTTCCGCCGCGCCGGCGTGTTGAAGAAGAGATTGCGAACGATGATGCTTGTGCCCGGCGGGCAGCCGCAGGGAGCGGGGGTGGCGAGGGAAACGCCTTCGCCGTCGAGCCGGGCGCCGCTGGCCTGGCCGGTCGCGCGGCTGATGATGGAAAATCGGCTCACCGAGGTGATCGCCGCCAGCGCCTCGCCGCGAAAACCCATCGTCGCAATGGCGTGCAGGTCTTCGGCCCGCGAGAGTTTGCTCGTTGCGTGGGGCGCCACAGCCAGGGGCAACTCGTCCGCGTTGATGCCGCAGCCGTCATCGACGATCTCGATGCGCTCGATGCCGCCCTGCTCGAGTTCGATGCGGATGCGCTGCGCGCCGGCGTCGATGGAATTCTCAACGAGTTCCTTGACGACGGACGCGGGGCGCTCGACGACCTCCCCGGCCGCGATCTGGTTCACCAGCAGTGGATCGAGTGAGCGAATCTCGGGCATCCGGCGGCATTGTATCGAAGCGGCCTCGGCGGGTCGCGAGCGATCGGCGGTTGACTCGGCACGGCCGGCGTGCTGGAGTTGCCCCATGTCGCTCGCCGCGTCGCCGAATCTCGAATCCCTTGCCGATCAGGCTGCCAACGCCTTCATTCTGCGCTTCGGCCGCTCACCGCGCTGGATGGCGGCGGCGCCGGGACGGCTGAATCTCATCGGCGAACACACCGACTACAACGACGGCCACGTCCTGCCCATGGCGATCGAGCGCTGGTGCACTGTTGCCGCAGACCTGTCGGATGGCGGTCGCTCCACCATCTTCAGCATGGCGCAGGAGGAAGCGCTGCACGTTGATTTCGCGCAGCCGATCGAACGAGTCGGCCGCGGCTGGTCGAACTACGTGCGCGGCGCCGTGCGGCAGTTCCAGAACCTCGGCTCTGCATTGCCCAACATCGACGCGGTGATTTTCAGCACCGTGCCCGTCGGCTCGGGCCTGAGCAGCAGCGCGGCTCTGTGCGTGTCGCTGGCGACGCTGCTTGAGCAGGTGAGCGGCCAGCACCTCGAGCCGCGCGCCAAGGCGCTGCTGTGCCAGCGCGTCGAGCATGAGTTCGCGGGCGTGCCGTGCGGCATCATGGACCAGAGTGCCTCGATCATGGGCCGCTCCGATCATTGCCTCCATCTCGACTGCCGAAGCGGCGCGGTTGAGCACGTGCCCATGCCGCCGCGCGATCGGGCCGTCGTGCTCGTCATCGACACGGGAGTGCACCATGACCTGGCGACGAATGAGTATGGCCTGCGCCGGCGGCAGTGCGCGCAGGCCGTCACCGCCATTGCAAGGCTCACGGGGCGGCCAATCACCTCGCTCCGCGATGTCGATGCACCCATGCTCGCATTCTGCGCTGCGCGGCTTGATCCGCTGATTCGCCGGCGAGCCGAACACGTGGTCACCGAAAACGAGCGTGTGCTCGACGCGGTGGCAGCGCTGCGGAGCAGACGACTGGACGAATTCGGCCAACTCATGTACGCCTCGCACGATTCATTGCGCGATCGCTATGAAGTCTCCTGCGCGGAACTGGACTGCATCGTGGCGGCCGCCCGCCAGCTCGGCGCGGCCGGCGGCGTCATGGGCGCACGAATGACGGGCGGTGGATTCGGCGGCTGCGCCATCGTGCTGTGCGATCCTCAAAGCGCGGATCACGTCGCCCGATCCATCGGCGATTCGTTCAACGCCCGGTTTGCGCGCTTTCCGGCCATCTTCGCCACTGCCGCGGCCGGCGGCGCCACGGCCCTGCCACCGCGCGGCAACTAGCGCGATGCATCGCCGGCGCCACCGCTCCCCGCCACACTCGAAACATCGAAGAGCAGCACGACTTTGTCGCCGAGGTTGTCGTCGTATCCCCAGAGGGCCAGAGTTTGCCCGTCGCCCAGCACCTGCACGCCGCGCGTGCGCGACGGCGCCTCGGCCAGCCGCGCAAGCACGCGACCGGCTTCAGGGTTGATGATCCACACGGTCGTTTCCTTGTCGAGCATCGTGACGATCAGCCTGGGCGTCTGCCCCGGCCAGGCAGTGAGCAGCGAGGTTGCGGCCGGCAGGGTAATGCGCTTCTCGATGCGCTCGGTCTGCAGGTTCCACGCTTCGAGACTGTCCATGTTGCTCGCCCAGATGAGATGGCCGAATCCGCTGCGCGCCAGCCGCGGCCCGAGCACGTACGCGGCGGTGTCGAAGTGGCGCATGCGCACGGGCTGGCCACCACTGACATACCACTCGGAAAGCGCCGTCTGCCCGGTCGCCGGCAGATCGCCGGCGAGGATGAAGCGATCAAAGTCGCCGGAATGCACCGCGCGCAGCGACGTGAGACTCTGGCCCGCGAAGTCCTCCAGTTGCCAGATCACTTCGCCGGAAAGGGCGTCGATGAGCATGCCGGCACACGGCGAGTCGGCTCGATTGCCGCTGCCAAGCGCCCGGGCAAGCACGAGCAGCTCGGCGCCGTCGCGGTCGGCCAGGACCTCGATCACACTCAGCAAGCGGTGTCGATCGAGCAGGTGCGGCAGGTCGATGCTCGCTTCGACGTGCCAGTCCGGCGCGGAGCGCGTCTCGATTCGCCCGGCCCGCCATACCGTGAGCCTGCCGCCATCGTCAGACAGGAACAGTGCGTTGATGTGATCGGCTTCAGGATGATGGCCCGTGGCGATGGTGTGCGCCGAACCGCTCGCGAGGTCGATCTGAACGAGGCGCGAGAGCACCCGGCTGTGCTGGATGAGCCAGGGGTATTTCGAGTTCGCTTCGGCGACCCTGTCCATCCGACTCGACCACCACGCGGGCCAGTGCTGCGGCCAGATGAGGCGCGGCACGCGCCGGAAGCCCAGCGCGTACCCGGCGATCACCGCCAGCAGCAGGAGAGCCGTTGCCATCGCGCGCGGCCAGCGGCGGCGGCCGCGCATTCGGCCGCGACCGCTCACATCAGAGCCGCACTCCGGGCACACGGAGCCCGCGAGGTTGGTCAGTTCATAATTGCACCGGCGGCAGTACGCGCTGCCGGGCGACTGCGGCCGCCGCCAGGTCCTTCGCAGCAGCACGAGCAGCAAGCCGGCCAGCACGAACGCGACCGCTTCGATCCAGACCGTCGCCGCCACCGAGAAGAGATTGATCGCCACGTACTCGGTCGCTGCGTACGCCACGTGGCGCTCGCCATCGACGATCACCTGGTCTGGGAATTCATCGGCTGGCAGCTCGCAGGTGGCCGTCGGTTCGATGACCTGCTCAGGCTCAGCGCTCGAGAAGTCGATCGTCTCGGGCGGATTGTCCTGACGCCCGGTCGCCGCGTTCAGGCTGCTCGCCGCGCAGCAGCTGAGAAGCAGACCCATGGCAAGCGCGCGGGAGAATGTGCGGCGGCTGCGGGGCGTTGGTCGCATCTTCCTGCTCATATGGCGCAGCGCGCGGCCGGTTTCACGCGAGAGTCAGTCGGCGGGCCGGTTCTTGCCGTTGCGCCTCGGCCGCCGGTGGTGGTGCTTGTCCACGCCCACGCGCGTGCCCTCGGCGGACTTCTCGCCCGCCGAGCCCGGAAACTGCGGCAGGCCCGCCGCCGTGACCGCCTCGCCGGCGATGTGCGCCTGAACGATCTCGACGGCTTCCTCGGCGGTGTCGGTCACTTTGAACAGGTCGATGTCTTCCGGGCTGATGGTCTGAAACTTCTCGCCAAGTGTCTTGCGCATCCACTCGACGAGATCAGTCCAGAACTCCCGACCCACGCAGACGATGGGGAACGGCTCGATCTTGAAAGTCTGGATGAGCGTGAGCGCTTCGAAGAACTCGTCGAACGTGCCGTAGCCGCCAGGGAAGATGATGAAGCCCTTGGCGTATTTGACGAACATGACTTTGCGGCAGAAGAAGTAATTGAATGTGAGTTCGTGCGTCTGGTAGCGGTTCGGGTCCTGCTCCATGGGCAGGGTGATGTTGAGTCCGACGCTGATGCCGCCGGCGTCGCAGGCGCCCTTGTTGGCGGCTTCCATGATGCCCGGCCCGCCGCCGGTGATGACCGCCGTGCCGGACTGGGCCAGCAGGCGACCGCACTTTTCCGCCTCCTGGTACCACGGATCGCTGGGCGGAGTCCGGGCCGAGCCGAAGATCGACACGGCCGGGCCGATGCTGGCCAGGGTCTCAAAGCCCTCGACGAATTCCCCGACGATGCGCAGCACGCGCCACGACTCGTAGCCGAAACTGCTGTGGTGCCTGATCTCTTCAACACTCATGGAGTGGGCGGCCTTTCAAACTCGGACGGCAGAAAACGGCGGTCTCGATCGTACGCGGTCGGACGATGCCGGGTCGGCGCACCCGCGGGACTGGCGTTTTTCAGGCGACCGGGACGTCTCTTGACCACCCCCAAGCCGTCAGTACCATGCCCGCGTGGTGACGGGGGGAAAGCCGAGTCCGCGACGACTTCAGGAACCGCACGTGCACGGGGCATCTTTCGAAACCTACTCCGGCGCGCTGCGCTGGCTCTTTGAACACGTCGATCTCGAACGCACCCACCGCATCCCCCAGCCGGAGCAGGCGTTTCGACTCGACCGCACGCGCGTGATTCTCAAGCAGCTTGGCGATCCGCAGGATCACCTGCGCACCGTGCACGTCGCGGGCACCAAGGGCAAGGGTTCGACCGTCGCCATGCTCGCCGCGGCTCTGGGCGGCTGCGGCTGGACGGTCGGCCAGTACACCTCGCCGCATCTCATCGACGTGCGCGAACGCATTCGCGTGGACCGGCGCGACATCTCCGAAGGCCAGTTGTGCCAGGCGCTGGCGGAGGTGGCCCGGGCCGCCGAGGCGGCCAACGTCGAGCGGCTTCACTTCTTCGAGATTCTCACTGCGGCCGGGCTGTTCCACTTCGCCCAGCAGGCGGTCGATCTGGCGATCATGGAAGTCGGCCTCGGCGGGCGGCTGGACGCGACCAACGTCATCACCCCTGAAGTCTGCGCCATCACGCAGATCAGTTACGACCACACCGAGATCCTCGGCGACACGCTCGATCTGATCGCGCGCGAGAAGGCGGGCATCTTCAAGCCCGGCGTGCCGGCAGTGAGCACGCCCCAGGATCCGGAAGCCGAGGCCGCACTGCGCGACGTGGCGGAGAGCGTGGGCGCGCCGATTCGATTCCTCGAAAAGGAGATCGAGTTTACCAGTCGCTTCGAAACCGCTGCGAAAGCCGGGCCGGGAAGCCGCATCTGCCTCGAAACGCCGCGCACGGTCTTTGACCACGTTCCCGTGCCGCTCAAGGGAGAGCACCAGGCGCTGAACTGCGGCCTGGCTCTGGCGGTGGTTGACTGCCTGCGCGAGCGCGGCGACGCCCTGGCCGAAGAAGCGATCGTCGAGGGACTGGCGCAGACCACGCTCGCCGGCCGCCTGGAGCAGGTCTGCAGCAATCCGCGCATCATCATCGACGGCGCGCACAACCCGCTGTCGATCGCCGCCCTGATGCGAACCCTTCCGGCCCACGTGCGCTACGACTCGCTCGTCGTGGTCTTCGGCTGCGGGCGCGACAAGGACGCGGACAGCATGCTCAAGGCCGTCGCGATGGGGGCCGACAAGATCATCTTCACGCGGACCCGGCTCAATCCCAAGGCGCGCGATCCGGAGTTCCTGGCCCAGCGCTTCGCCGAACTCTCGGGCAAGATGTCGCAGACGGCCGCATCGCTGTCCGACGCCCTCGACCTGGCCAGGCGGGCGGTCAATCGCGAAGATCTCATCTGCATCACCGGCTCGTTCTACCTCGCCGGCGAGGCGCGCAAGATGTTCGTTTCGCCCACAGGCGGCGCCTGAGGTCACAGGATTTGGCGGCTCGGCGCATCCTGTCGGACTACCCTTGCCGTTGTGTTTTTGGAACTGCAATGACCGGCCCGGGCCGATGGCGGCCCAAGGGCCGGGAGAGCCGCCTCGATGACCACTGACACTCCATCTCGAGCCGCCGGCGAATCAACCGGCCATCGCTACGACGCGGCCGCGGCCGGCGCCATCGAAACCAAGTGGCAGCAGCGCTGGGAGCAGCGGCGCTCGTTCGTCACGCCCAATCCAGGTGAGCCGGGCTTCGAGCCGTTCGCCGGCAGGCCCAAGCAGTACATTCTCGACATGTTTCCCTATCCCAGCGGCGTCGGGCTGCACGTGGGCCATCCGCTGGGTTACATCGCCACCGACATCTACGCGCGCTTCCTGCGCGCCAAGGGCCACCACGTCCTGCACGCCATGGGCTACGACGCATTCGGCCTGCCCGCAGAGCAGTTTGCCGTCGAGCATGGCGTGCATCCGCGCCTCACGACTGAGCGCAACATCGCGACGATGCGGGCCCAACTCAGACGCCTCGGCCTGGCGCATGATCCCACGCGCTCGGTCTCCACGACCGATGTGTCGTTCTATCGCTGGACGCAATGGATTTTCCTCCAGATCTACAACTCGTGGTACGACGCGGACGCGACCAACCCGGCGGGGACCAGCGGTCGCGCGCGAGCGATCGACGAACTCATCGCCGAGTTCGAATCCGGCCGGCGCAGCGTCCCCGGCGATCTGGGCGGCTGGCAGAGCCTGAGCGAAGACGCGAAACGAAGTGTGATTGATGCGCACCGTCTCGCCTACCTCGCCGAGGTGCCGGTGAACTGGTGCCCCGCGCTGGGCACGGTGCTGGCCAACGAAGAGGTCACCGCCGACGGCCGCAGCGAGCGCGGCAACCATCCCGTCTACAAGAGGCCGATGAAGCAGTGGATGATGCGCATCACCGCGTACGCCGAGCGTCTGCTCGAAGACCTCGAGCCGCTCGCGTGGCCCGAGTCGACGAAACTGATGCAGCGCAACTGGATCGGCCGCAGCGAGGGCGCGTTTATTGACTTCGAGGCGTCGAGGGATCGAGGCGCCAAGGCATCAGGCAAGGCCGAGCCGCACGCGATTCGCGTCTTCACCACGCGGCCCGACACGCTCTTCGGCGCGACGTACATGGTGCTCGCGCCCGAGCACCCCTTGGTCGATGAGTTGATCGCGGACGCCTGGCCGGCGGAGACGCGCGAGGCGTGGAAGGGCGCACCGCCCGCAGCCGCGCCGCGCGACGCTGTCATCGCGTACCGCCGGTTCGCCCAGAGCAAGTCCGAGGTGCAGCGGCAGGCGGATGCGAAGGAGAAGACCGGGGTTTTCATCGGCTCGCATGCCATCAATCCCGCCACAGGCAAACCGATTCCCATCTTCATCGCCGACTACGTGCTCATGGGCTACGGCACCGGCGCGATCATGGCCGTACCGGCGCATGACCAGCGGGATTTCGAGTTTGCAGAGGTATTCAACCTGTCGATTCGGCCGGTGGTTCGCCCCGACGCTGAGTGGATCTCCGCGCACGTTGGTGAATTCCATGAAGTGACAGAGGACGGGTTAGGCGCCAACACCAGTGCGAAGGTTTATGAGTCTGCAGGGGATGAACTGCTCTTCAGGATTACCGATTCGGCGTTCGCCGGATCTGGGGCTTCAATCAACTCCGCCAACGACCAAGTCAGTCTCAATGGGTGCGAGACGCCTGAAGCCAAGCAGAAGATGATCGCCTGGCTCGAGGAGCACGGCCACGGCGAAGGCACGACGAACTACAAACTGCGCGACTGGCTCTTCTCGCGTCAGCGCTACTGGGGTGAGCCGTTTCCGATCGTCTACGACAGCGCCGGTCAACCGATCGCGCTGCCCGAGAGTGCGCTGCCCGTCGAACTGCCGCCGCTGGATGATTTCACTCCGGCCGCGAGCGATGATCCGAATGCTCCGCCGCAACCTCCGCTGGGCCGCGCCAAGGAGTGGATCGACGTCGAGATCGACGGCAAGCCGTATCGCCGCGAACTGAACACCATGCCGCAGTGGGCCGGCTCGTGCTGGTACTACCTGCGCTACCTCGATCCGAACGACGGTCAGCACTTCGTTGATCCCGACATCGAGCGCTACTGGATGCTCAGTCCGCGCGGGGGCGGCGTATGCAGCGCGACGCACTTCAACCCCGCGATCCATCACATCGGCGGCGTCGATCTCTACGTGGGCGGCGTCGAGCACGCGGTGCTCCACCTGCTCTACGCGCGCTTCTGGCACAAGGTGCTCTTCGATCTCGGCCACGTGAGCACGCCCGAGCCTTTCGGCCGGCTCTTCAACCAGGGCTACATCCAGGCCTACGCCTACACCGACGAGCGCGGCGTGTACGTTCCTGCCGAAGCGGTGCAGGAGCGCGAGGGCAAGTTTTTCTACAACGGCAAGGAAGTCACCCGCTCATACGGCAAGATGGGAAAGAGCCTCAAGAACGCGCTCACGCCCGATGACATCTTCGCCGAGTACGGCTGCGACACGCTGCGCCTCTACGAGATGTACATGGGCCCCTTGGAGCAGAGCAAACCCTGGAACACGCGCGACATCATCGGGTCGCATCGCTTTCTGCAGCGCGTCTGGCGGAACTTCATCGATGCCGAATCCGGCGCGTGGAAGGTGACTGATGCGCCGCCGGGCGATGAGATCCTCCGCGCCTTGCACAAGACGATCGCCAAGGTGGATGAAGACATGCGCCACCTGCGATTCAACACCGCCATTGCGGCGTTGATCGAGTTCAACAACGCGCTGGTGCCGCTGGAGGCGCTGCCGCGCGGAGTGGCCGAGGCGCTGGTGAAGATGCTCGCGCCGTTCGTGCCGCATCTGGCCGCCGAACTGTGGGAGCGGCTGGGGCACGAGAGCGACGTGATGTACGAGCCGTTCCCCGTCGCCGAGTCGAAGTGGCTCCGTGATGATGAGATCGAAATCCCCGTGCAGATCATGGGCAAGCTGCGCGCGACGGTCACGGTGCCCAACGGGGCCGACGAAGCGGCGGCCCGTGCCGCGGCGCTGGCCAACGAGCGCATCGCCGAACTGCTGGCGGGCAAGACGATCCGCAAGGTGGTCTACGTGCCCAATCGCCTGCTCAACTTTGTTGCGAACTGAATCCGCCTACGCCGCGATGCACAGGATTTCGAAGATGATGTGGGCCGCGAGCAGCGCGGTGATGCCGGCCGGGTCCATCGCGGGCAGCACTTCGACCACATCGGCGCCGACGAGATTCACGCCCCGGCAGGTGCGAAGCAGATCGAGCGCTTCGGCCGAGGTGAAGCCGCCGATCGACGGCGTGCCGGTGCCGGGCGCGTAGGCCGGATCGACCGAATCGATGTCGAAGGTGAGATACACCGGATCGCCGCTCTGGCGCAGCCGCTCGAGGAAACGTTCGATGCGCTCGACGCCGCTGCGATGCTTCCAATCGGCCCAGGTGACGAGTTCGATGCCTTGCGCGCGGCCGTAGTCGAGATCGGTTGCGGTATTGAGTGGTCCCTTGATGCCCACGGAGAGCATTTGCCTGGGGTCGATGAGGTTTTCTTCGATGGCGCGAATGAACGGCGACGCGTGGGTGTACTTTTCGCCCCACGCGACATCGACGGTGTCGAGGTGAGAATCGAAGTGCAGCACCGCCAGCGGGCGCCCGCCTCCGTGACGTTGCTGCGTGGCGCGCAGATTGGCCAAAGCGATCGAATGGTCGCCGCCCACCGCCAGCAGCCTCGTGCTCGCATCGCCCAGCCCCAGTGCAAAATCGCACGCGGCCTGCTGGGTCTCGCGCGTCGAGTACGGCCGCACCGGCGCATCGCCGGCGTCGCACATGCTGAGCCGTTCGGCGAGATTCAGATCGTGTTCCAGGTGGTAGGGCTTGACGTAGGCGGACTGCTCGCGGATGGCCCGCGGCCCGAACCGGGCCCCGGGCCGATAAGTCACACCGCCGTCGAAGGGAATGCCGTACAGCGCCCAGTCGGGAGGCGTTTCGAGTGTTTCGATCAGCGGGAAGCGGCAAAACGTGGAGATACCCGCGAAACGGGGAAACTGGCGGGCATTGGGCAGGCGGGTTTTGGGCGGTTCGGCCATGGGGATAGGCTAGCGTGTCGGCGGGGCGGAAGTCAGCAGTTTGTTGGGAACCGCTCGCGTCTGTGTCCGAAAAGATGGGGTCCAATTCCCCGAAATGGACTTTTCAGAGGAGTTTTTCGTCCGGTACGGCTGTTTAGCCTTGACTTTTGTGCAGTTTGACGCATCCTTATAGCGTCAGATTGCGGAATTGGAAATGATGCGGGAGCATCGCGCGGGACGGTCAAGCCGCGGCGAGGTTCCTGCAATCGTTGGCTCAGGGTTAGACAAAGTCTCAGAGATGAGGGGAGTCAGAAGATGAAAAAGCTGTTGTTTTGTGTTGTTGCCGCCGTCGGCGCCGCCGCTCCTTGCTTCGGCGGGACGGACTTGGTCATTCGGTGGAATCGCGTCGCGATCGACACCATCCGTGAGACGCGCACCAACCCGCCCATGGCGACCCGCGCCCTGGCGATGATGCATGTGGCGATCTACGACGCCGTCAATGCCATCGACGGCGCGCACGAGCCATACTTCGTGGTCTCGCAGCCGGCGTACAACACCTCGCGCGAGGCGGCCGCTGCGACGGCGGCTTACAACGTGCTCGTCAGCCTCTATCCGGATCAGGTGGAGTTTTTCGACTTCCATCTCTATGAGTCGCTCAAGACCGTAGCCGACAGCCCGGCGAAGACCGATGGCATCGCGCTGGGTGAGTACGTTGCGCAGCAGATCATTGACCTGCGCGCCAATGATGGCTGGGATCGCCATGTCGAATACACGCCCGGCACGCTGCCCGGGCAGTGGCGGCCGACGCCTCCCAACTACGCTCCCGCTCTGCTGCCCCAGTGGCCGCTGGTCACGCCTTGGGCAATGACGAGCGGCTCGCAGTTCCGGGCACCGGCTCCGCCGGCGCTGGACAGCGTTCAATACGGCACCGACGTGAACGAGGTCAAGGATCTCGGTCGCGTGGACAGCCAGAGCCGCACCGCCGATCAGTCCGAGATCGCGCTGTTCTGGTCCGACAACCCCGGCACCTGCACGCCGCCGGGCCACTGGAACATGATCGCGGAGAATTGCTCTGAATCGCTCGGTTACGGCCTGGGCAAGAACGCGCTGCTGTTCGCGAAGTTGAACGTTGCGATGGCTGATGCTGCGATTCTCTGCTGGGACAACAAGTACAACTACAGCCTGTGGCGCCCGTTCCATGCCATCACCCTCGCCGATCAGGACAACAATCCGCTGACCGAGCCCGATCCCACGTGGTCGAGTTTCGTCGTGACGCCGCCGTTCCCTGAGTACACCTCAGGCCACAGCACCTTCAGTGCTGCCGCGGCCAAGATCCTGGCCAATGAGTTCGGGACCGATCACCTGTCCTTTGTCGATGTTTCCGATACCCTGCCCGGCATTCCGCGGTACTACGACTCGTTCACCGAGGCCGCGGAAGAGGCCGGCCGCAGCCGCATCTACGGCGGCATCCACTACGAGTTCTCGAACCAGAACGCGCAGCAGAACGGTCGCGACCTGGCGGATTACATCCAGGACAACTTCTTCCAGCCCGTGACGAGCAATGGGCCGATCCTCTGCCTGCCGACCTACTACCGGACCGAGTACATCAACGTGTTCGAGGCGTTCAACTTCACGCCGGGATCGCTCGTGTACTTCTTCTGGGATCGCGAAATCGGCTCACGTGAGCTTCGCGCGTGCCCCGGTGTGTACATTGAACTCCGTCGGCCCCGTCGCTTCGGCCGGTGCGTTGCGGACGCGAACGGCTACGTCGTGGTGGATCACCGCGTGCCGCCGGCCTTCCGCAATCAAACCCGCTATGGCCAGGCGGTCCAGAGGCCGACCTGCACCATCAGCAATCTCGTGGAAGGCTACTTCCCGCGCTGACGCTCGTGCATCCTGTACCTGTGCCACAGACCCCGGCGAATTCGCCGGGGTCTTCTTATTTGCGCGGACCGCGATGTCAGTCCAGCCAGGCGTCGTCGAAAGCCATGCCGGCGGGGACTGGCGCCTCGCTCGAAGATTCAACCATGGCCGCCACCGGGTACGCGCAGTAGTCCACGCTGAACGCCCCGGCCGGTCGGTGGTTGCCGCTGTGGCCCAGGCCGCCGAATGCGAGTTTGCTCGAAGCGCCGGCCGTGCCGGTGTTCCAATTGATGCACCCGGCCCGCACCTGCCAGAAGAAGCTCTCCGCCGCCTCGGCGTCGCGCGTGAAGATCGCCGCCGCCAGGCCGTAATGAGTCGCGTTCGCCTGGGCGATGGCGTGATCCAGATCGCGGCAGGTGCTCAGTTGCACGAGCGGGCCGAAGACCTCGCAATCGTGCTCGGCGTCGCCGGGCCTGTATTGTGCGCCGTCCACCTGCACAATCGCCGGGGAGACGAAGTGTCCCGGGAGGTCAGGTTTGCGCGCTTCGAGCAGGATCTGCCCGCCGCGCTGCACCAGGCGCTTCTGAAAGTCAATCACCGCCCGCACGGTCGCCTCGCTGATGACCGGGCCCATGAATGCTCCCGGCTCGCTGCGGCCGGGCCCGATCGTCAGGCTGCGCGCCGCCTTGACAAACGCCCGGCGGAATCGATCGGCGATCCTTTCGTGCACAATCACCCGCCGCGTGCAGGTGCAGCGCTGCCCCGTGGTCGCAAAGCCGGCCCGCACGCACTCGATCACCGCCTGGCGGAGATCGGCGTCGTCCAGGACGACGGCCGCGTTGTTGCCGCCCATCTCCAGCGCGACGATGCGCCCCGGCCGATCGAGGTTGGCTTCGAGAATGCGCCGGCCGACGCCCCACGAGCCGGTGAAGAGAATGCCGTCGATACCCTCGTGGCCCACCAGCGTCGAAGCGACATCCGCGGCGCCCTGCACAAGATTGAAGACGCCCGGCGGCAGACCAACTTCGTGCCACACTTCGGCGATCGCCTGTCCGACGGCGGGCGTCTTATCGCTGGGCTTGAAGACGATCGTGTTGCCCGCGGCCAGCGCCGGAATGAAGTGGCCGTTGGGCAGGTGGGCGGGAAAGTTGAACGGGCCGACGACGGCCATGACCCCGTGCGGCTTGAAGCGGTTGATTCCACGCCGCGTCGCGCTGACAGGCACTTCAAAGTCGGTGATGCGGCCGAGCGCGCCGTCTGTATCGAGCGTGATGTCCACCTTGCCGATAAGGGCGTTCGCTTCAAAGCGCGACTCGGCCATGGTCTTGCCGCTCTCGTCGCAGATCAGTCCCGCGATGCGATCAAGATGCGCCTTGACGACCTGCTGGTAGCGGCGGAGGTATTCGTGCCGCCGGGCGATGGACAGCTGCGCCCAGCCCGGCGCCGCCCGCCGCGCCGCCGCGACCGCCTCGCCGACATGCGCGATGTTCGACGCGGCCTGCCAGATGATCTCATCGGGCGCTGCGGGATTCGTCGAGGTGATGCCATCGCCCGCGGCCAGTTCGATCCACCGTCCGTCGATGTAGTTCGCCGGGGCCCGCTCGAGCAGTGAAGAGTGAACCATGGACGATCGTATGACCGCAAGCCCGGCAGAGAACTCTGCTTCAAGTGCGGCGATGCGGACGCTCAGGCTCGCTTGCGTTGCCCGCCGCGCTTGCGCTCGCCTTTGCTCAGCGGCGTGAAGCCGACGCGATCGCCTTCGCTGGCGCGGATGGCCCTCATTTCGTCGCGGGGAATGCGGACGCACTTGCCGTCGCTGCTGAGCATCGCACTCGTTGCGACGGCGCGGAAGCCGTCCTCGCTTTCGAAACTTACGAGTGCTTCGCCTTTGGCCTGCGCCTTCGTGCACGCCTTGCCGAGTTTCAGGCGCTTCGTGTCGCGCACGACGGAAACATCCGCGGTCTTCGCGTGCAGGTGCGGACCGCCGTCAAAGGGGTCGATGTGATCTTCGTACTTGAAGCCCATGCGTTCGAGCATCGCCTTGGCGGGCTCGGTGTCCTTGCCGACTTTGCCGATGAGCATGCGCGCCTCGGGCGGCAGGATCGTCACGTAGATCTCTTCGTGGGGCATGAGTTTCAGGATGAACCCTTTGGACCGCGAGGAGAGCCGATCCGCCTCCGTGTACGTGAGGTTGATGAACCGGCGGCCGAGGTGTTCCCAGAAGGCGTTGGTGCCCTCGGGCGTGAGTCGCGCCATCATCTCGGCGAGCAGTTCCTCGCGGAACCGCTCCGGGTAGAGGCCCATGTAGTGGAACCGGATGAGCGAAAGCGTCTTGCCGAGCCGGGCCGGATGCCCGCGATAACTCGGTGCGAGGATGAGTCCGCCGACTTCGGTCGGGCCGTCTGTCACGGCGCCGAGTTGGAGCGTCGTGTGCGTCATGCCCTGCTGCAGGTCGTCGGCGTACATCGTGCGGCTGCGGACCTGGAAGTAGGTGTTGGGCGCTTCGGGCGTCCCGATCTGCGGAATGATCTGCGACGTGCCCAGCAGGTTCCCGGTGGTGTCATCCTCCATGGCGAACATGTAGATGGCGCGCGTCAGGTCCGTGATCGCGCCTTCGAAACTCAGTTGCGAGCGGCGAATCTTGTCGGCGATGATTTCGGGATCGGCCGGCAGGTTGATGAAGTGCACCATCCGCGCCAGTTTGAGCAGGATGGAGGCATCATCGGGCCGGGCTTGACGGATGACGTACATGGCGGGCAGGTCCGGCGGCTCGGTCAGCCGCGTAAAGGCTCAAGAGTCATAAGAGCAAGTCAGGGAATTCGTCTTCTATCGGCGAAATCGCCGCGTGGGCGATTATCCGCGGCCGCTTCGGCTCAATTCTGCGCCTTTGGCGCCTCTTTGCGGCTGATCTCTTCGAACGTGCGCGCCAGGGCCCGCTCAACGACCTCGAATGCCGCGTCCCACTGCTGAAGTTTCATCACGCCCAGCGGGGGCAGGAAGCGGATGTGGTACGGCCCGTGGCCGCAGTAGAACGACAGCACACCCTCGTCATAGAGGTTGTACATGAACTTGTTCACCGGCTCTTTGCGGCCGCCGAACGGCGTGAATCGCATCATTCCGCCCAGGCCGCCGGCAACTTTTATGTGCTTCATCGCCGTGTCGTCGGGGCTGAGAATCGGGCCGAACCACTCCGGGTGGCGCGAGGCGATGCCTTCGATGCCTGCCACGAAGCGCTGGTGGTGTTGCGCGATCGATCCGTTCGCGCCGTAGTAGTTTCCGTTGCGCAACGTGTCGAGAATGTGCATGCCCACCTGGATCGCCACGGTCGAGCCGACGAACGTGCCGCTGAGCAGGCCGGGCTTGGGGTTGTAGTCTTTCGAATAGAGGCATGCGCAGATCTGGCTCAGTTTGCCGATCGTGCACACATCCACGTACTCGCCGAGTTTGAGCAGGTCGAACGCAAACATTTCGCCCGTGCGGCCGAAGGTCTGCACTTCATCGACCCACACGGCGATGCCGGCTTTCCTGCACCGCTCCATGAGGGCGACGAAGAACTCGCGCGGCGCTGGATTGAAGCCGCCCTCGCCCTGGACGAGTTCGAAGATCATGCACGCGTGCTGTCCGGGGTAGCGTTCGATGAGCCGGTCGAGACGGGCCAGAGCGTCGCGCGTCGAGGCCTCGCCGCGCTCTGCGTCGTAGAAGGGCAGGTAGTCGACCAGCGTGGAGAGCGGAATCCCGGCGCGATTGCCGGCGTTGTCGCCGATCTGACTCATGGTTACGCTGCGGCCCATGAAGCAGTTCTCAAACGCGATGACGCGGCTGGCGGGCGCATGCTTCTGGTAGCAGATCTTCAGCGCTGATTCATTGGCCATGCAGCCCGAGTTGGTCAGGAATACGTGCGCCAACCGACTGCAGCGAGACGCTTCTTCAACGAGCAGATTCGAGAACTGCGTCGAGTCTTCGTTCATCTGCAGGTTGCCCTGGAGGACGAGATCGCTCATCGCGGCCCGCATGGCGATGCGCGTCAACTCCGGATCGCTGTGGCCGAAGAACATCGGCCCGATGCCGCAGATGAGATCCAGCTTCACCGAGCCATCGGCGAGTTCGACAAAAGGTCCATTGCCCAGACCCGAGCCGTGGTAATCGAAAAAGAGCTTACTCTTGCCGCGCACCTCGCTGGCTTGGGCGAGCAGTTCCCGGTATCTGGCCGCGAGTTCTTCGCTCAGCGGCGGGCGTACGGCGGTGATGCCCGACTGCACTTTGCGGATTTCGTCGATAGCGCGGTCAATTGCCTCTTCGACGATGGGGCTGGCGTTGAGTTTCGAGGCTCGGGTGCCGGGGGCGGCGGTGGTGGTGCTGGCGTTCATGGGAGGACTGTATCCGGGTCAGGCGGTGGGGCGGAGTGAACGGCGAATGCGGCAGACACCTGAATAATCGGCACTTTCAGCCCGCCGATTGCCTCTCGCGGCTGCGATCGCCTGCGACGCGGTCTCAATTGCCCGAAAGCGCCAGCATCAGGGTCGCCAGCAACTGGCTCCGCTCGACCAGACTCGCGACCTCGATCCATTCGTCGGTGGTGTGCAGGCCGCCGCCGCGCACGCCAAGCGTGTCGATGGTCGGCAGACCGGCGTGCTGGAGGATGTTGCCATCGCACACGCCGCCGGTTTTCGTAAACGGCAGTTCCTGGCCGAGCGACCGGGCCACGACCGCGGCCCGGTCGGCCAGTTGCTGGGTGGCGGGAATGAGCGGCTTGGCCGGCCGGTTCCAGCGGTGGTGCACCACAACACGCGGCAGCACATCCGCCGGCGTGCCCAGAGCGAGAAGTTTCGTCTCGAGTTCCGCGGCAGCACGTTCATCAGCGAAGCGCACGTTGCCCCAGCACGCGGCGTAGTCAGCGACGGCGTTGGTCACGCTGCCGCCCTGCAACGGACCAATGTTGATGATGACGCCCTCTGCGGGGCGCGGCCAGGAGCCGATCGCGGCGATGATCTCGCCCAGACGCGTCACCGCCGAAATGCCCGACGCAAAGTCGCGCCCCACGTGCGCCGAGCGGCCGTGCACTTCGATCTTGAACTGGCCGCTGCCCATGCGTTCGATGGCCAGGGCGCCGCCGGGCAGTGCCGGTTCGAGCGCCAGGCCGAAGTCATGGCGCTTTGCTTCGGCTTCGAGCGCCGGATCGGAGTGAAACGACCCGGTCTCCTCGTCGCTGTTGAGCAGGAACGACCAGTTGATCTGCGCGCCGCACCGGTGCAGTGCTTCAAGCGCGTGCAGTGCGATGAGAATGCCACCCTTCATATCCGCAGCGCCCGGGCCGACGGCGGTCTTGCCATCAGGCGAAACCGTCAGGGTGCGAAACGACCCGGCGGGCTCGTGCACGGTGTCGATGTGACCGGCGAGCAGCAGTCGCGGCAGCGCATCACTGACGTGATGTCGGGCGATGATGGTGACGGGCGGCTGGGCTGATTGCGGCCGGGGCGTGACGTCGATCCACGACGGCCGCGCTGCGCCGGGAATGCGGTCGATGGTGTTGGTGAGCGCCGCGAGTCGCGCGACGAGAATCTCGCGATACGCATTCAACCCCGGCTCGAAGCCTTTGCCCGTGGGGATCGCCACGTGCTCGGCCAGTTCGACCAGCATCGCCTCGCCGCAGCAGGCGAGATCATCGCGCACGCGTTGCTGCAGTTCATTCAGCGGCATGACAACCCGGTGTGAATCCCCATCACCCCATCACTCTTCCCACGTTCCGCTGAACACTTCCTCAGCCGGCCCGGTCTTGTAGACGTGGTGATCGCCAGTGCGCCACTCCATGCGCAGATCGCCTCCGGGCAGGTGCATGAGAATGCTCCGCTCGGTGCGGCTGCGCAGGACGCAGGCTACGCACACCGCCGCCGCGCCCGTGCCGCACGCCATGGTGATCCCGCTGCCGCGCTCCCAGGTTCGCATGCGCACTTCGGTCCGCGAAATGCATTGCACGAAGTGCACGTTGACGCGGTCGGGAAACGCCGGGTGCGTCTCGACGAGCGGCCCGATGGTCTCGAGGTTGATGGCGTTGACGTCGGGATGAAAGAACACCGCGTGCGGATTGCCCATGCTCACGAATGTTCCCTCAAGCGTCTTGGGCGGGTCGGTCGAGCGCCGGCCCTGCGATTTGATGCTCAGGCGGTGCACGCCGCCGGCGTCGCCGACTTCGTCGAGTTGCTCGACGTTGACGGGGATGCGCGGCAGATCGAGAATCGGCTCGCCCATGTCCACCGTCGCGCTGAGCACGCGACCGTTGTCCATCGTGTAGTCGATCGACTTGACGCCGGATTTTGTTTCCACCAGCAGCGGCCGCGCGTTGACTGAGACCAGCGCGTGCTCGACGGCGAACTTGGCGACGCAGCGGATGCCGTTGCCGCACATGGCGCCTTCCGAGCCGTCGGCGTTGAACATGATCATCCGCACGGCGTCGGTGAGCCCGCTCTGGCTTGTCGGGCGGGCGATGACGATGAGCCCATCCGAGCCGATGCCCTTGTGCCGGTCGCTAAGGCGCCGGGCCAGTTCGGGCAGATCAGTCCGCTCGGCGATGGCGGGGGTGGTCACGGCGTCAAGGTAGACGTAGTCGTTGCCGATGCCGTGCATCTTGGTGAACTTGAGCACGATTGGACATTCCCTCCGGGGCGGTCGCATCAGGATACGGATCAGAGCATCTTCAGGCGCGTGAGCAGAGCGCGGATCGCCGCGGCGGTCTGCTCGGTGCCCTCAGTCATCGGCAATCGCAGTGTGCCGCTGTCGCGGCCGAGCAGGCGCATGGCCGTCTTGATGGGAATCGGATTCGTTTCGAGCGAGAGCAGGCTTCGGCAGACGTCAAAGAGTTCGAAGTGGATGTCGCGGGCCCGGCTCCACTGCCCGCCGTTGCACGCATCGCACAGATCCTGCACGCGGCGGGGCAGGATGTTGGACACCACGCTCACCACGCCTGTCGCGCCGATGCTGCAGAAAGGCAGCGTCATCGAGTCATCGCCCGAGAGGATCGTGATGTCGCACAATGCCGCGATCGAACTGGCCGAGTCCATCGAGCCCGTGGCTTCTTTCACGGCGGCGATGTTCGGATGCTCGCACAGCCGGGCGATCGTTTCGGGCTGGAGCGCCACGCCGGTGCGGCCGGGGATGTTGTAGAGCACGACCGGCAGATCGGTCGATTCGGCGACGGCGAGGAAGTGCCGGCGCATGCCTTCCTGCGTCGGCTTTGTGTAGTAGGGGTTGACGCTCAGGCCGGCGTCGGCGCCCAGCGCCGCGGCCCGCTTCTGCAATTCCACCGCATGGTGCGTGTTGTTGGACCCCGTGCCGGCGATCACCTTCATTCCGAGAGGCCGGGCGATCTCGACGGTCGCGCTGACCACCTTTTCCCACTCGGCGTCGCTGAGCGTGGGCGACTCGCCGGTCGTGCCGCAGGGAACGACGCCCGACACGCCGCCTTTGGCCTGGAACTCGACCTGCCGGCGCAGCGCCGCCAGATCAACCCCGCCGTCGCCGCCGAAGGGAGTCACGATCGCAGTATAACAGCCGGCAAAGTTCATAGCGCTGCTCCGGCGATGCTGAATTGCCTCGCAATCCGGTTCATTTCTTTGTGTTTCCTTTGTGCCCTTCGTCCCTTTGTGGTGAATGTTGCGGGTCGATGGCCCGACTCGCCTGCTCGATCAGCCGTTTCATTTCGCGCACGGCCTCGCGCATGCCGTCGAAGATCGCCCGGCTCACGATGCTGTGGCCGATGTGCAGTTCGCTCACGCCCGGCAAGGCCGCGATCGGCCCGACGTTGCGGTAGTTCAGCCCGTGCCCGGCGTTGAACTGCATGCCGGCGCTCTGGATCAATCGGCCCGCTTCCGCCACGCGCTCCAGTTCCCGCGCGACCTCCGGCAGCGTTTCATCATGCAGGCGGTTGAAGGCGTGAGCGTACGGCCCCGTGTGAATTTCGCACACCTCAAATCCGCACTCGCGCGCCGCGTCGATCTGCCTCGCTTCGGCGTCGATGAATGCGCTGGCGCGGATTCCGGAGGCTGCAAACTTCGCAACCACTTCGCGCATGCGAGTCTTCTGGCCCGCGACGTCGAGGCCGCCTTCAGTCGTCACCTCCTCGCGCCGCTCGGGCACGAGCATCGCCATCGCCGGCTTGATCGCGCACGCAAAATCGACAATCGAATCCACCGCGGCGAGTTCGAAGTTCAGCGGACCCGGCACGACCTCTTTGAGCCGCTCGATGTCGCGGTCCTGCATGTGCCGGCGGTCTTCGCGGAGGTGAAAGGTGATGCCATCGGCCCCGCCCAGCAGCGCCTCCACCGCGGCCCAGACGGGGTCGGGTTCGACGCCGCGCCTCGCCTGGCGCACCGTGGCCACGTGATCGATGTTGACGCCCAGTTCAACCATGCCGCCAAACGGTATTCGGCTGTTGGTGCGGACACCAGCACGCACCGGTTCCGGAGGCGCGGATTCATCCTTCCGGTGTGCCGGGAGTGCCTATCGTGAAGGGTGAGATGCCGCGAACGCGCGGCAGCGGGGGGATCATCGACCGGGGCGCACGCTCCGTCGGGGGTGACCGGGCCATGTCAGACGCATTCCGCCAGAGACTCGACCGACTCCATCACGACATCGTGCAGCAGGGCCAGCGCGTGGAAGCCATGGTCGAGCGGGCTTTCGAGGCGGTCTTCGACGCCGACCGCGCCAAGGCCGAACAGGTCATCAAGGACGACGACCTCATCGACCGCGTGGACATCGAAATCGAAAAGGCGGCCGTTGAACTGCTCGCCCTGGGCGACAGCAACGCCACGCAATTGCGGATGGTGCTCACCATCGTGAAGGTGAACAACGAACTGGAGCGCATCGCCGACCTGGGCGCCGGCGTGGCCGAACTGGTCGTGCTGGTCTCCCGGTGCAAGGAAGCGTTCCCGCCGACGCTGCGGGTCACCGTGAACAGCGTGATCGGCATGATCCGCGACGCCAACGTCTCCATGCGCGATCTCGATTCGAGCCGGGCCCGGCAGGTGCTTGCCAGCGACGATCTGGTCGAGAAGTTCAGCCGCACCCTGCTGCGCGAGGTGCAGGAGGAACTGTCCCGCGGCGCCTGCACGGTGGATTTCGCCTCCGCCTTCTGGACCATCGGAAACGCCATCGAGCGCATGGCCGACCACACGACCAACATCGCCGAGCAGGTGATCTACGTCGAATCCGGCCAGATCGTCCGGCACCTCAGCGCCGGCTGGTCCGAGCCGATGCCGGCCTGAACTCAATGCACCGCAGCCTTCGCGAGTCGATTCCCTGTAGCCGCGCTGGCCATGCGCGCATTCAATGCAGTTGCACTCGAAACATCACACCGGACGGATGAGAGATGAAGGACATCGAAGCACTGCGGGCGCAACTCGAGGCTGTCGGGCAGGAGCACCTGCTGCGCTTCTGGGAAGAACTCGACGATCGCCGGCGGGACCACCTGGCCGCGCAGATCGAAGCGATCGAGTTTGATCGCCTGCCCCAGTGGATCGACCAGTACGTGCTGCACAAGCCGGAGTTCGAACTGCCTCAGCGCATCGAGCCGCCGGTGTGGTACCCGCGCGACCCGGGCAATCCCCGGCGGCCGTACGACGCGGGCAGGTTCCGCGCCGCGGGCGAAGACCTCGTCCGCCAGGGCAGGGTGTCTGCGTTCTGCGTCGCCGGCGGCCAGGGCACGCGCCTCGGCTGGGATGGGCCCAAGGGCACGTATCCCGCCACGCCCATCACGCGCAAGCCGCTCTTTCAAGTGTTCGCCGAGCAGCTGTTCGCCGCGGGCCGGCGGTGGGGGAGGTCCATTCCGCTCTACGTGATGACCAGCCCGCTCAACCACGAGCCGACGGTCGAGTTCTTTGCCCAGCGCGAATACTTCGGCCTGCCGCGGGAAGATGTCATGTTCTTCCAACAGGGCGTCATGCCGAGTTTCGATCGTCAGAGCGGCCGCATCCTGCTGGCCGCCAGGGATGAACTGGCCGTCAACCCCGACGGGCACGGCGGCTCGCTCCGCGCGCTCTATCGCAGCGGCGCCATCGATGACATGATCAAACGCGGCGTGCAGCACATCAGTTACATCCAGGTGGACAACCCGCACGTGCGCGTCATCGACCCGCTCTTCATCGGCCTGCACGCCGCCGCCGAAGACTCGTCCGGTGAGATGAGCAGCAAGATGCTCCCCAAGACCGGGCCGTTCGAAAAACTTGGCAACTTCTGCCGCGTCGACGGCCGCACCACGATCATCGAGTACTCCGACCTGCCCGATGAACTCGCCGAGCAGCGCGATGAGCGCGGCGAACTGCGCTTCGGCGCCGGGTCGCTCGCCATTCACTGCATCGGCGTCGATTTCATCAGGCGACTCAATACGACTCCCTCCTCCGGCTCTGCGGGGGAGGGCCGGGGTGGGGGTGGCTTCGCCCTCCCGCTCCACCGCGCGGACAAGAAGATCCCGCACGTCGATCTCGACACCGGACACATCGTCGAGCCCGCCGAACCCAACGGCGTGAAACTCGAAACCTTCGTCTTCGACGCCCTGCCGCTGTGCGAAGCGTCGATCATTCTCGAGACTGACCGCGTCGAAGAGTTCGCGCCGATCAAGAACCTCAGTGGCGTCGATTCGGCCGAGTCGAGCCGGGCGCTGCAGATCGAGCGGGCAGCGCGCTGGCTCGAGGCGGCGGGCGTCAGGACGCCGCGCAACGATCGCCGCGAGTGCACGGCGATCATCGAAATCAGCCCGCTCACGGCGCTCGAAGCGGCGGATTTGCAGAACGCGAAGGATTTGCCCGCGTCAATCGCGCCCGGCGCCGAGGTGGTGCTGTAACGGCTGGGGTCATGCCTGCCGCTACTTTCGCGAAGCATCCGCCATCGCTTCTTCGAGCATGCGAATGATCTCCGGCTTGGGGTCATACGGATAGGCTGCGTCCCGGCGTTTGACGTAGCCAAGCGCGTCCATGCCGGCCTTGTCCTGCGCCATGGGGTCGGCGCCCGCCGCCAGCAGCCGCCGCACGGCTTCCGTCTGGCCATTTCCCGCACTCGTCATCAGCGCCGTGCTGCCGTCATCTGCGGTGGCGTTCACATCCACGCCCAGGCTCAGCGCCAGGTCGGCCATCTCGGGCGTGCTCGCCCAGACGCCCCAGAAGAGGATCGTCTCGCCGCGGCTGTTTCGCGCGGTGGGGTCGAGTCCCTGCGCGAGCATGTAGCGAGCCATCTCCACGTTGCCGGAGGTGAAGGCCGAGTGCAGGATGTCGTTCTCGGGCGACTCCGTGATTACCACACCCAAATCCGCCAGATACTGCACGAGTTCGACGTTGCCGGCGCCAGCGGCTGTCGTAGTGAATTCGGCCGCGATCGCGGCGATGTCGCAACCGCGATCGCCGAGTTCGCGGAGTTCAGCGAGCCGGCAGTATTTGATCATCCAGAGCACGGTCAAGCGCACATCTTTCTCATCTTCAAGCAGGTCGGGCGCGCGGTCGAGCAGGATGCGGAGCAGTTCGAGATCGCCCGGCGGGCGAGCGCCGATCCAGTACAGCAGCGAGACGCCGCCGACTTTGCGGTGCACATCGGCGCCGGCGTCGAGCAGGGCGATAACCGCCTGGCGGCGCGGCGCGCCCTGCAGAATCGCGCACGACAGCGGAATGCTGCCATCGTCGCTGATCGCTTCCACATCCGCCCCGGCTGCGAGCAGCAGCCGAATCGACTCCACATCACCGCGCCACGCCGCCCAGTGCAGCGCCGTCTGGTTCTTCGAGTCGACCGCTTTCACATCCGCGCCGGCGTCGATGAGGCGCTGGATCACATCGGACCGGCCCCGCCGCGCCGCCCACATGAGCGGCGTGAGATCGGTGTAGTCCCACGGCCCCTCGTGACACGGCGCGTTCACATCCGCGCCGTTCGCGAGCAGTTCGGTCACGGTCTCGACATCGCCATCGCGCGCTGCCGCGTGAAGCGGGTCGAGGCGCGGCCGGCCCGCGGATTTCCACGCCACGAGCAGCACCATCGCAATCACGGCCAGCGCCGCGCCAGAGAGAGGCAGCAGCGCGAAGCGCTTCGAGGCGAGCGCCGGTCGCTCGCCGCGCGCAAAGCCGCACTCGGAGCAGAGTGGCCGGGTCGATTCGTGCAGGTCGTAGCCGCACGACACGCACTGGCCGCAGCGAATGCGATGCCGCCGACACTGCGCCCGGAACGCGACCGCCAGCGCCGTGAGCAGCGCCAGCCCGCCCGTCCACGCCAGAACAGTGGCCGCGAACGGACGCGGCTCGATCGTGCACGGCAAGGCGCGATGCAGTTCGTAATGGCGCTGCAATCCGGCGACCTGACTCATCGAATCGGGCATGGGTTCGATGGGAATACCGCCGCGCAACTCATAGTCACCATCGAACACAGCCGACCCGCTTCCGATCGTCCGAAATGACAGACACGGCCACGGCCAGCCGCGGACCTCTTCGTAAACGGAGGCCACGCCTTCATCGCGGCGCACGGCTCGCTCGATCCACGGCTGGGCTTCGAGCATGCGATCGCGGCGCGTGTCATCGCTGACGCGCGCGGATCGCAGCACCGTGGCCTCGCCCCGATATTCGCTGATCGACCAGCCGTTCCAGTTCCCGTACGGCTGCTGGTAGAGCGCCGGCTGCAGCGCCGGCAGCGAAGCGGCAAGCCAGGCGTACAACACGGCCAGCGCCGCGCCCAGCGCGAGGTGCGCCAGGGTGATGGCGAGCCAGATTGAGCGGCGGCTTCGCCGGCGCGTCATGGGGCCCTTCCCTCAGCCATCATACTCCCCGGCGAAGCCGCGATGGCGCTTCAGTCGGCCGCGGCGTCAGTTGATCTGCACGACGTTGGTCGTGCCGCAGGTGCGCCCGTCGATGGCCTGGAGATACTTGCCGCACGCGGCGGGCCCGACGCGCGGCATCAGCGCGAGCGTCCCCTCGCGATCGGCGCGCTGGATGGTGGCAACGCGCAATCCGCGGCTGTCCAGTCCGAGCATTGTGCCCTGGCAGGCTCCTGAGGGAATGCGCGTGGAGCCTGTCTGGAATCCGATCAAGATGGCGATGATTCCGTTCGGGGTGGCGCCCCGCACCTCAATGTTGAGCGAGCCCGGACAGGCGCCCTCCACGCGCATTGCCGGATTCTGTCCCGACGCTGCCGAAGTGGACAGCACCGTGCCCAGCAGGGCGACGGCGATCATAAGTCCTGATTTCATGAAAACCTCCTTCATCCAGATCTCGGAAACGGCGCGTGGTTTGGGCAATGGGCATCTGCTGAAGCTCGAATTGTCGCCCATTCTAATGGCTCGCACGGCGCGTGGAAAGAATTGAACGTGAAATCCTGCATTCGTGGTACAATTGAGTCATGGGCGATGCGCTCCGACCGAAGCAGGCTGCAGATGGGTGCTCCGATAAGCCGTGCCCAGGGCTCATCCGTTGCGTCCTGGTGCAGCATCCGCTTGAGTCGAGCCCGGACACGCTGATCGAGTCTTTTCGCTCTCGCGGCGCGGAGATCAGCATCGAAGCCGAGCCGGTGCTGGCGCTGGCGGCGCTGGGGGCGATGATCGTGGAGCATCGTCAGCAGGCTGCGCGGCAGGGGACCTTTCACGCCACGGGCGAGTCGAGTGCGCCGCATCCGATGCTCATTCTCGTCGTCGTCGAGCCGGCCCGGTGGGATGACTTTGATGACCTGGTCGCGTGCGTCGAGCGCACCATGCCGCAGGTCACCGTCGCGATGTACAGCCCGCAGTCCGGCGCGGGGCTGGAGGTGCTGCGCCGGGGCCGAGCGGCGGAGCGCTGTGCGGCGGCGTCCGCCCGGGAAGCAGATTCGAACGGCCGCTCTCGCGGCGGACCGCCGCCGCTTCGCTTGACTGATGCGCCCGCCCCGCTCGCACCGCGCGCCGAGCCCGCCGCGGATTCGCCCTTCGATGAAGAAGATGCGCAGGATTCGCAGCCGGAGCATGAAGCGCTGATCACGCAGGCGGAACTGGCCATGCTGCTCGGCGAAGACCTCGGACCAGAGACGGCGCGAGGGGAGCAGGGGCCATGAGCGAGTCGCGTCTCATCAACGGGGCTGCGGCGACATCGCGCTCTGATTCGGGGCGGCGCGGCAGGCGCGGCCGCATCATCGTGCTGGGCGACGAGCGGCTGGTCGAATCCGTCGCACGCTCGACGCAGCGGCCTACGACGCTCGCGCACCACATGTACGATGTCATCGGCGAACTGGTGCAGACGGGCGTGCTCGATGCGCCCGACGCCATCGTGGCCTCCATCGAGACCCTGGGCGCCCGCACAGAACCCTTCGTGCAGGCGGTGCGCCGCATCGATCCCAACGTGGAACTCGTGGGCGTGGTCAACAACGGCGCCGCAGGCTTTGACACGACCGGCTTTGATGCGCTGCTTCGATCACCGCTTGATTCTGACTCGCTCGAGCGCGCCATTACCGGGCAGGCCGGCGCCACGCCGCAACCGGACAGCGATGCCAAGCGGCCGCCGGCTGCCGCGGCGAATTCAGCCGCGTGCGCGGCGCCCGCCTCGAGCGGCCCGCTGGGCGATGTCGATCTCGTGGCGGCGCTGCTGCGCCAGCCCGAGCAGGTGCGGGCGGTGGCGCTTCGTCTTGTGGAGCAGGAGACCGGCTGGAGCGGGCTGCGGATCGACGCCGCCGCATCACGCACCGCGCCATGCGCCGAAATCTGCGCCGCGGCCGAGGGCGCTGGCCCCGTTTCCTACGGCTGGCTCGTGGCTTCGGCTGAGTCGAACGCAACGGCGCCGCGGCCCGAGGATCTCAAGCCGTGGGCCGACTGGCTCGGCCATTGGCTGCACCTCGACCGCTCCATGCGCGACCTGCGCGAGGAGGCGTACACCGACCAGTTGACGGGCGCCTACAACCGCCGCTTCTTCGAGCAGTACATGGATCGGGCCTTGGCCGACGCGCGTACCCAGCGCCAGTGCGTGAGCCTGCTGCTCTTTGACATCGACGACTTCAAGCATTACAACGACGCCTACGGCCACGCGGCGGGCGATGAGATTCTCGTCGAAACCGTCAAACTGCTGCGCAGCGTGATCCGGCCCAACGACCGCGTCTGCCGCATCGGCGGCGATGAGTTCGTCGTCATCTTCCACGACCCGCAGGGCCAGCGCGAGCGCGGCTCGAGCCACCCCGACGACATCCAGAAGATCGCCCGCCGCTTCCAGCAGCAGATCTGCCAGCACCGCTTCCCCAAACTCTCCGCCGAGGCGCGCGGCACGCTGACCATCTCGGGCGGCCTGGCCACGTTCCCGTGGGACGGCGGGGAGGTGGCGCCGCTGCTCGAACAGGCCGACCGCAACGCCCTCGCCTCCAAGCGCAGCGGCAAGAACGCGATCACCTTCGGCCCGGGGGCGAACGATGTCTGCCAAGGCGGCGCCGAGCCACCCGCCTGATGGCGCAGCCGATGATCTGTTCCTACCATCCGCCCCATGCCTGAAGTTGCCTCAGCGGACACACCTCAAGTCGAACTCTTCACCGACGGCGCCTGCAGCGGCAATCCCGGGCCGGGAGGATGGGCGTACATTCTCCGCCACCCCGCCAGCGGGACCGAGCGCGAGTGCAGCGGCGGAGAGCGCGCCACGACCAACAACCGCATGGAACTCATCGCCGCCATCGAAGGCCTGCGCGCCATCAAGAAGCCCAGCATCGTCGATCTCTACTCCGACAGCCAGTACGTCATCAACGGCCTGAAGGAGTGGGTCGCCGGCTGGAAGCGCCAGGGCTGGACGCGCGGCAAGAAGCGCGAGCCGGTGCAGAACGTCGATCTCTGGAAGACCCTCGACGACCTCCGCAACGCGCACACCGTCCGACTGCACTGGGTGCGCGGCCACAGCGAGCACCCCGAGAACGAACGCTGCGACCGGCTCGCCGTCGCCGCGATCGAGCAGTTCAGGTAAGCGCGGCAGTGGCGCTGCGCTCGCAGCACCGCATGGGCCATGCTCATTTTGCGGCTTCTGTGTCTTTTTGCGGCAATGTCGCATTCCCCAGATCATCGCGGACGCGGGAGCGGACGAGTTCGAGGATGGCCGGTCTCTGATCGCCGAAGGGCACGCGCAATTCGCGGCCGGCGTTGAGCCACGTCCGCCGCGGATTTGCCGCCAGCAGCAGGTCGTAGCGGGTGACGTGGATGCGGCGGATGTGCCGCCATTCGATCCGGCGCGTGCTGAATGGAAATTTCGCGGCCAGGCCGCTGTCGTCGATGGCGTACGTGCTGGGCAGGAAGAAGCGATTGAGCGAGAGCAGCAGCACGAGAATGCTGACAGCCGCCCATACGATGCTGTTGAAGGCCAAGCCCAGCACCGTGGCGAACGCGACGATGACCATGCCGGCGGTGACCGCAGCGCGGGGGCGGCGCGCTGCAGGATGGTCGCGCCAGGTCAGCAGCACGCGCGGGTTCGCCTCGGCTTGCGTCATGGAGTGGGCGCGGCCGCAGGCTTGAGCTGCTCATTGAAGAACACGACGCCCTCTTCGAGCGTGCGAATGAGTTCAGGCCCCAGCCAGCCGTGCGGCTTGCCGATGAGCAGTTCGACGCGTCCGGTGACGCCGGCCTTCGTAAGGGCGTCGGCCATGCTCGTGGCCTGCGTCCACGGCACAAGGTTGTCCCTGGTTCCCTGGAAGAGCATCATTGGCGCGTCGCCGCGGTCCACGTGCGCGATGGGCGAAGCGAGTTGATATGCAGCCGGCTTGTCTTCAATCGACCCGCCGATGAAGTCGCTCACGAGGCGCACGCTTTCTGCAGGGTATTCTGCGAGCAGGTCGGTGGGGCCGAAGAACGCGACGACGGCCTGCACCTTGCTCGACTGATCCGCCCAGCCGCCATCGCCTTCCATGCCCGCGTCCGCGTCGAGGGTGCCGAGCATCATCGCGAGATGCGCGCCGGCCGAGAAGCCGATGGCGCCGATGCGCTCAGCGTCGATGCCGTATTCCTCGGCGTGGGCCCGCAGGAAGCGCACGGCACACTTGGCGTCTTCAACTTGCGCCGGGAACGTGAACTGGGGACAGAAGCGATAACTGATCGTCGCCGCAACGTAGCCGCGCGCCGCCAGTTCGCGGGCCAGGTCGTCGTGCATAGCGCGATTGCCGGCCCGCCACGCGCCGCCGTGGATGATCACGACGCACGGATGAACGACCTCCGGCGAGTCGGGAGGTTGCGCCAGGTTGAGTTGGAGTTCCATCCCGTCGCCCTGGCCGTAGACGATGTCGGGCGTCCAGAGCGTGTTGGTCGGATCGGGCCGGGCGGCGGCGCTGAGAACCGGCGGTCCGCTTTGCGTTGTTGCGGCAGCGCCGGCGTGCCAGGCGCCCGCGGGGCTCAAGAAAGTGGCGAACATGAGGGCGGTCGCGACAACAGTCATGTGGCGTCTCCGTTCGTGGCGGCGGGGGCGGGTGGAGATGATACGGCGGGGTGGGGCGGGAGAAGAAGTTCTCGGAACCGACCTACCCGCCTGTCCGTATCAATGTTGGGCCCGATTGCCTGCAGCCCGCTGGCGCACGCGAGTCCGGCCGCCTCAAATCCGCTTTCTCTCCTTCCGACTTCGATCGTGTTGTTTCAATGCGGTCGATGTCGTTTATCTGGGTGGTGCGGCGGATCAGGTGCTGCGCCTGCGCCGAGGGCCCTTGTGGCCCGCCTTGCCCCGTCGCGGCGTGGCGCGCGGCGCGGCGGCGGAGCGCGCGGGACGGGCCGATTCCTGTGTCACCCTCGCGGCGTTGTGCGCCACTTCGGCCAGTTTCTGATGCAGCAACTCGCTTTCGGGCAGCGTCATCACCTTTTCGACGAGGTCCTCAACCTGCCGGTGCACGGCCCGGCCGGGATCGAACGTCTCCAGCGCCGACTGGGCCAGCGCGTCGATCGCCTGCAGGCACCATCGGGGCGTGAAGGTCTTGACCGGCTTCATCTTGGCGCGGATTGTCGTTGGGCCGACCACGGCCACGGGCAGCAGGCCCAGTTGCGTCCGCGGCTCGCAGGCCATTGCGATGACGGGCACGCCCTGTTCGAGCGCGGCTTCGTTGATCCGGCGGGCGTCGGCCGCCACGCATGGCGCGCAAATGACGTAGCAACCCGCCTCCAGCGGCTTCTCGCCGCTCGGCGGGTCCTTTTCGAAGACGAACAGTCGGTCGGCGTCGATCGCCATGAGGCGCCGCTGCCGCCTGGCTTCCTGCAGCGGCATGGCGATGCGCGCGACCTGTTCCCACTGCTGGCGCGCAAAGGCCGCCTGGAGCGCTTCGGAAGCGAGCCGCTCGCATTGAAAGTAATCACCGGACGCCAGAGCCGCCGACGCCTGCTCCATCATGGCGTCCACGCCCCGGGCCTGCCTCGTCGTCGCGCTCATGCTCGATCCCCCGCGTCCTGCATCGCCTCCACCCGTTCCGACAGCACCCGCACCAGCGTCTGCCAGTGATCGACCACCGGCCCCATCTCGTAGCCGATCGTGTCGGCGATGCGCGACCAGTCTTCGCCGGCGAGCCCGTCGCGGATATCGGTCAGGCGGTTGGCCAGCGACGTGAGTGCCGCATCGACTTCGGTCGCCTGCGTTCGCAGTTTCTCGATATCGAGTCTGATGAGCGCGCAGCCGTGATCGACGCCCTGGCGCACGCTGTTCCACATGGCCAGCGCCTCTTTGAGTTCACCCAGGCCCTCGGCCATCTGGCCGGCCTGGAACTTGTCCGCGATCGATTCGTGAGCGCCGCGCAATTGTTCGAGGGCGTCGGCGACGCATTCGAGCGTGTCAGCCACGAGGTTGAGCGGGTCGGTGCTCGTGCAGCGAAGCACCTCGCCCGGCGGATTGTGCGATTCGACAGCCTGCAAGTCCGGCTCGCTCAGGCGGCGATCATCGAGAAACACATCGGTGATGATCCGCTCGTGCGCTTCGCACTCGCGTCGCACCGCAGCCAGCGCCTCGGCCGCCCCGCCGGCGACGGCGGGAAGTTCATGATCGTCGAGGATGATTCGCATGAGATCATCATCGGCACCTCGGCGCGGCTTCGCAAGTGCCAAGGTCCGCAAAACATGCGATTGTCGCACCGGCAGGGGATTAATGCTCGGGCAGTGTCTCCAGCGTCATCGCAATCTTGCCGTCCGCGACCTGCAGTTCCCGGATGCGCACCCGCCGGCCATCGCTCAATCGGGCGACGGGATCGATCGACTCTTCGTCGAGTACGGCCTGGAGCTGCGGCAGGGAACGGGTGACCGCAGAGAGCGATCCCGACGCCAGCGCCAGCGGCACGGGAAGTCGGCCGGCGACCAGGCGCAGATCCGCGAGCGTCAGCAGGCCGTCTTCACCCAGCGCCGGGCGGCATTCGATGCTGTAGATCTGCCCCGCGTCCTCGCTGCCGTAGCGAGCGCCGAGGCGGACGAGGTCACCGTCGATGCTGACGTTGACCTCGCTGACCTGATGCGCCCAGGACAGGTTGCGATTGGCGGCCCACAGCGGCAGGCGGGTTGCGAGCCACGCGTTGATCCAATCGGCGTCCAGTTCCATCGTCCACGTGCGCGACTCCGCAGGGCGCACCTTGTGAAAGGCCGTGACGACCTGGTTTTCGAGGTATTCGCCGCGACTGAGGTTTTCGACCAGCTGCGGCTGGGCAGGATTCCACCACGCCGGCCGGGCGCTGAGCAGCCGCCAGACGACGAGCACCACGACTAGCACGATCACAGCCGCGGCGCCGAGCGACCAGAACGCGGCCCTGCGAGCGCGAGCGCGGGACCGGATCATGCGCCTTCGAACCGCTTGACCACGAGCGTGTCGTTTTGTCCGCCGAAGCCGAAACTGTTGGAAAGCGCGACGTCCACCTTGGCCTGGCGCGAGCGGTTGGGCACGTAATCGAGATCGCACGCGGGATCGGGCGTCTGCAGATTCATCGTCGGCGGCAGCCAGCCGGTGCGAATTGCCTGGACACACGTAATCAGTTCCACGGCTCCGGCCGCCGCGATGAGATGGCCCATCATCGACTTGATCGAACTGACGGGAATGTGCGGCGCCAGCTCGCCGAACACGCCCTTGACCGCCAGCGACTCGATCGAATCGTTTTCCTGCGTCCCGGTGCCGTGCGCTGAGATGTAATGAATCGGCGGCCGGCCGTCAGGCAGGCGCTCGTGCGGATCGATGCCGGCATCAACCAGCGCTTCGCGCATGGCTGCCTGCGCGCCGAGCCCCTCGGGCTGAATGTCGGTGATGCGAAACGCGTCCGCCGACGAGCCGAAGCCGATAAGTTCCGCCAGGACGGTGGCGCCGCGGCTGAGCGCGTGCTCGAGGGTCTCGATGATGACGACTCCCGAGCCTTCGCCCATCACAAAACCGTCGCGGGTGAGATCAAAGGGCCGGGAAGCGCTCTGAGGCGAGTCGCGGCGGGTGCTCAGTGCCGTCAGCCGGTTGAAGCCGGTGACGCCCAGCGGATGGAGCATGGTGTGCGTGCCGCCGGCGATCATGACATTCGCGTCGCCGCGCCGGATAATCTCCATGCCTTCGCCTACGGCCTGGGTCGAGGCCGCGCACGCCGTCAGGCAGTTGTATGCTGGGCCGCGCACGCCAAGTTCCTGCGAGACGTGCAGCAGGGGGAAGTTCGCCTCCTGCTCGACCTCTTCGTGCATGACGATGTGCTCTCGCGCCGCCGCGATCCAGGCCGCCGGGTCAACGCCGGTCCCGCCGCCGCCCTTCCAGCCGGCCAGGTTGGAGGCCACTGATCGCTCGAAGGCGGGCGGCCCTTCACCGGCGCCGAAGTAGATGCCGACGCGCTTGCGGTTCAGCGCGGCGTAGCGGTCCAGCCCCGACTCGCGCCAGGCCTGCACCGCCGCGCCCAACGCGTATTGCGAGTTCAGCCGCGCGTGCCGGTGCAACTCCGGATCGCGCAGGTACGAGCGGTAGTCGTAGTCGCGAACCTGCGCTGCGAAGTTGGTCGGATACGTCTCGGCGTCGAAGCGGGTGATGCGGTCCACGCCTGACTCGCCGTTGATGAGCCGGGACCACACCTCGTCGATGGAGTGCCCAAGCGGCGTGACCCAGCCCATACCCGTGATGACGACTCGTGTCTTAGCCATGGCGTTCACTTACCGCTTGTGCCGCTTCAGTACCACTGCCGTGTTCTGGCCGCCAAAGCCGCTCCCGCACACGAGTACGTGTTCGAGCCGCGCATCGCGCTGCCTGGTCGGCCCCGCGTCGAGCCCGTCCATGACCGGCCGCGGCGCGATCCGCGCCGGCAGGGTCTGATTGCACACGCACAGCGCGCCTGCCGCCACGTCAAGAGCCGAAGTCGCTGCGGCGCACAGGCCGATGTTGGGCTTGGTGGTGACCAGCGGGATCCGGGGAAGATTGAGGCCGAACGTGGTGCGCAGCGCCGCCGACTCGGCCGCGTCGTATTCGCCCTGACCACACCCCAGAGGCACGATCGCATCGATGGCGTCCGCACTCACGCGCGCGTCGCTGAGCGCTTGTTCGATGGCGTCGGCCAGACCGTCGCCGCTGGCATCGGGCATGGGTGGGCATTGGCTCAGATCAGCCGACTGCGTCGCACCGAAGCCGGCGATCTCGGCGTAAATGCGCGCGCCGCGCCGCTGCGCGGTTTCGATCGACTCCACCATCAGAATGGCGGCGCCTTCACCGGGAATTGAGCCGATGGCTTCCTCGCCGAAGGGGCGCACAACGCTGCCCGGATCCATGTCGGGCGTGGTGTCGGCGATCATCCTGGTGTAGTGCTGCCGCAGCAGGCCGAGCATGTTAATCTTGCTCTCCGCGCCGCCGGAGAAGCACACGTCCGCGTCTCCGCGCTCGATGACCCGCCGCGATTCGCCAATGCTCAGCGCCCCGGACGCCTCGCCGCAGGTGATCGTGTTGCTCGGCCCGCGGCAGTCATGGATGATCGTGACGTGGCACGCCAGCATGTTCGGCAGGTACTTGAGCAGCCAGAGGGGAGTGAGTTCGTTCATCCCCTCGCGGCCCCAGCGCTTCATGTCAAAGGCGCCGCTCTCATCGCACCCTTTGGCGAATGCGGTCGTCAGTTCGTTGATTTCGGCGACAATCAGCCCCGAGCCGATCTGGCAGCCCACGCGGTTGGGGGCGAAGGTGATCTCGCCCTCCCCGGCCGCCTTGGTGATCATCTTCGCATCTTCCACGGCCTTGGCCGCGCCGATGACGGCCAGTTCGACGTCGCGGCACATCACTTTCACAGCCTTGCGGTAGGTCTTGGGGACGAAATCGCGCACCGAGACGGCGGGATCGACCTCTGCGGCAAAATTCACCGGAAAAGCCGACGCATCGAACTGCCGGATGGGCCCGATTGCCGACCGGCCGGCCAGCAGCCCGTCCCACAGCGCCTCAACCCCGATTCCAAAGCCGGTGGCGATCCCCAGACCCGTGATTCCAACCGCACGCGACATGAGCCAAGGATAGCGCGGGACCAGCGCATGGCGCGCGCTGCCGCGGCGCATTCACTGCCTGGATTCATACGCGGCCGTACAATGCCGCCATGACCGCCAAAGAGATTCTCGCCCAACTCGAGTCGCTGGGAGACGAGGCGCGCCGAAAGCACAACGCCAGGGTGGGCCCAGACGGCATCGCCGGCGCCGGCGACAACCAGTTTGGCGTCAAAACCGGCGACATCCGCGCTCTGGCCAAGAAGATCAAGACCAACCACGAACTCGGGCTGCAGTTGTGGAAAACCGGCAACATCGACGCTCAGCTGCTGGCGATCCTCATCATGAAGCCGAAGGAACTTTCCGCCGGCGACCTCGATGAGATGGTGCGCCAGGCCCGCTTCGCGTGGGTGGCGGACTGGCTCATTTCGTACATCATCGCCAACCATCCTGAAAAGGAAGCCCTGCGCGAGAAGTGGATGAAGGTCGGCGAGAAGGACGGCTGGGCCGCCCGCGCCGGCTGGCATCTGACCGCTTCGAAGATCAACAAGGGTGAAGACGGTGTTGACGTGGAGGCACTGCTCGATCGCATCGAGAAGCAGATGCCCAAAGCCGCTCCCGAAACGAAGTGGACGATGAACAACGCGCTGGCTGCGATCGGCATCAGGCACGCGAAGCACCGCAAGCGCGCCATCTCCATCGGCGAGAAGATCGGCCTGTATAAAGATTGGCCAGTGTCCAAGGGCTGCACCATCCCGTACGCGCCGGTGTGGATCAATGAGTTGGTGAAGCGGGAGGGGTGAACGTCGAGTGTGGAGATAACAATGAACGGAGACCCCGACTCTTCTGCCGACGATCGCCTTCCCCAGCGACATCCGCTGATTGACGCTGCCATGTTCTTCGACGCCAATGCGGTTGATGCCTTGCTCGCCGCGGGTGCTGATCCACAGGTTGCCGACGAGCGTGGCTTTACAACCTTGCACGCCGCGGCCTGGATGGGCGATGGCGACGGCGACGAAGAGAACGAGCGAACGGGACGGATCATCGAGTCCCTCCTGCGAGCAGGAGCTGATCCGAACGCTCGCGATGCCCACGGGGACACGCCGATGCACGAGGCGCTGAGCGGCGACGGATTGAACCTCGTGGCAGCCGAACAACTGCTCGCCGCGGGCGCCGACATCAATGCAACCAACGATGATGATCAGACGCCGCTGCACATCTCTTACGAGACCCTTTTTGAGTACGAGCGCGTGGTTCCGTTCATGCTTGAGCGCGGAGCAAATCCGCTCTTGCGCGACAAGTGGGGGCAAACCGTCATCGACATCGCGCGACGGATGATTGCGGGCGCGAATCCACGCTGGCGCATCGAACAATGTGAACCCGAAGGTGGGCCACCTTGCGGCTGGAAGGAGCCAGCAAAGCCAGGCGACTCTGAGTACCGAATGCTCGAACTTCTGGAAGAGGCGGCGATGCGCTTCAAATGACCTCACCGCGATCTCATCCGCCATCACGTCCGGGACGACGAGAAGATCGGCCTCTACAAGGACTGGCCGGTGTCCAAGGGCTGCACGATTCCGTACGTGCCGGTGTGGGTCGAGGCGATGGTGAAGGGGAAGGCGTGAGGCAAGGAGGGGGCACGCTGGCTCATCGCGCGCCGCGCTCCCCTGCGCAGAGCCTCCGAGTCGCGGCTGAACCGGGTTTGGCGTCGTGCCTCTTGACTCTACCATCCCCTATGAACCCTGACGAGGAAGTCTGCCTCTGCTATCACGTGACGCAGCGCAAGATCGTTGCCTACCTCAAGCGCGAGAACCCGCCGGTGGCGTCGCTCATCAGCGAGTGCCTTGGCGCGGGGACCGGGTGCGGCTGGTGCATTCCCTATCTCAAGCGTCTGTACGCGATGCACGAAGCGGGCCTTGAGCCCGATCTGGCGATCTCGCCTGAGCAGTATGCCAGGCAGCGGCTGGACTATCACGCCACGGGTCAGCGGCCCGAACGTGACGAAGAGCCGCTTAGGGATTGAGCCACGGCTGGACTTTCCAGAACCACAGCACGCGACTGACCGAGCCCATCTTCTGCGCGCTGACGCCATCGAGCAGCACGATGAACGCGATCCACATCGCGATCATGAGCCACCTGCGCCAGCCGGCGCAGCGCCACAGCGCGAGCGAGAGCACCGGACCGAGTCCGATGAGCGCTACAAAAGCCATGGCCAGACCCGGCCTGCGGTTCATCCACATCGCTTCGAGCAGGCCGCCGCGCAGCGGCGCTCCACCGGGGTCAGAGGCAAAGACAGCCAGGCAGATCGCCTGCAGTCCGAGCAGCATGGTGAGCATCATCGATCCGAGCCGCTGGCGGGCAGTGCGCGCGGCATGTTTGCGGCGTTGTGCACTCATGAACATGACTCAAACAGAATCGGCACGATTCGATCGGATCTCGGCGCCGGAGCCTCGCCGCCGCGGAAGCGCGGTCGGCCCCGTCCGGTCAACGAAACCCTGATGATGGATCGGTCCGTTGCCTCGTCGCAACACACCGATAATCCGCCGCCTCGTTCACAGCGTGAGCACCGTGACATTCGTGTTGGTGTACACACAGATCTCGCCGGCGATCTTGAGGCTCTCCTCGGCGACGGCCGTTGCGGACAGCGAGGTGTGAGCAAGCAGCGCTCGCGCCGCAGCCTGCGCGTAGGAGCCGCCGCTGCCGATGGCGATGATGCCGTCGGACGGTTCGATCACGTCGCCCTGGCCGGAGATCATCAGGCTTTGCTTTGCGTCGGCGACGGCGAGCAGGCTCTCGAGCCGGCGCATGACCCGGTCGGTGCGCCACTGTTTGGCGAGTTCGATCGCGGCTTTCATCAGGTTCTGCGGCGAACTCTTGAGGTGAGCCTCGAACCGATCGAGCAGCGCGAACGCATCCGCCGCCGAACCGGCGAAGCCGACGAGCACGCCGCGACTGCCGGCGCCGAGGCCGTCGAGTTTGCGCACCTTGACGGCGTTGGCCTTGGCGACCGTCTGGCCGAGCGTCACCTGGCCGTCGCCGGCGATGGCGACCTGGTCGTCGCGGCGCACGCACACGATGGTGGTGGCGTGAAACAGGCCGCGCTGGACTTGGACGTTGCCGTGCATGGTGGTTCCCCGTCAGAGCACGAAGCGGCTCAGGTCTTCATCGGCCACGATCGACTCGAGCTGCTCGCGCACCATCGCGGCGGTGATGCGCACCTGGCTCTCGCCGCGCTGCGGCATATCGGGCGCATCGAAACTGATGTTTTCGAAGAGTCGCTCGACGATGGTCATGAGACGCCGGGCGCCGATGTTCTCCATCGTCGAATTGGCGCGGGCCGCGATGTCAGCCATGGTGTCGATGGCGTCGTCTTCGATCTCGATCGTCAGGCGCTCGGTCTCGAGCAGCGCCTTCTGCTGCTTGAGCAGCGAGTGATCCGGCTCGCGGAGAATGCGTACAAAATCGTCGCGCGTCAGGCCGGCGAGTTCGACACGGATTGGAAAGCGGCCCTGCAGTTCGGGCATGAGATCGCTTACCGTGGCCGAGTGAAATGCGCCGGCGGCGATGAACAGAATGTGGTCCGTCTGCACCATGCCGTGGCGCGTCGCAACGCTCGAGCCTTCCACGATCGGCAGCAGGTCGCGCTGGACGCCTTGGCGCGAGACGTCGGCGCTGCCCGCCGTGCCCTTGGATCCCGCCGCGATTTTGTCGATCTCGTCGAGAAAGATGATGCCCGACTGCTCGGTGCGCGCGATCGCTTCGCTGATCATCCGATCGCGGTCGATGAGTTTGTCCGTTTCTTCTTCGAGCAGGATGCGCCGCGCTTCGGTGACGCTCACCTTGCGCATCTTGTGCCGCGCGGGCATGAGTTGTTCGAGCATGCTCGACACGCCGGGATCGAGCTGATCCGGCCCCATGCCGCCGATGAGCGGCACCGACGCCGACTCGCGCACCGACAGCTCGATCTCTCGATCGTCAAACACTCCCTGGCGCAGGCGCTCGAGCATGCGGTCGCGCGTGGTGCGGCTGGTTTCGTCGCCGCCCATCTCGGATTCTTCGGCGCGGATGTACCCGCCTGCCGAAGGCTCGCGCCCGAGCAGAATGGACACGAGCCGCTGCTCGACCGCCTCCTGCGCCTTGACCTTAACCACCTCCGCCTGTTCGTTGCGCACCATCTTGATCGCCAGGTCGAGCAGGTCGCGGATCATCGAATCCACATCCCGGCCGTGGTAGCCGACTTCGGTGAACTTCGTCGCTTCGATCTTGATGAACGGGGCATCGACGAGGCGGGCCAGGCGCCGGGCGATTTCCGTCTTTCCCACGCCGGTGGGGCCGACCATGATGATGTTGCGCGGGGAGACTTCGTGGGCGAGATCGCCCTGCAGCCGCTGCCGCCGCCAGCGGTTGCGCACCGCGATGGCCACGGCCCGCTTGGCGTCGCCCTGGCCGATGATGTACTTGTCCAGTTCCGCGACGATCTGCCGCGGCGTGAGTTCACGTGGCGTCATGGAAACGGATCTTAGGCGCAAGTCGGCGGCGCCCCGGCTGAGCCTCTTTGCCGCTACGATTGCCGGCCATGGCACAGACGGCTGCGGACCAGTTCTATCGCTCGCGCGGGCAGACCGGCGCCGATCTCATCGACGACGATCGCCGGTGCATCCAGTGCGGCTACGCGCTGCGCGGCCTGCGCTTCGGCGCCGCGTGCCCCGAGTGCGGCCGGCGCATCCTCCGCGCGAGCGGCACCGGACTCAACGGGGCGCCGCCCGATGTGCTCGCCTCGCTGCAGCTGGCGCTGACGCTGATCCTGCCCGCCTGGGCCGCCGGAATGGCGGTGTGGATGTGGTGCTACTACGGCCTGCTCATGAAGCAGGGGTTGATCCTTGCCGCGTGCATGCTCGTGCCCGCTGCGGCGGCGGTGCTTCTCTTCACGGGCGCCTGGAATCGCTTCGAAGAGCCGCCGCTGCAGATGCATCGCTCGCTCACGGCGATGCTGCGACTGGTCATGGCCCTCTCGGCCTTCGGGCTCATTCTGGTCGCGCTGGTGCTCAATCCGTGGAAGCCGAGCAGCTCGCCGACGCTGATCCTGCCGGTCGTTTCGATCACGGCGTTCGCGTGGGTCGGCATGCAGGCGCTTTCGTGCCTGCTGCTGGCGCGCGTGGCCGATGCAGGCGGCGACAGCCGGCTCGCCGATCGATTCCGCAACCTGTCGTGGGCGCTGGGGCTGTGCATCGCATTCATCAGCCCGTACGTGGCGATCCTTCAGACGATTCAGTATCGCAGTGGCGCCGTTCCGCTGTGCTGCATGGGCGGGTATCTCGTCGTCGTCGGCTTTGCGTTTGCGCAGGTGTTCTACGCGATCTCCATGCTGCGCGTGCTGAGCCTCGTGCGCTGGGCGATCTCGTACCGGCGCCGCTTCGAAGGAAAGACCGCCGAGATGATCGAGCGCATCGAGGCAGCGCGTCAGGGCGGCGGGGAGAGCACCGCGCTCGTGCGCGACTAGGCCGGGCGGGAATGACAAGGCAGCCGGGTTGAACCAGGAGCAGGGCATGCCAGCAGATCAGAGAGAGCCGCTGCGCGTCGGGGTGGTCGGAGTGGGGCGCATGGGCCGCCACCACGCCCGCATCTACAGCCAGATGCCCGAGGTGCGCCTCGTCGGTGTCGTCGATGCCGATGCCAAGCGATGTGCGGCAGTGGCGAGCGAGTACGGCGCCTCTGGGTTTGGCGACACGGATGAACTCATCGCCGCGGGTGTCGATGCCGTGACGGTGGCGGTGCCGACGAAGCACCATCGCCGCGTGGCCGAGCCGCTGCTGCGCGCGGGCGTGGCGTGCCTGGTCGAAAAGCCGCTGGCGCCCGACGTCGCCGAAGCCAGGCAACTGGCCGAACTGGCCGACGCGACCGGCACGATTCTGCAGGTCGGGCACATCGAGCGCTACAACCCCGCGGTCCGCGCGCTGGCCGGCCAGCAGGACCTCGTGCCGCGCTTCATTGAGGTGCACCGCGTGAGCCCGATGACGTTTCGCAGCGTCGATGTCGGCGTGGTGCTCGACATGATGATTCACGACCTTGACGTGCTCCTGATGCTCACCGGCTGCGAGCCGCAGCGCGTGCAGGCCAGCGCCGTGGCCGTGCTGGGCGCGGCCGAAGACGTCTGCAACGCGCGGCTCGAGTTTCCCATCGGCTGCGTGGCCAACGTCACCGCGAGCCGGTTGGCGCTCAAGACCGAGCGCAAGATCCGCATCGTCGCCGAGGACGCCTACGTGAGCATCGACTTCGCGCGCAAGAACGGGCTCATGATCCGGCACAAGGCCAACGCCGAGCAGTTGGCGCGGGTGCGGGCCGAACTCACCGCCGGCCGCGATCTTTCCGATCTCGATTACACCGACCTTGTCAATATCGAACCGCTCCAGGTGGATGATGCGGATCAACTGCAGATGCAGTTGCGCGACTTCGCGGCCGTGGTGCGCCAGGGCGGCCGGCCGAAAGTCGATGTGCACGCCGGCTTCGCCGCAGTGCGCACGGCCGAGCGCATCGTCGCCGCCGCCCGCGAGTTTGCGGCCAGCATTCCGCGGCCGTGACGTGATCTCATTATGCGAATCCGTCGAGCCACCACGTCGCAATCAGCGAGATGAGCAGCAGCGCTGCCGCCGCGATGCGGATCCACTTCATCTGCCGGTCGATCGGTAAGGCGTCGCAGCGCTTGCCGATGAGTGAGCGGAGGTAGTCGCGCCTCCACTGGATCGAGCCGTGGCGCCAACTGCGGCGCTGCGGCGGAATGTGGTTGAGTTCCGCCACGATGAGCAGCGCTTCGCTCATGGCGCCAGCCGCCTCGGCGGTGATCGGCGCTTCGCCGCCGCCGGCGCGAGTCAGGCCGCTGAGATGCTGCACCGCAAACGCGTCCGCCTGGCGCTCGAAGCGCCGGCTCGTCCAGCCGAACGCGCCCAGAGCGATGACGATCGTCGCGACGAGTCCGAGCGGCTCGAGCCATTGCGCCGGCCGGCGCCCGCCCAAAACGCGGATGACCGCGAGCGACTCGCCCCGGGGCAGATCGGAAGCGGGCTGCAGCGCCGGCTGCGCGGCGACCGGCTCGGACTGCGCGTCGAGCCATGGCTCAACGCCGCGCATGGCCAGCGTGGTGAGCAGCGCCGTCGTCGTCAGAATGGCGACGAGGCAGATCGCAAGCCAGGGAAGATGGTGCCGCCGCGCGTGGCCGACTTCATGCGCCATCACCGCTTCGACCTGTCTGGTGGTCATGGTGTCGAGCAGCGCATCGGTAAGCAGGATGTAGCGCAGACGGCCGACGACGCCCATCACGGCACCGTTGATCATGCCGCCGTGCGTGTTCCACACGAGCAGGCGCCGCACGCCCACGCCGTGCGCGGCGCACAGATGTTCAAGCCGGCCGCGAAGATCGCCGGGCGCGAGCGGAGTGGTGTCCCAGATGTGGGTCATCATGGTGGGCGCCAGGAGGAAGATGGCGCCGATGCCCGCGGCGATGAGCCCGCCGGGAACCCACGAAGGCTGCTGTCCCTGCATGCGAAAGTAGAAGTCGACCGCCTCGGCCCAGCCCATGATGAGCATCGCGGGCAGCAGCACCAGCCCGAAGTGCAGTCGCGCCTGAGCCAGCACGTATTGCCCGCGCGTCCAGATGGGGTAGATCGGCCGGCCGGTATCGAGGCTGCGGATGAGCGCTGCCTCGCGCAGGCGGCGGTTGATCGGGTAGTAGCTCCACCACGCGCCGAGGATGGCCAGCACCGGCGGGAGCACGGCCAGCGCCTCGTCGAGCGCGATCCAGTCGCCGAAGATTCCTCGAATGGCGCCGACCAGGTCAAGCACGATGATGTTGAAGGCATGCGCCGCGACGGCCAGGCACGTGCAGGCCGCCAGCAATCGATCCGCCCGCAGCACCGCTCGCCACGAGCCGCGCCGCTCCATCGCGCGCCGGCAGAGGCGAAAGGCGATCCACGCAGCGCCGACAATCGCCGCCGGACCCGCGAGGCTCCACAGCACGCGCTGCTGGTCCGTGAGTCCCGGCTTCCAGGGCGACCAACCGGCGGCATCCTGCGACAGGTACACCAGCGCGACGATCAGAAGCGTGATGACCTGCACGTGACACGAACCTCCGGTGAATCATTGATGCGCCGCCGCCACCGGCGCTGCGGCTAATCCTGATTCATCCGCGCCAGCAGTTCCTCGGCCGCGGTCGTCAGCCACTGCACCTTGCGGTCCACAATCTGCAGGAACTCGAGCCCGCCCCAGCGGCCGAAGCGGCCCGTCTGGGCGATCACCGGAAACGCTTCAGCGATGAGCGCCTCGGACATGAGCGAACACAGCGCCTGCATTTCCGCAACGCTTAGCATGAACGAGGGCTCGAACGCGTCGTAGCCGCTCAGGAACGAGATGAGAATCGACTCGTTCAGGCCGTCCGGATGGCTGAACGGGTCGTCGGAGGTGATCTTCATCGAGAACTGCAGCGCGCCGTTGGCGACGTCGGCGATGCGCGGCTCGAGGCGCACGGTGTCGAAGTCGAACACGCCCGCGACGTTGCCATCTTCGGCAAAGAGCAGGTTGCCCGGATGCCAGTCGCCGTGCACGACGAATTTGGGCCACTGGCTGAATCCCATGACATCGGTCTTGCGGACGAGTTGCTCATAGGTCGCCAGCAGCGTCTTGACGACTTCTCCGGCCGCCTTCCGGGCCGCGTCGTCATTGGTGACGATGCGGATCGCCCGCGGAATGTGGTCAGCGATGGTTGCGATGTCGCCGCGCCGGTGGAACGACTTGGAGGACATCAGCGCCGGCACATCCATGCCCGTCAGGGCCGAGTGGAACCACGCCAGTGTCCGGCCGGCTTCGCGGGCCTGCTCGGCGCCGCGATCGAACGAACTGCCCCGAATGAGCCGCGTCAGTTCGTAGATGCGCTCGCTGCCCTGGTAGAGCGAGCGGTTGCCTTCGCGCGTGCCGATGATGGCGGCGACAGGAAAGCCCGCTTCTTCGAGGCGCAGTTGAACTTCATGGGCGAACGCGACCTGTTCGACCGTGGCGAGCTGCTCGGAGCGCTCCTTGAGCACGAAGTCGCCACGCTTGGCGCGGATGACCCACTTGCGCGACCGCCGCGAACCCACGATCGCTTCCACGATCGTCTGGATCGGACCCACGTCGTACTGGCTGCACGCGATGGCGAGCGCAGCGTCATTGCGGACGTCCTGGTTGGTGCCTTCTGCCATGTTGCCTCGACCTACTCTACGTTCTGTACCTGCTCCTTGATGCGATCGATCGCTCCTTTTACCTCCACGATGTCGCGGCTGATCTGCGAATCGTTGGATTTGCTGGCGATCGTGTTCGCTTCGCGGAGCAGTTCCTGTGCCAGGAAATCGAGCGTGCGGCCGATGGGCTCGCAGTCTTTCGCGTCGATGAGGTCGCGAAACTGGCTCAGGTGCGCGTTGAGCCGGGTGATCTCTTCGGCGATATCGCTGCGTTCGGCGTAGATCGCCACCTCGCGCACGAGGTCGGTCTCGTTCACGTGCACCGTCGCGTCTTTGAGCATCGATTCGATCCGCTGCCGAAGGCGCTGGTGGTATTCCTCGACCACCAGCGGCGTGCGGCGGGCGATGCTCTCGAGGCGCTCCACGATGGCGCCGTGGTGCCGGTGGAGGTCCTGGTGCAGCATGGCGCCCTCGCGGTCGCGCATCTCAATGAGACGGTCGCACGCCCGCTCGATCAGGTCGTGGATGATCGGCCGGGCGGTGTCGATGCGCGATTCGAAATCGTCGGGCGGCTGCAGCACTCCGGGCAACTGGATGAGCGCCGCCACGTCGATGGGCACGGGATGGCCGACTTCATGAGGCAATCGGCCGAGGTATTCGATGTAGGACTGCAGCGCCTCGGTGTTGATGCGGTAGGCGGCGCGGGCGGTCGGATCGGAAATCCGCACCTTCAGCGTGATCGACCCGCGCACGAGCCGGCGGCGCAGGCGGCTGTCGATCTCCGCCTCCATCCCCTCGAGTTCCTCAGGCAATCGGATGGCCGCCTTGTAGAACTTGTTGTTGATGGAGCGCAATTCGACGGCGTAGTGGACGGACTGAACTTCCGTTGCCGCTTCGCCGAAACCGGTCATCGATCGGATCACGTGGCGGAAACCCCCCGACTCAGTTGCCGTCGTCCGCGGCCGGCTCTTCGGCCGGATTGCTGCCGGGCTCGGCAGGCGCCTCTTCCTCGCCGGTTCCTTCCTCACCTTCCGCCGGCGGCGCCTCCGCCGCCGGGAGGGTGATGTTGATCGCCTCCGTAGCCGTGGATGGGCCCTCGGTGTTGCGCGCCGATACGCGGTAGAAGTAGGTCGATTCCGGCTCGAGGTTCTGGTCGGTGAACGTGATCGCTTCCGCATCCACGTTGCCGACTTCGGTCCAGCCGGTCAGGCCATCCTCCGACCGCTCGATGAAGAAGCCGGTCTCGTTCTTGGAATTGTCCTTCCAGGTGAGGCGAGCCTCAGTCGGCGAGAGGATGGTGACGGCCAGATTGCTCGGCGGGTCGGGCGGGGCGGGAGTGGAAGCGCCAAACTGAGCCTGGTTCAACCAGACCATGCCCATGGAGGTCAGAATGAAGAGCACAAACATCGCGACGGTCGCGAACGTGAGCATGTCGCCAGTCTTGGCGCCGAAGGCCGACTGGCTGCTGGCGCCGCCCACGCCGCCGAACGCCCCGGCGAGCCCGCCGCCCTGCGGCCGTTGGATGAGGATCACCAGGATCAGCGCGACGGCGACGATGATGAACAGCAAAGACAGAAGAACGGAAAGCACAGCCATGATCGAAAACCACCTCTGGAAGAGTCCCGGCCGCTCAAAACCGGCCTCGTCGGCCGCTCTCAGGCCCGAACGGCAGCCTGAACAATAGCGCTGAAATCCCCCGCGTTGAGCGAGGCGCCACCGATTAATCCGCCATCCACATCCGGCATTTTCATCAAACCGGCGGCATTCCCCGGTTTCATCGACCCGCCGTACTGGATCCGCATCGCCGCAGCGGTGCTGGGATCGAAGATCTCTGCCAGCGTGGCGCGAATGGCCGCGTGCGCCGCCTGCGCGTCGTCGGGAGTGGCGGTCAAGCCAGTCCCGATTGCCCAGACCGGCTCGTAGGCGATCGCAATGCGCCCGGATTGCGAGGCGGAGACTCCCTGCAGCCCGGCGGTGAGTTGTCGGGTGTTGACATCATCGGTCTCACCTGCTGCGCGCTGCTCGCGGGTCTCGCCGATGCAGAGGATGACGCTGAGGCCGGCCTCCAGAGCCGCCCGGGTCTTGCGGTTTACGAGTGCATCATCTTCGCCAATCACGTGCCGCCGCTCGCTGTGGCCGGTGAGCACCCAGCGGCAGCCGCAGTCGCGCAGCATGGCAGCGCTCACTTCGCCGGTAAAGGCGCCGTCGGCTTCGTGGTACACATCCTGGGCGCCCAGCATCACCGCCGAACCGCTGATCGCCCGGCCGACTTCCAGCAAGTAGGGGAACGGCGGGAAGATGATGACTTCCACACCCGAATCGTCCTGATGCGCCGACGCCACGGCCGAGGCGAGTGACGCCGCCGAGCCGCGGTTGGTGTTCATCTTCCAGTTCCCGCCAACGATCGGCTTGCGCGGCACGATGACCTCCTCGGCGGCGAGCGTGGTGCAATCACCCGCCGCCCTCTGTGCGAAGGGGATGAGAACGGCGATCTTAGCCCGGCCCGAGCGCAGCTGCAGCCGGTCGGGGAGGGCTGGATCGAGCAAACCTCCGCAATCCATCGCACTGGGCTTAACCGCGCCACATTCAAGGCCGATTTCTCACATCGATGCGCCGCCGGATCGGCTGATCCGGCTGGTTCTCGGACCTAAGTGTGCTGGAGCGCCGTGCGTGCTTGATCCGCGTCTTCCTGCCGCTGCCGCAACCGAGGAGAGCCTCGATCTCGATGACGCTCTGATCACCGCCCCCGCACAGTCCCGCCGGCTGGCGGGCGCGGGTGGGGCGCTGGGCAGCTGCGTCGGCGTGGTGGCGGCGGTGCTGGCGGTTGGAACGGCCGGCTCGGTCTCAGAGCCGCGGGCAGGCCTTGCGGGCGAACTGGATCCCCAGCCCGCCGTCGGGTTCCCTGAGATGACGCCCGAATCCGCCGCCGCGCGCGTGCAGCCGGCGCGTTCGACCGACCAGCTCTCCCGGACGCGGGAACTCGAGCGGGCGGTGCTCGAAATCCAGGCGGAGGTGCAGGCGGCCGAGGCGCGTCTGGCCTTGCTCCGGGCGGAGGCGCGGACGCGGGCCCTGCGCCGAGCGGAGAGCGCCCTTCAGCGGGCAGATCGCCTCGAATCTGATGGCAGTCCGTTTGAGGGGCTCGACGCCCAGAGCCTCGCCGTTCGCACCAGGGAGCGTGCCCGCGAGCGGCTCAGCGCCGAACTGGCGCCGCTGGACGCCCTGCAGGAGCAGGCGGAAACGGACCTGGACCAGCTGCGTCAGGCCCTTGAATCGGCCCAGGACCGCCTGAAATCCGCCCAGATTGGCGAGATCGACCTGCCATCGCCCACAGGCGAGCCATCGAGCCCGTCTTCAAAGCCAGAGCCCGGTTCCCGGCTGGGGGTGGCGCTCGAGGATCTGCAGTCGCTCATCGGCCGGCACCGCGCCAGTCTTCTCGCCGCGCCGCATGCCGCGCGCTGACGCGCCTGAACGTCCCTCCCGACCGGCCCTCAGGCTTTCCCTTGCCCCCGCCGGGCCTTCGGTTCGTAGAATAGAGCCTGACGCTGCGGTACTCTCGGCCGCGGCGGGAGGAGCGCCGGTGGCAAAGTTGCGCCACATGTTTATTGCCGCGACACTGTTCGGCGCGTCGAGCGCGCTGGCCGCCGCGGTACCCGGCGCCGCGCGAGCCGACAATCAGGCCCGCGCTGCCGATGTGCTGGCTTCGCTCGAAACCTACGCGCGCGAACTCGACAATCCCGATCTCAGCACCCGTCAGGCGGCGACCGATCGTCTCGTCGGCGATGCGGCCATCGAGATCGAGGAGATCATCGAGTTCGTGCAGGCGCGTTGGGAAACCTTGCCGCCCGAGGCCATCGAACGTTTTCTCATGGCGTCGCGGCAACGCTACATTGATAATCCCGGTGCGATCGGCATCCAGTTTGGCGAGTCGCCCGTAGCCGTGATTCAGACCGTGATCGACGGCACGCCCGCGGCGCGCGTCCTTCAGCCCGGCGATCAGTTTCTTGCGCTCAACGGCCAGTTGCTGCCCGAAATGCGGGCGCAGCAGCAGCCCGAACTGCTCAAGCGGATGGCCGGATGCCAGGCGGGCGACATCGTCAAGGCGCGCATCCGCCGCGGCATGCGCGAACTGGACGTCGAGTTTGCTCTGGCGGACCCGCGCGGCCTTCCCCGCTTCGATGACTTCATCGCCCAGATGCAGCGGGAGATGGCCCAGAAGTGGGAAGAAATGCGCGAGAAGCAGTTCCCGCCCGACGAGCGGCTGCTCATCGACATGAACATCGTGCCGGCCGGGCAAGCCTCGGCCGCGCCCGTCTCGCTGGGCGGCGGAGTGGATGACGCCCAGTGGATCGAAGCATACAACCGCCGGCGCGTGGAGGTTTCGCGCGATATCGCGCGGGTGATGGAAAGCAGTTCCGACGCCGACTCGCCTGAGCGCCGCCGCGAACTGGAAGCCCAGTACCTGCCGCTCATCGACGAATTCGCCCGGCTCAACGCTCGGCTGCGGCTGCTGGAGTCTTCGACTTCCGGGCGGCGGCGGCGCTGAGCCGTTCTGCGGTGCACTTGTTCGTTCCTGACGCGATTCCTAGTCTGTAGCGGTCGTTCAGGGGACGCTATGCCGGGCATCGCGCCGATACAGCAGGCTCTAATGTATGCCCAGGGTGCGGCGGCGAGGTGCACCGATCTGTCGAGCCGGCTGGCGCCGCCTTACGACGTCGTGACCTCGGCTCTGCGCGCCCGGCTGCTCCGCGCCGATCCGCTTAACAGTTGTGCCATTGATCTGCCGCAGTTGCCCGTGGACCGCATCGGCCGCCGCGAGGAGTACGCCCGTGCGCGCGGCGTGTTCGAGGCTTGGGTGCGAACCGGGGCGCTGGCGGCGAGCGACCGGCCGGTGTTCGGCCTGCTGCGGCAGACGTTTCGCGATCGCGGCTCCATTGCGCGGCGGCACGCCGTCCTCGCTGAGGTGCCGCTGGCGCCGCTGGGTCGATCATCCGGCCTGTACGCCCATGAGGAGACGGATTCGGGGCCGCGCGGCGACAGGCTGGCGCTGCTCCAGTCGCTTCACGTGCAGACATCGCCGGTCTTTGGCATCTACAGCGACGACGACGGCGCGGTCGAAGAGCAACTTCGACATCGTCTTATCCGCGATGAGCCGCGCGCGGTGGGCGTTTCGCCCGATGGCACGCTCGCCGAACTCTGGCTCGTGGAACACCACACCGATGTGGACAGGCTCACCGCCGCGTTCGGCTCGCGCGATGTCATCATCGCCGACGGGCACCATCGTTACGCTTCGCAGTTCGCTTATCTTGAGTCGCTGGGTCACGCAGCGCCGCGTGCCGCGCGCTCGTGCATGATGGCGCTGGTCGCGCAGCAGGATGCGGGCATGGCCATCCGGCCGCTGCACCACGTGTACGGCGGCATGGAGCGTTACAGCCTCGAAGCCCTGCTGCAGGAACTCGGTGATCTGTTCCGCATCGAAGAGACGCCTGGGACGCAAGCCGACCTGGAGTGCCATGTCTTTCGCGCCTGGTTTGAGCGGTCGATTCCCATGGGACTCGTCGATTTCGAGTCCGGGCGGTGCTTTGTCATCAGCACGCGCGAGGTCGATCCGCTCGCTCCATCCGCGCCCGAAGCCCCGGAAGCGTGGCGGCGGGCGGCGCCGGTGGTTTGCCGCCGCCTCATCGTCGATCGGGTGCTGCGCGATCGGTGCAATGCAGGGCGCGATCCGCTCGAGCGGGCGGTGGCCGAGATCGGTGAATTGCGCCAGACCGATGGGCCGCTCGAGCGGCCGCAGATCGGGCTGGTCATGCTGCCGCTGCGTCTCGAGGATGTGCTCGCCATTGCCGCGGGCGGTTTTCTGCTGCCGGCGGATTCGACGTTCTTCTGGCCGAAGATGCCCACCGGCCTCATGTTCAAGTCACTGGAGTAAATAATGGACCGACCTCGTCGCCTTTCTTCGTGGTGCAGAATCCCGCTGTGCCGGTTCGTGCTGCCGGCCGCAGTCGCGCTTTGCCTGATCATTGCCGGCGGCTGCCGCTCGATCTGCTGCCCCTCCGAATCGCCAGAGGGCGCGCATCCGCCGCGCCCGGCGCGCATCAACCATCTCGCATTCTTCAAACTCAGGAATCCGGCAGAGGCGCCGGAACTGATCGCCGACTGCGATGAGCAGCTCGCGGCCATCCCCGGTGTGCTGTCGTACTACTGCGGGACGCACCTGGACGTCGGCCGCACCAACGTGGATGGCGACTACGACGTGGGCTTTTACGTCGGCTTCGCGGATGAGGAGGCGTATCGCGGTTACGTCAACCACCCGAGCCACGTGGCCCTGGTCGAGAAGTGGAAGCCCCGCTGGGAGTGGATTCGGGTGCACGATGTGCTGGATGAGTCTCCCTGAGCCGCTTATGGTCGCACGGAAAATCCCAATAAGACATGTGAGTGCCTCGAGCCTCTCCGAAGGAACAAGAGCATGAGCCAGTTCGACGCAGGCGGAATGGACCCTTATCGAGATCACGCCGGCGAGCCGCCGCGCACCAGTTTGCTGGCGGTCTCGGGCTTTGTCTGCAGTGTGATCATCTGCTGCCCGCTCACATCGCTGCTCGGGCTGCTGATGGGCGTGGGCGGGCTCGTCTCAGTTTCGTCGTCCAATGGCCGGCGCAAGGGTACGGGGCTCGCGGCGGCGGCGATCATCATCTCCATCCTGTCGCTGGCGGGGCAGGCGCTGTTCATCCAGTGGGTGCGGCCATACGCGCAGGAATATTGGAAGATGGCCATGCTCGTCGCGCAGGGTCCTATGGAGTTCATCAGCGATGTGCAGATCGGCGACTTTGCCTCGGCTCGGGCGCACCTCTACCCGCCGGTGGAGGTTCAGGTCAGCGATGCGCAACTTCAGGCATTCGCCGATGAGGTCACCGCTCGCTACGGCAGCGTCCAGCAGGGAATTCAATCCTCGACCGGCCAGCCGCCCGGCGGCTCGGGCGTCGGCGAGCAGTCGATGGATGTGCGAAGCCAACTGGTCTTCAGCAAGAAGACATTGGATACGACGATGACGGTCAAGATGCTCGTTGGGCCGAACGGTCGGCTCGAACAGGTGGGCATCTCGCGCATCGTCCTGCACGACCCGGATCTTGGCGATCTCGTCTTCGATGAAAGCGAGCTCGAGGCGCCGGCTGGTGGCGGCGAGCAGGCCCCGCCAGGCGAGCAAGAAGAGCCGGCGCCGCCGGAGGGTGAAGGCGGCGGTTGAGCGTCGTCGTCAGAGGCGCATTTCTTCGCCGGTGGACGCGAGGCGGATCGTCTTGCTGTCGATGTTGTGGAACGCTTCGATGCGCCGCACGGTCCGGAAGCGCGAGCGCATGAGGATCGACTCAGTGATGCAGTGCTGCTGGTCGTAGCGGATGCCGCGCAGCATCGGCGAGTCGCTGATGCCGGTGGCGACGAAGATGATGTGATCGCCTCGGGCCATTTCGTTGACGGTCCAGATCTTCGAGAAGTCCGCTTCCGTGCAGCCGTGCTCCTTGACGAGCGACTCGCGCTCGGCGTCATCGCGCGGCCACATGCGCGAGAGGTGCTCGCCGCCGAGGCACTTGATCGCGGCGGATGCGATCACCGCCTCGGGACTTCCGCCGATGCCGATGTAGAGGTCCACCCCGGAGTTGGGCAGGCTGGGCGCGATCGCCGCGGCCACGTCGCCGTCGGAAATGAGTCGTATGCCGCACCCGGCCTTGCGGATGGCGTCGATCATGTGCTGGTGCCGCGGCCGGTCGAGCAGCACCGCCACGAGATCGCGCACGCGCTTCTTCAACTTGAAGGCAATGATGTCGAGATTCTCATCGATCGGTGCATCCATGCGGATCTTGCCCGGGCCTTCGGCCACCTTCGGGCCGTAGGCGATCTTCTCCATGTAGTAGGAGGGGATCACCGGAAAGAGTTCCGCGGGATCATCGTTCGGATCGTCGCAGGCAGCAACCGCCAGAACGGACACCGCCCCCGGCAGCCCCTTGGCTGTCAGCGTGGTGCCGTCGATCGGATCCACCGCGACGGCCAGCGGAATGCTGCCCTCCACCCATGTGCCAAGTTTTTCGTCGGTGAAGATTCCGGGTGCATCGTCTTTGCGGCCTTCGCCGATGCGCACGAGCGCCTTGCAGTGGATGAGTTGAAACATGCCGCGCATCGCGTCGGACGCGGCGCCGTCGGCGATGTTCTTGTCGCCTTTGCCGAACCACTTCCACGCCGCCATCGCGGCGTTCTCCGTGGCGCGAACGAGGTCGAGGTCGATCTGGCGCTCGGGATCGGGCACTGCTTTCCTGGGCATCTCTCTTCTCTCGTGAAAGACCGGCGACGGCGTGAAATCGCACCGGCAGGTCAGAATACGCGCACAGGCCTGGCGCGGCGAGCCGACGCGCGACGATCAGGGAATATCCCGCGCGCAGCGAAAGCCCGTGTGGCACATGCCGGTTTCGGGCGTCGAGTCTGAGCGGCCCGAGACGCGATAGCCGTGGCACACCACCGGGTCGCAGAGGAACGATCCGCCGCGTGTGGCCTTCTTGCTGTTCTTTCCGGGCATGAACGGCTGGTCGCGGTTCGCATAAGGCCGGAACCAGTCCGCCGTCCATTCCCACACGTTGCCGCCCAGGTCCGTCAGGCCCAGCGGCGAGGCGCCGTAAGCGCCGACGGGCGACGTGGCCATGTAGCCGTCCGCGGCCGTGTTGAGATCCGGAAAGGAGCCCTGCCATGCGTTGGCCATGTACTTGCCGTCGATGACGAGTTCATTGCCCCATGGATACTGCGGCCCGCCGTTTCGCGCGTTGCGAGCCGCGTGCTCCCACTCGACCTCGGTCGGCAACCGCTTGCCTGCCCAGTTGCAGTAGGCCATCGCATCATTCCACGACACCTGCGTTACGGGATGATCGTCTGCTGCGGCGGGCTTGTCGGGGCCGAACGGATGGCGCCAGTCCGCGCCATTCACCAGGCTCCACTCGCCAGTGTCGAAGTCGAACACAGCCGAATCGCCAAACTCCTCCGCCTGCGTGCGGTAGCCGGTGGCGTCCACGAACTCTCGAAACTGAGCGACTGTGACAGGATGAACATCGAGAAAGAACGGCTTGACGTCAGCGGTGAACACCGGCTGCTCCTGCGGCAGGCCGTCGGTCGCGCCGATCTTCGTTTTCCCGCCCGGGATGTAGACCATACCCGGCGGCGGGGCGGGCGGCGGCGATGCAGGGGGCGCCGTGCGACGGCATGCGCTCAGGATGAGCGCGAGCAGGACGCAACAGACCACCGATGCGGAGCGCATGTGCGATTCTATCGGTTCACGCTGCGGCGTGCGGCGAATCCGCCGCGCGGCCCGGCGGCAGGGGACGGCGAAGCACCCAGACCAGCGCGAGGGCGCCGGCGATTACCATCGCCACGCTCAGCCATTGCCCCCGGCTCAGGCCGAGAACGCGCTCAATGCCCTCGTCAGGCAGGCGCCAGATTTCGGTGATGATGCGCAGGATGCCGTAGATGATCAGAAACCAGCAGCCGACCACGCCGTAACGCTTCGGCCGAACAACGAAGAAGACAAAGCACAGCACCGCGCCAAGCACGATGCCCTCGGCGAGGGCCTGGTAGAGCTGCGAGGGGTGGCGGGCGACCAGCATCGGCTCGACGATCGAGATGACCTGCTGGTTGCCGGCGCGGACGGCCGCGAGCAGGTCGTATTGATATTGCTGAAACTGGGCGACCGCGGTCGGAACCCGCTCTTCCACCGAGCGCAGGAACTCCTGCCACCGCAGCGGCGGAATGTTGAAGTAGTCCGCCAGTCCAGGCGCAGCGCGGAACTCGGCAACGCCCCACTCCTCGACGATCTCGTGGGGAAACCTGACGGCCAGGGGGAATGAGGGACCGCAAGGCTGGCCGCGCAACTCGCCGTTGATGAAGTTGGCCAGCCGGCCGAAGAACAGACCCAGCGGCACGAGAAGCGCGCTGACATCGAGCAGCCCGAATGGATTGATGCGATTGCGGCGCGCAAAGATGGCCATGGCGATGATCACGCCGAGCATGCCTCCGTGGCTCGCCATGCCGCCGCGATTGATGGCCAGCACCTCCCACCACGGCGCGGACGATGTGAATGTCCACAACGCCGACGGGTGATAGAAAAGCACCCACCCGAGCCGGCCGCCAAGCAGCACGCCGGCGACCGCGTACATGACGTAGTCGCCGACCTGCTCGGGCGTGAGCACGATCCGCCCGCGCCTGGCCAGGCGCGTGGCGAAGAGATAGAGGCAGACGAATCCGGCGGCGTAGGCGATGCCGTACCACCGGATCCCGAAGTCGCCCGAGATGCGCCAGGCGAACGGGTCGAGGCGGTGGAGATACGCGGCCAGATGGAGCATGGAGAGCAGCCCTTGCGCCTCAAAGGTTCAACGCTTGCAGCGGCGCATCACCGCCGGGCGGGTGCGGGGCCGCGCCCCGGCGCCACCTGCGGCATGAGTTTGCCCTTGAGGATCACGTCGGCGATCTTTTCGCGGATGCCCTGCGTCATCTGGTCGTACAGCCGGCGGCCCTCGCGGCGATACTCGACGCGCGGATCCTGCTGGGCGAAACTGCGGAAGCCAATCGACGTGCGCAGCTGATCCATCGAATACAGATGGTCCTTCCACGACGTGTCGAGCACCTGCAAAAGTACGTACGACTCGAACTGCATCAACTCGCTGCGGCTGAACGACTCAAACTTGGCTTCGACCATGGCGCGGCGGTCATCGCCGGTCAGGCCGCGCTCGCTGTCTCGCAGCGCCATGCGATAGCGTTCCTTGAGGTGCTTCTCGAGCGATTCGTCATCGGGGCACTCGCGCAGCGCCGTTTCGATCGCCTGCTGCCGGCCCGAGGCCATCCAGCGCTCGTTGGCTTCGAGGATCTCCTTGTGGTACTCGCGCGGCGTCATCGTGAGCAGCCGCTTGTCGTCGAGATCGATGCCGAAGCGGAAACTCGCATACGCGGCAAGATTCGCCAGCGCCGCGCGCGGATCCTGGGCCATGATGGCCATGGTCATGTCCACCGCGTAGTCCACGGGGTAGCGCAGTTCGCGCTGCGTGTAGGCCTCTTCGACCTTGCGGAACACGAGGTTGCTCGCGGCCGCGATGCTCAGGTCCGCGAGTTCTTCGGCTTTGAGTTCGATGCCAAAGCGGCTGTTGGCCCAGTCGGCGAGCATCTTCTGCGCGTAGTTTGGCTGGAGATACCGTTCGATCTCGGTGTAGTCAACCGCGTTGATCTGCTCCCGCGCCGCATCGCAGAGACGGTCGGCGATTTCGCGCTGCGGCATGTCGCGCACCTCGTCGATGCCCAGTTCGACGCCGTAGCGGCTCTTGGCCCAGTTCACCAGGCCCTTGAGATCCCAGTCTTCCGGATCGCCCTCGTCGTTCTTGAACTCGCCGATGCTCACGCCGATGAGGTTGCGCGATTCTTCGAACGCCGCGCGCTGGATGCGATTGAGCATGTCCTCGCGATCGAGATTGAGCAGGCGATCGGGCGGCATGGAAACGTCGAGTGCGTTCTGGGCCCACTCGCCGACGCACGTGGGCACGTACTCGGGCGAGAGGAAGCGGTCGCACGCGTCGTCGATCGCCTCGCCGAGGTATTCGAGCACGAGGGCGCGCAGTTGCCGGCCCTCGAGCACGCGCTGGCGGCGCGAGTAGAAGTCGTGCCGCTGGTGGTCCATCACTTCGTCGTATTCGAGGATGTTCTTGCGGATCTCGAAGTTGCGCTCTTCAACCTTTCGCTGAGCGCGTTCGACGGCCTTGGTGAGCATGGGGGCCTCGATGGCGTCGCCCTCTTTCATGCCCAGGCGCGACAGCACGCGCTGCGTCGTGTCGCCGGCGAACATCTTCATCAGGTCGTCTTCGAGGCTGATGAAGAATCGGCTCGATCCGTTGTCGCCCTGGCGGCCCGAGCGGCCGCGCAACTGGTTGTCGATGCGGCGCGACTCGTGGCGCTCGGTGCCGATGACGTGCAGCCCGCCCATTTCCTCGGTGGTCTGCCACACGGCCAGGTGATGGAGCAGGAAGTTGCCGTTCTCGTCGAGAGCCGCGCGCAATTCGTCGTCGCTCATCTTGCCGATGCGCTTCTCGTCGTAGAGCGTGAACTCGACGGCCCAGTGCACGAGCAGGCGACGGATGATCTCGGCGTCGCTCAGCGCTTCGACCTCGTTCTTCTTCAGGCCGAGGGTCCGCTCGGCGAGGAAACGGTGAATGCGGGTGATAATCTCCTCATCGCTCATGGAGGCCTCGACCTGGCGCGGGCAGATCTGCCGGCGCTTCCAGTGGTCGAGCAGCGCCTGGCGATCGATCTTCTGCAGTTTGATGTCCGTGCCGCGGCCGGCCATGTTCGTGGCGATCATCACCGCGCCCAGGGCGCCCGCGTTTTCGATCATGTGGGCTTCGCGCTCGTGCTGCTTGGCGTTGAGCACCTCGTGCTGGATGTTGTACTTCTTGCTCAGGCGCTGGCTGAGCATCTCGCTCTTTTCCACGCTGGTGGTGCCGACGAGAACGGGCCGGCCCAGGTCGTGAAAGGTCTTGATCTCTTCGACGATGGCCGACCACTTGTCCTTGCCGGTGAGGTAGATGCGGTCGTTGTAGTCGTTGCGGACCACGGGCACGTTCGTCGGGATGACGACGACATCCATGTTGTAGATGTCGTGGAACTCCTGGGCCTCGGTGTCGGCCGTGCCCGTCATGCCCGCGAGGCGTTCGTACAACTTGAAGAAGTTCTGGATGGTGATCGTCGCCATCGTCTGCGTCTCAGGCTTGATCTCGACGCGCTCCTTGGCCTCGATCGCCTGGTGCAGGCCGTCGGACCACTGGCGTCCGACCATGAGCCGGCCGGTGAACTGGTCCACGATCACCACCGCCCCGTCCTTGACGACGTAGTCCTTGTCGCGCTCGTAGACCGCCCGCGCCCGCAGCGCCTGCTCGAGCAGGTGGGGCATGTCGATGTTGTCGCCGACGTAGAACGAGCCGATGTCCGCCACGCGCTGGGCTTCAGTAACGCCCTCGTGTTCGAGGTGGACGCTCTTCTTGTCCATCTCGACCTCGTAGTACTTGCGATTCACATCGCGGAGCTGCTCGAGGCGCGGCAGTTCCTTCTTGAGTTGCTCGATCTCGGCCTTCATCGCCGGGACGTTGGATTTCTCGCGGGTGTTGCGGATGTCGCCTTCGAGGCCCTTGATGCGGTTGCGGCACTCTTCGACTTTGCGGTCCGCATCCTGCCAGGGTTTCTGCTTCTCAACCAGGTGCGCCGCAAGTTTGTCGGCGAGGTGGTAGCGCGGCGAATCCTCGTGCGCCTGGCCCGAGATGATCAGCGGCGTGCGGGCTTCGTCGATGAGCGTCGAGTCCACTTCGTCCACGATGGCGAAGATGCGCTGCCGCTGCACCTGGTCCTCGAGGCGGATCTTCATGTTGTCGCGCAGGTAGTCGAAGCCGAACTCGCTCGTCGTGCCGTAGACCACGTCGCACTGGTAGGCGATCTTCTTGAACTGCTCGGGCAACTCGTGATACGGCGCGATGTAGCCGACCGTCAGCCCCAGGTGGTGGAAGAACGGGAAGGTCCAGTAGCGGTCGCGGCGGACAAGATAGGTATTGACCGTGACGACGTGGATCTGCCGCCGCGCAATCGCGTGCAGGTAGCAGGCCAGCGGGCCGACGATGGTCTTGCCTTCGCCCGTCTTCATTTCAGCGATGTTGCCGAAGTACACGTCCCGCGCCCGCGCCGCGGAGCGGATGCGGTCGTAGCGGTGCTCGGCCAGCACCATCCCGCCGACCAGCTGCACGTCAAACGGCCGGGCCCGGAAGGGCGGCTTGCTCTGCGGGTGCGCCTCGCGCACCGCCGCGTAGATCTCGTTGGGGATCGGCAGCACCTTCCACGCCGGCACCGGCTCCACGTTGCCGATGAGGTCGCCCGTCGGCGGCAAGTCGCCCTTCTCCACCATCGTCGCTTTCACGTCCGCGTACAACTTGCGGGCCCGCTCGTTGAGCACGGAGGGGTCGAAGTTGAGGTTGGGATCGAAGATGTTGCGGATGCCCACCGCGCGGTCCATCACTTCGCGCGCGACGGCGAAGGCCTCCACGAGCATCTCCTGCTCGCTCTGGCCGGCGGCGCAGCGGTCGCGGAACACCGCGGTCTTCTCGCGCAATTGCGCATCGGTGAGTTGCGCGATTTCCGACTCGAGCGCATTGATCTCTTCAACGCGGTGGAGGTAGCGGCGGACGAATCGCTCGTTGCGGGTGCCGAAGATCTTGGCCATCATGGGGCCGAAAACAGGAACGCCTGGCATGTTTCAATCCTTGACTGGCTGCAGAGGGTGATGAATCGATCGGAGCGCACGGATCGCGGCGACGCCGACGCTCAGCGGCTGCGCGCCAAAGGCGCAGCGCCACGCCGGCAACGCGTCATCACGCCAGCGGGGGAGGCAGCGCGAGATGGGTCACGAGCACCCGCCGCCCGGGCCGCCAGCGGCAACTCTCAGGCGCGACGGCGACGGTCGTCGCGGCCCGGCCCGACTGAACCACGTGCAGCGGAGCCAGTGCGACCGTCAGCTCCGCGCGGGCGCCAAGCAGGTGCCGCGCCGCCTGCGCGAGGCAGTCAGTCAGGGATCTGCCGCCATTGGAGCCGGGTTCATCTCCATCGATCGGCCGGATGATCCAGCCGCGCGACCGCTCGATGACGGCGCCGTCCGGCAGGCTCGACGCCGCGGCCAGAATGGCCACCAGCGCGGCGAGCGTCGCCAGCGAGGTCGGCAGTGGTCGGGTTGAGCGGTCGATTCGGGACATTGGGGCTGAGAAGTAGTATCGGCCCGCGGCGGGCGGCCGGCAAGTGGGATTGTAGGTGCATCCGCCGTGAACGCTTTCCCGGGCGTTATTGGGAGGGGCCGCGCGTCAGTGCCGCGTCGGGCTCCTGCGACGAGAGAGCCCGGGACTGCTCCACGAGTCGGTCGGCCTGCCAGCGGTCGTCGCGGCTCCCGGCCTCGGCTGCCTGCGCCTCACCCCCGTGGGCCCCGCGGGCCGCCGCCTGGCGCGCGACGAGATCGGCGTGGGTTGTGAAGTAAGGCAGGCTCCGGCCGCGGAACTCATCCACCGTCTCGAATCCATGCTGATCCATGAAAGCCCGCAGATCGTCGAGCATCGGCCGGATCATGCGGTAGCCGAACTTCATCACGCCCGTGCACACCTGCACCGTGCCGGCGCCCAGCAGAATGAACTGCACCGCGTCGTCGCCGCTCTCGACTCCGCCTGCGGCACTGACCGTCGTCGTCGGGAAATCAGCGGCCACCAGCCGGGCCGTCTCCATGACCATGCGCAGCGCGATGGGCCGGATGGCCTTGGACGAGTACCCGCCCGCCTCCGAGTAGCCCTCGACGGTCGGCAGGGGGCGCAGCGTCTCGAGATCGATGCCCATGACGCAAAGGATGGTGTTGATGGCGGTGATCCCGTCGCATCCTGCCTCGAGTGCCGCGCGGGCCGGCTCGACGATGCTGGTGATGTTGGGCGTCATCTTGGCCCAGATGGGTTTGCGCGTGGCGCTGCGGACCCACTGGCACACCTGGCGCACAATCTCGGGGTCCTGGCCCATCGCCTGGCCCATGCGCCGCTCGGGCAGGCCGTGCGGGCACGAGAGGTTGAGTTCAAATCCATCCACGCCTGTCTCGTCGCAGCGCTGGATGATCTCGACCCAGCGGTCGCGCGAGCACTCTTCCATCACCGAAGCGATCAGCGGGCGCTGCGGATACAGATCCTTGATGCGTTTGAATTCGTCGAGCCAGGTCTCGAAAGGTCGATCGCTGATGAGTTCGATGTTCTCCCACCCGATGATCTCATCGGAATCGGCAGCGCGCAGGTGCGCATAGCGCGGGCTGACGTTGATGATCGATTCGGCGTCGAGGCAGACGGTCTTGCACACCACCCCGCCCCAGCCCTCGTCATAGGCGCGGCCGATGACGTTGGCGTTCGTTCCCGGCGGGCCCGAGGCGATCACAAACGGGTTCGGGAACCGCATGCCATTGATACAGACGCTCAGATCGGGCATGAGCAGCGCTTTCGCTGATGTGCTGACATTTCCACCGTCTAATGATAGATCGGCGCGCGCCCCGGGGTGCCGTGGTCAAGCGAGGCCCTGCGAGCGCAGGCCACGCGAACGGCGGAGCGCCGCACCTTCCACGTTGGCTCGAGTACCGCGCGACGGCGTGGCCCGCCGGTCGCAGAGCCGACCTCTGGACCACGGCACCGCCAGATTATTTGCGCTCGATGGGAAGCGTCGGGCCCTGAGGCTGGCTCTGGGCTTCCTGCTGCTTCTGCAGGCGGTAGGCTTCGAGCCCTTCGGGCGGCGGGAAGGCCTGGTCGAGGGTCATCCGGTCCGTCAGGCCGCTTCGCTCGAAGTTGTCCTGCAGGGCGGTGAGGATGCTGTCGTAGACCTTGAGCTTCAGACTGTCGTCCGCCCGCTCCCAGACCGCCATGCGCTCGCCCATCGTTGAGATGCCGTCGGTCATGACCATCTGAAAGGCCTGAAGCATCATCGCATCCCATTCAAACGAGAGGCGTCCTTCGCCGGGCGTGAGCACGGTCTCGCGGTTGCCCACTTCGCGGTAGAAGTAGTCATAGATCGCCCGAGCCATGCGGATGTTGCGATTGAACGTCTGCTGGTCGCCGCGGCCCAGGCCGAAGCGGAATGCGGAGGTGAGCAGCGCGATGCAGTCGTTGGTGGCGACGGTGATCGACGACCAGCGGTCAGCCGTCTCGTTCATGATGAACGATTCCAGCGGCGCCTCGAACCGGTCCGGATGTTCGGGCTGGAAGAACTTCTCATCATTGCGCAGCCGGGAGTAGATCTCCTGGGCCCGCTCGTGATCGCCGAACATGTACGCTTCGCGCACGCTGTCGATGAGGAAGTTGCGATAGCCGTCGATGAACGTCGCCGGCGTGCCGATGCCCCATTCGTCGATGAGCCGCTGGTTCATCAGCACGTAGGTGTGCTCGTAGTAGGGCACGAATCGCAGGTCCGGGCCGTAGGAGATTTCCTTGGAGACAAAATCGTAGAAGATGCGCCCGGCGCGCTTGAGCGACTGCTCGGAGTGAAACAGGATGCGGTCGGTGTTGACGCGGTCGAACTTGTTCTGCTCGCGGCGCGTCAGGCCGCGTTCGACGCCGACGGCGGCCCAGTAGAGCGAATGCGCCGAGGGAGAGCGCCAGTCGAGCGGGCCGAACTCCTCCATGAACTGCAGCATGTAGCCGGGGTCCATGTTGTAGACGTCTTTGAGGATCCGCTTGCGCGTGTAGGCGATGACCAGCGGCCAGGCGTCCTTGTAGGCCTCGTTGGTCAGCGCCGGCTGCAGTTGGCGCACCGCCAGACCCTGCGGCGAGAGTCGGCTGGCGTCGGTCACCTGCGCGAACTGCTCGGCCATGCCCGAAGCCTTGGCGACGGGGCTCGAAACCAGTGACCGCGTCGATTCGATCGTGCGGAGCAGGCGCTCGTCAAGTTCGAATCCGGCTGCGTAGAGATCCTTGAGCAGCGACGCCGCGGCCGGCTGCAGCTCCACCACGCGATCCCAGCGCTCGGGGGCATCGGCGATGGTCTTGATCGCCGCCTTGCGGCCCTCAAACGAATACGGCGGCTCGCTGAGCAGCCCCTGCCACTCGTCGGCGAGTTGCTGTTTGTAATACTTGTTCGCGTCGTCGGTGTTGCCGGCGATCTTGTGCAGGAAGAACCACGCCAGCTCGCGATAGAGCATCATCTCGCTCGGGTTGTAGCGGATGCCCGAATCGCGCAGCAGTTGAATCCCATCGCGCACCCACTGCCAGCGCTCCTGCGGCGTGTGCGTGGCCACCGAGATGTTGTAGGCCATGTTCCACGCCTGGAACTGCCAGACCGAGGCGTAGCGCGGCTGGAGCTGGGTGATCCACCGGCTGAGCTGGTAGGCCTCGAAGAACTTGCCGTCTTCCTTGAGCTTGTCGGCGCGGATCCAGAGGTAGTTGGCGATGATGCCGCGCACCACTCCGATGCTCTGCGCCACCACCACCGGCGCCGGCGCGCCCGCCGCGGCTTCGTCGGTGTACTTCAACTGCGCATCAGACGCCGAGGCGTTGATAGCGGGCATGAGCCAGCCCGCGCCCAGCAGTGAGGCGAGCATCACCACGCCGGCGATGATCTGAATCCAGCGGTCGCGTCTCATGCGTGCCCCGAGTAGATAGCCAGTTGCCGGGCCCGGAAGATCACCCATCCGATGAAGGCCGTGAGCCCGGTCCACAATACCGAGATCCAAATGAACGTCTGCGACACCACCGCCCACGAAACGTTGCGGCCCTCGATGAGATTCTGCGTCGGTCGCACGCTGCCGTATTGCCGCAGCAGCCACTGCATCGCCGAGGCGATCTCCCAGATGATCGTGTTGAAGTAGTACCGCTCTTTCGTTACGGGATCGACCTTGTCGAAGTTCTCCAGCGACGCGGCCAGGAATGGCGCCGATTCGGCGCCGAAAAAGATCGTGAACGCCAGCAGGCACGCCACCGGGAAACTCGCGAACGTCGCGGCGGCAATGCCGAGCATGGCGAGGAAGCCCAGTTTGAGCCAGACAATGAGCATGGCGCGGAAGTAGTTCGCCTCGAACGTATCGACCTTGTACATGATCTCGAGGCCATCCCACGGGATGGTGATCGTCTCGCCGTACACCTGCCCTGTGTTCATGTTTCCGTTGGCGATGCGCACGCTCAGGGTGTGATCGTCGTTCACGAATCCTGCCGGGATCATCACGTTCTGCGTCTGCACGAGAACCGCTTCCTGCGGCATGATGACGTTGCCTTCCAGCCAGATCGTGATCGGCACCGAGACATCGGGCATGTCCTGGCCCGAGTTCAGCTTGTAGCGAAGCGTCAGCGCGTTCTCCGGGTAGTACTCGATGCGCACCGTCTGGCCCTCGCGCAGCGGATTCGGAAACGTCTGCTGCGAATCGGGAGGGATGAAGCGAATGAGCGTGGCGTCCTCCGCGAAGCCGAGCTGGAACTGGCCGGGCTGGGACGGCGTCTGGGGAACGTAGAAAGTCTCGCCGTCTTCGCTCCTGACCATCAAGTCAAACGGCGACTGAATGCGCGAGGGCACCACGATCGGCTCACCGTCGAAGTGAACGGTGGTCTTGAAGCTCCGCGAGATCGGCGTGACGTTCTCGAAGAGGTACTCGCGGTATTCGCCGGGCGGGATCGAGAGCATCTGCGACTGGAGTTCGCTGAGCATCTCGTTGGCGAGATTCGCGATGGCGGTGGGGTTGTCCTTGAGTTCAGGATCTTCTGCCGCCCGCTGGGCTGCGCGCGCCTTGGCTTCTTCGCGGAAATCCGGCACCGTCGGCCGCACGCCGATGCGCGAGGTGAGCACCTGCTCGGTGACGGCCATCTCGTCGTAGGCGTCCATGCCCGGCTGGGTGCGCAGGTACTGGGTGAACCAGAAGATGGCTCCGCCGGTCATGAGCAGCAGCAGGCCGTTCAGCACCGCCAGGCCAATCCACTTGCCCATGAGGTACTTGAAACGGCTCAGCGGCTTGCTGGCGATCTGGAAGATCTGCTTGTCGCGCTGCTCGAATGCCACCGTCGCCGTGGAAAGGAAGACCGTCATGACGGCCAGCAGCGCGTAGCTCACTCCCGTGCCGTAACTCAGGAACGTCTGCACGCGATACTGCAGCCGCTCGTGCGTGTCGAGCTGGGTGGCGAGGAAAGGAATGTAGATGATGAGCAGGACGATGAAGACGAGCGCGAGCTTCATCCGCACCGCTTCATCGAGCACGAATCGCGCGACCGCCAGCGGGCCGATCGGGGCCGAGAGCAGGAGCCGGGCGACCTGAATGAGCACCAGGAAGAGAATGCTCAGCGATCCGATGCCCAGTGCGATCTGGGCCCAGAGTTCCATGTCCAGCATTCGAAACACGAACCAGAACGGCAGCGCGACGACGGCAATACCCGCAGCGGAAAGCGTGCGGCCCAGCCAGATGACGCCGACCACCGCCAGGGCGCCGATCACGGCGCTGCTCACGAGGTTGCTCGACAGCGTCTCGGGCATCCAGGCGAGATTCGTGCGCGCGGCCAGGATGGCCACGACGGTCACCGCGATCAGGCCCAGCGCCGTCGCCACGATCTTGAACCGCAGGCCCTGCTGGAGCCGATTCAGGCGCGAGAGCATCTCGAAGAGACGGTCGATCATGCGATCACCTCTCCTCGCGCTTGTCGCCCGGAGATTCCTGCGAGCCGCCCATCAGCGAGTCGAGCACCGAGCGATCGACGTCTTCGGCGGTGCGCTCTCGCTTCGGCGCCGGCTCCTTGGATCGATCGGCCGGCCGGGCCGCCGGCGCCTGGCCGCTGTCCACGAGCGAGTCGAGGACCGACTGATTCGGCTTGTCCGCCTGTTGCGATTGATCGGCCGCGGGGCGCTCGGCTCGCGAAGTGGCGGGGACTTCGGGTTCTTTCATCAGATCGGCGATGACCTTGTCGCCGCTTCGCTCGGAATCAGGCTCGACGCCGCGCAGGAACGCCGCAGTCGGCCCGCCGCGCCCGGCGCCGGACGTCTTGACGCGTTCGGCCTGGGCCTTTTCGACAATCGACATGAACAGCGATTCGAGGCTTTGCCGCGCGGGCGCGACGCGAATGATGCGCCGGCCTTCCTTCTGCTCGATGAACCGGGCGATGTCATCCGCCTCGGCCTGCGAGAGTGCTTCGGTTTCGATGATCGTGCGATCGTCGGCGGTGAGCAGCTCGTCGCGCGTGCCTTCGGCTCGCTTCTTGCCGCCGTAGAGAATCGTCATCGAGTCGCACACATCTTCGACCTCGGAGAGCAGGTGCGAACTGAGCAGGATCGTCTTGCCGCGCTTGCCCAGATCGATGATGAGGTCTTTGACCTGCCGAATGCCCAAAGGATCAAGGCCGGACGTGGGTTCGTCGAGGATGAGAAACTCGGGGTCGTTGATGAGGGCCTGCGCGATGCCGACGCGGCGCTGCATGCCCTTGGAGAACTGGCCGACGGGGCGATGCGCCACCGCGTCGAGCCCGACCATCTCGAGCAGTTCATCGATGCGGCGGCGGCGCGTGGCCCGCGGGTAGCCGAACAGCTTGGCGTAGAAGTCCAGCGTCTCGCGCGAGTTCAGGAACTGATAGAGGTACGACTCCTCCGGCAGGTAGCCGATGCGCTTCTTGGCGGCGATGTCCGAAGGCTGCTTACCCAGCACCGAAAGCCGGCCCGAGGTCTTGTGCAGCAGGCCGAGGATCATCTTGATCGTCGTGCTCTTGCCCGAGCCGTTGGGCCCGATGAGCCCGAAGATCTGCCCCGGCTCGATGCGCAGATCGAGATTGTCCACGGCGCGCACCTGCGCGCGGAGCCAGAAGTCGGAGAAGACTTTGGTCAGGCCCTGCGCGAGGACGACCGGAGTTCGAGTTGTGGAATCGACAGGACTCATCTGCAATGCGCTTTCGCCGCGGGACGCGCGGCCCCGGGTCAGGGCGACGCCCGACCCGCTTTCTTGTACTCTTCGCTCTTGATGCGCCGGGCCCGCTCGGGATCGGGATTGATTTCGATGTCGATCTGCGTCGTGCCGGGCGCGATGCTGAACCACTCAAGGTCCTTGGTCGAGATGTTGACCATCATCTCCGACCAGAGCAGGGCCGTCGCCAGGCTGGGATTCTCTTCGTAGCGGTCGATCCACGCGTTGAAGCGGGCCAGGTCGCTGCGGAAGCCGGATACCAGTTCGCCGCGATCGCTCCGCGCCGTGCCGATGATCGTCGCCACCTTGCCGCCGACGGCGTCGCTCAAGAGCAGGTCGTTGATCTCCTGCAGCTTCGCTTCCGCGGCGGCATGCTTGTCGGGATCGACCTTGGCCAGCGCGAGCAACTGGTCGTACTCGCTGATGAGCGCGCTGAGCCGCTGGTGGGCCGGCCCGGCCATCGCGTTGAGAATCTCGCTGGCCTGGCGCTCCGCCTCGACCTTGCCCTGTGCGGATTCGACGTGCGCCTGGTTGACGCGCTCGTAACTGGCCTGCGCGGGCACCGGCGGGTAGGCGTCATAGGTGGCCGTGGAGATTTCGATGCCGCATTGAATGCGATCAAGAAACTCCTGGGCGTACGCCTTCACCTTGCCGCTGAGCCGGTCGCGCGACTGGATGATCTCGTCCAGCGTCGTTTCGGCGGCGCCGAGCACGACCGCCCGTTCGACAGCGCTGCGAACCAGGGGCTGGTTCTCCAGGAGCGGAACCGTCTCCTGGTTCTGGCGGGCGTCGACGATGCGATACTGCACGTTCCACTTGGTGTGCGCGAGGTTGTGGTCGGCGGTGATGACCGACCCGTCCTTGCCGGGCACGAGGGTGAACTTTTCCGTCTCGGTCAGGCTCGTGAACGGCTTGGCTTTCTGCAGGTCGCTGAGTTGGGGCCAGAAGGCCTCATCGACCTCGACCGACTGCTGCGAACTGGGCACGAGGATGAAATCGCCGATCGGATAGGGCCAGACGAAATAGCCTCCCGCTTCGAGCGGGGTCGCGTCCTGCAGCCGGCCGAAGAGCAGCCGCAGCCCGCGCGACTGCTCGGGCACCTGGCGCAGCCCGGAGAAGAAGTACATCGCCACGAGAATGACCATGACCACCTGCAGCGCGACAAAGGAGATGCGCAGCGCGCTGGCAAGCGAACGGTTGGCCGGGTCGAACTCATCATCGGCGGTCGTCGTCGGCGCGAACGGGCGACCCGCTTGGGCCGGCCGATGGATCGGGCCCGGATCTCCGCCCGGCGGAATCGGGTTGTGCTGATCTTCAGCCATGGATCAGTTGCCGCCTTCCGCGCGCTGTGGAGCCGCGATCTTGATGGGCATTCCATCGGGTCCCATGAGCATGTCAAAGGGCCACTGCGAAGCGGGCAGGATGACCTTCGTGTCCTTGCTGATGATGGCTTCGAGCGCCTGGAGCTTTTGCAGAAGAATCGCAAAGCGTTCGTTGCGCGCCAATTGGGCGGCGAGCGCGGCGGCTTCGAGATCACCTTCAGCGCGAATGGCGTCGGCCCGCACGCGTGCGAACGATTCGATCGTTCGCGCATCGCTCTCAGCCTTGGACGTTATGCGCTCGGCTTCGGCCTGGCCTGATGAGGAGGTGTCGGCTGCGATCGTTTCGCGCGTCTTCTTCATCCGCTCGAAAACCGCTTTGCTCGTGTTCTCGGGCAGAATGAAGCGGCTGATGCCCACGGCCACCGGCTTGATGCCGTACGCCGACTCCACGCCCGCCGCCTGGTCCGAAGGGTTTTCGAGCAGTTCCTTGATGCGGCTTTCGATCGCAGCCAGGTTGCTCTGGCCGGCTCCGCTTTCGCCGGTTTCGCTGGTGAGAAGGTCATGGAAGTCGTATTCGGCGAACAGACCGAGGGCCGAGCGCAGCCGCTCGTTGAGCCGCTTGTCCGCGCTCGCCTCGGAAGTGATGACCTGGAAGAAGGTCCGCGGATCTTCAATCTTCCACGCGAGAAACACCTGCGCGATGACGAGCTGGCTGTCCTTGGTCATCACGTTCTCGAGCCGCGTCTCAAGCACGCGCACGCGCGAGTCGTAATGCTTGACGGACTGGATGGGGTACGGCCACTTGAAGTGCAGGCCGGGCTCCTCGACCACGCGGCCGATCTTGCGGAAGGTCGTCACGATCGCCGTCTGGTTGAAGCGCACCTGGAACGTGCAGGTGAACAGCAGCAGGGTGATGGCGACTATGGCCGCGATGACGTACATGGCGATTCGGTTCATTGAGCGATAGCCTCCGCCGGCCGGGACGTGGCGCGGGCCGGTGTCATTCGTTTCGCAACCTCTCGGCCGCATCCGCGGAAGCGCTGATGTCCGTGAGGTTGATCATCGTCGGATCCTGCTTGAGATCGATGGTCGTGCGCGCCGGCACCCCGTCGGGGATGATGACCAGCTGCCGGCCCTGAAGCGCGCGGCGCAGGGTGCTGAGATACTCGCGCACGGAATACAACTCCGGCGCCTGTTCATAGGGCATCAAACGGCTGTTGTGCCGGATGGCCGTGGCCAGTTTGTCGTTCTGCGTGGTCCAGCGGTCGGCCTTGGCTTCGAGAATCTCCCTCGCCGCGGAACCGCCCGCCTGCAGGAGCACGCGCTCGACCACCAGCGACTGTTCGGCATAGCCCTCGTCGCTCAGGCCGATGCTGCGGAGTTTGTCGATCTCGCGCGCGATCGCCTGCGCCTGCTCGACCGAGCCGGCGGCTTTGGCGAGCCGCTCGGTGGCGACGCGCAGCGCATCCTGGATGGTCGATTCCCGCGTCTCGCGGGCTTCGAGCACCTGTTCGAAACTCGCCGCGACGTCCTTGGGCGGGTGGATGCCCGCGACGCCGACAAACACGACCTGGATGCCCGAGTTCCACCGGTCCAGTTCCGCCTGGATTCGCGCGCGAAGGTCGTCGGAAAGCGCGGCCCGCCTCGGCCCGAGCACCTGCTCGATCGACATGCCTGCGAGCCGGCGATTCACCACGCGCGTGGCAATCTGGCGGATGAGCGCTTCACGCTGGCTGACGTCGCCGCCGACGAAGTTGATGTAGTTGAGCAGTTCGGAGTTTCCGTCGGCGTCCCGGCCATCCTTGATGCGGAACTGCACGGGCACCTCGGCGTTCACGACCGCGATGCTCCGCGCCAGATTGCCGAAGCCCGAGTTCTCCGTCTCCTGCTCCGAGCCGATCCACCCCGGGCCGACGATGATCAGTTCTTCCCTGCCCAGCGTGTGCGCGTTGTCCCAGAGGATCGGCGCCTGCTCATCCAGTTTCGTGTGCCCGTCTTCGCTCTCCGTGCCGACAAGCACCTGGTGGATCTGCGATACCGGGTAGCGCTCGAGCCGCTCCCAGGGCCACTTGATGACCGCGCCGGATTCGAACACGTGACCGTCGCGGCGCAGATCGCCGAACGACGTCACGATCGCCTGCTCGCCGGGCTGCACGATCGCCACGCACCGCAGCAGGGCAATGAGCAGCACGACAAATCCCAGCAGCGGCAGAATCTGCCGGCTGAGCAACTGGTAGAACCATGTCGAAGTGACGGAGAAGCCGAACTGGTAATTGATCGCGTCGTTGATCGACTTGACGACCGATTCCGGAGCGGCGAGCAACCCGAGGACGCGCGAATCGAATGCCGGCTGCGGGTATTCGCCCGGCTTGCGCGGCGTGTAGAGGTTGAGAACGAACGCGATAATCACCTCGAGGCCGAGGACGATCATGTAGATCGGAAAGACGTAGGCCAGTGCGGCCAGGACGTCTTCGTTGCCGTTGAGTCGGAAGCCGTAGCCCACGGCGAGGGCGGCGTTGAGCAGGGCGGCGCCGATGGTGACCGTCGCCCCGGCGCGCAGAAGCCGCCACGACGGCTGGCGGCTCATTCCGCCGAGGAACCAGGAGACGACGAAGCAGACCAGCGCGATGGCCGCCGTGATCCCCACGCCATAACCCGCTGAGCCCGCGCCGGCAACCACGGCGCCATAGTCGCCCCGCGAGGAGACCACGCCGCGCTGCCACCAGCCGATGGCGATGAGCAGTGCGGCGATGACGAGGCTGGAGGCCGGCACCAGGTAGCGGTGCATCCACTTCAGGCGGCTGGCGTGCTGGGGAACTTCGTTTTCGTCGAAGTCGAAGATGCTGCCGGTGGCTTCGGCGCGCGTGCGCAGCTGTTCGTGTTCGAGCGACTCGAGCCGCTCGAGCCGGTGCTGGTGGAACAGCAGGATGAGGACGACCCAGACGGGGATGCCGCACAGCATTGAATAGGCGGCAATGCGCGTGGCGTCGTCCTTGAGGACGAAGCCGAGCATGAAGACAACCGCGGTGAGCACGAGATGGAAGATGGAGGCGAAGATGGCCGCCACCGCGGCCCGCCTGTATGTCTCGTGATTGATTCGCATGATGTGGCGCTGCCCTCGAACCCGCACGAACGTGTCGGGGAGAGTCCCCCGTCGAAAGAGCGAACGATACCCGAAGCCTGCAATTCAAGCAACCGCCCGCACGTAAGAGTGGCGGCCGGTCGTTTCGCCGCAAGCCGCGACGAGGGCCTGACCTCATCGCACCGTCAGCCTCAAAGACTCGGCTACGGGCCTGAATTGTGTCCGGTTCGAAGAGAGTTCGAGGTTTTTTCGCGCTCCGGCAAACCCGCCTACGATAGCCGGCGTACCAAGTCTCCCCGGCCGCTCCCGCGCCAGGTCGTCACCGCCTCGCGGATGGATTCATGTTCCAGCAGTTCTTCGCTATCGTCCGCAACACGTTCCTCGAGAGCATCCGCCAGCCGATCTACCTTGTGATGCTGGGGATCGGGCTCATTGCGCTCCTTATTACGCCGGGCCTGAGCACCTTCACGCTCTCGGACGACAACCTCTTCATGGTTGACATGGGCCTGGCGACGATTTTCCTGTGCGGGTTGATCATCGCCGCCTTCGTGGCCACGAGCGTGGTGACGCGCGAAATCGAGAACAAGACGGTGCTGGCTTTGGTCTCCAAGCCCGTGGGCCGGCCGGTATTCGTGCTGGGCAAGTACGTCGGCGTGGCGTCGGCCATCGTCGTCGCCGCCATCATCATGTCCTGCACCTTTCTGCTCATCAAGCGCTATGGCGTCATGCAGACGGCCCGGGACAGCGCCGACATGCCCGTGATCGTCTTTGGCCTCATCGCCCTCTGCGGCTCGCTGCTCATTGGCATCTGGTGCAACTTCTTCTATGGCTGGGTCTTTACCAGCACCGCCGTCGGCGCCATGCTGCCGCTCTCGATTCTCGCCTGGATCGGCGTTCTCATGTTCGACAAGGAATGGAAGTTCCAGATGTTCGAACCCATGGAGACGCCGTTTGGCACCATGAGGATGATCTCGGGCAGTTTCGATCCGCAAATCGTCCTGGCGCTCGCCGGCGTGTTTCTGGCGCTGCTCGTCATTGCGTCCGTGGCGCTGGCCGCCTCGACGCGCCTCGGGCAGGTTATGACCGTGGTCGTCTGCCTCGTGGTCTTCATGGCCGGGCTGCTCACCGACACGCTCTTCGGCCGGCGGGCGTTTGAATCCAAGTCGCGCGGCCGCATCCTCGCCATCAACGTCATCGACGATCACAACGACAACTTCAGCGATGACGGCGACACGTATCACATCACCGTCGATCGCGGCATCGACATCACCGACGACGAACCCGTCTACCTCTCTTCGGACAACCTCGGCTTCGGCCTGCTCGGCCCGGGCCAGGCCGTGCTCAAGAGCGTGTCGTACAACACGGCCGATCTCGTAAAGCGCGGCGACGATCCGATGGAGCGGCCGCCGCGGATCGATGACTATCTCATCGACGGTCCGCAGCGGGTGCACTCGCTGTGGCGCATCGCCTGGTCGGTCCCGCCGAATCTGCAGGCGATGTCGTTCGGCGATGCGCTCAACCAGGGGCACTTCATCCCGCCCACGCACCTCGGTCTCGTCGGCCTCTACAGCCTGCTCTACATCTCGGGCATGCTCTCGCTGGCCGTCATCCTCTTCCAGACCCGCGAAGTGGGTTGAGGTCGAGGAGTTTGAGGGAAACCGCCTCGAATACGGCGTTTTGACGCACTTTCGAGCGTTGTTCCGGTATGCTTTGTGAGGTGACGCGAGGCGCTATTCACAGAGAGTCATCGTTGCGCGTTGCGAGGAGTCGGGCATGAACACATCACGTGGATTCGTGTCGTGCATCGCTGCGGCTGGGACTATTGCGGCATGCTCCCTCCCGGCAAGCGCTGGCGATTTGAACCTTGAAGTTGCGGGTCAGTGCCCTGGCGAACTCACACTGCGTTGGAGTGGCGCTGAGCCGAACCGCCAGATGGCGATCCTCTACGGCGAAGACCTCGGACTGTCGCGCAGCATCCGCGTCTGCGAGGGAACATGGATCGGCATGAGCGGCGTGCGTCTGGTGCGCGTCGTTTCGACCCGGTCCGCGGGCTCCGGGTCCGTCACGGGTAGCGCTTCGCCCGATGCGTGCGGCGGCTACCTTCAGCTCATGGTGCTCAACACCACCTACGTCTGCCAGACCAGCAACGTCGTGCAGATTCCGGAGTGACCCGCCGCCCGACGGCTAATCGTCCGCCGAGATGACATTCGGCCCCTTGCCGGCTTTCTTTTCGTAGAAGCCGCCGCCCGCCCGTTCGTACTTCGTGAAGCCGAGGCGATCGAGGTTCTCGTTGCTGATGCGTTTGGCCTCGGCCTTGTCGGTGTGCTTGAGGGGGATGTTGGCGGCCTGGATGACCCGCCGCACCGGCCGGCCCGTCTCAGGGTGCCTCTTCAGCGGCTGATCGCTCATCTTCTGGTAGACCTCGAAGACCTCGCCTTCGCTGCCGTCTTCGTTGATGACCTGGTAGACGTACGTGGGCATGACCGATGATATGCGACCGCCCCCGATGCATCGGTCGTGCGGCTGGCCCGCGACCTGGCGCTGGAATTGCCCGATCCCGTCGAACCGGGCGCCTGCCGAGCCCGTATCGCGATAGATCGCCCCCGGACTCGCTGTGCCGCCGGGCCTACGGTTCCCGCCTCGACTCCGGGCCGCTGCCCATCTGGAGAAGTCTGCGATGTCTCAAGCCGGTTCCCCGCCTGCCTCCCAGCCCCACGATCACTCCCATGATCACGCGCACGACCACGCGGGGCACGATCACAGCCACGGCCACGGCGGCCCCGGCCACAAGCACCAGCACATCCACGACGCCAGTTGCTGCGAAATGCACAGCACCAATTCTTCCGAGGGTTCGATCGTCTTCGCGCTCGTCGGCGGGGCGATGGTGCTCACGACGGTGATCGCCGGGCTCTTCGGCCTCGATGACGAAATCCGCGTGATACCCGCCGCGATCGGGGCGGTGCTGCTGTGGATTCCGCTGCTCATGGCGGCGGGACGGGAGATCAAGAAGGGCCGGCCGAGCAGTTCGGTGCTCGTAGCCCTGGCCATCGGCGCCGCCCTGGCCACGGGCAAGTACGCCGTCGCCGGCGGCCTGGCGTTCATTCTCTTTCTCATGGATGCCGTGCTTCGCCGCACCGCCTGGGGCGCCCACCGCGCCATCGAACAGCTCGTCGGACTGACGCCCGACACCGCTCGCGTGGTGATCGACGACGTCGAGCGCGAGATCGATCTCGACAAACTCGAAGTCGGCACGATCATCCGCGTCCGCGCCGGCGAGAACTTCCCCGCCGACGGCCGCGTCGCCACCGGCCGCACGACGATCAACCAGGCCAGCCTGACCGGCGAATCCGCTCCCGTCGAAGTCGAGATGGGTTCGATGGTCTACGCCGGCACGACGAACCTCACCGGCGTGATCGACGTTGAAGTGACGCGCGTCGGCGAAGACACGACCATCGGCAAGGTTGTCAATCTCATCAACGAAGCCGAGCAGTCCAAGACGCCGCGCCAGCAGATCATCGAATTGGTCGCCAGCCACTACGTGTGGATCGTGCTGTTCGTGGCCCTGGCGGTGTTCATTCTCTCCAACACGCCCGGCGACGTGACCGGCTCGCAGACCGCAATCGAAAAAGCCATCTCGGTGCTCGTGGTCACGTGCCCGGGCGCGCTGCTGCTGGCGTCGCCCACGGCGATGGTGGCTGCGTTCGCCGCCGCCGCCCGCCTAGGAATCATGATCAAGAGCACGACCGTGTTCGATACGGCTGCAGGCATCGACACCGTGGTGCTCGACAAGACCGGCACGATCACGACCGGCCACTTCGCGGTCAGCCGCCTCGCGCCGTCCGAAGGCGTGGATGGCGCTGATCTGCTCACCGCCGCCGCGACGGCCGAGCAGCATTCGAATCACCCGCTGGCCGCGGCGATCCTCGAAACAGCCCGCGCCGCGCGCATCACCCCGCCGCGCGAGGGGCAGGCGGAAGAGGTGCACGGCCTGGGCGTGAAAGTCACGCAGGGCAGCGAGACGCTCTACGTGGGCCGGGCCAAGTGGCTCCAGCGCATCGACTCGTCCATCGGTGAGCAGATCGCCGCCGTCGAGGGCCGCATCGAGGGCATGACCGGCGTGCACGTGATGCGCAACGGCAAGTACCTCGGCGCCGTCGGCCTCGAGGACAAGGTCCGCCAGCAGGCGCCCGGCGCCGTGGCCCGCCTGCGCGAACTGGGCGTGCGCCTCGTGTGCATGTTCACCGGCGACCGGCTGCCGGTGGCCAAGCGCGTCGGACAGGTCGTCGGCATCGACCACATCGAGGCCGAGTGCCACCCGGAAGAAAAGCACGCGCGCATCGTTGAACTCACCCGCAGCGGCCGTCGCGTCATGATGGTCGGCGACGGCATCAACGACGGCCCCTCGCTGGCCGCGGCCGACGTCGGCGTGGCCATGGGCCTGGGCGGCACCGACATCGCAGCCAACTCCGCCGGCATCGCGCTGATGAACGACGATCTCGACCGGCTGCCTTTCCTGCTCGAACTGGCCCGCAAGACGCGCATGGTCATCACGCAGAACATCATCGCTTCGATCGTCATCGCGATCATCGGCATCACGCTTGCCGCCAGCGGACAGCTGGGCGGCAGCATGATCTTCTGGGCCGCCGTCTACCACTCATTCGGCGATGTCTTCGTGATCGCCAACTCCTTCCGCCTCGTGCGCTACGGCGAAGAGCACGACCGCCACGAACCCATCGCTTCTTCGACCGGCATCGGCCACTACACCGTCCAGCCCGCCGGAGCGTAATCCTCGCAACGCTCGTCAGACCGGCTCAGCACTCGACTCACGCGCCCGCGCCCCGCGGGCGTTTTTATTGCGCTGTTCAGGTTCCCAGATGCCGCTCGCGCTATTAATGCACCATCTTTCGCTGCTCTTTGCATGGCTGCTGACGCGCCGAACATCTCGCCTTACGACCCGCAGGCCGAGCCGCGCTGCATCGACTGCTTCTATCCCCTCGGGGGTCTGGACAGTAGGAAGTGCCCCGAGTGCGGCAGGCCGTTTGACTTTCGTGATCCGACTTCGTTCACCCTCAAGCCGCCGCTGCTGTTCTGGACCTTCTGGCTGCCCGGGCTGCTGCTGGCACTCGGCGGCGGGTTCGGAGTCGGAGCGCTGCTGATCATCTACGGCAACTGGGGCGCCGCGCTGTGGTTCGCCCTGCCTTTCGCGTGCGGCGTGATCCTCGGCTACCGAGTCATGCTCCGCTGGTACATGCTCGTACTTTTTGGCGTCATCCTGCTCTTCTCCTGGGTGATCGGCCTGATGACCTTCGGCATGGCCGGCGCGTACTGCGGCGTCGTGCTGGCCGTCATCGTCGCCGTGCCGATCTGCGCCGGCATCGTCTCGGGGTTGTATCTGCGCCTCCGGCTCAAGCGCAGCGGCTTCAGCCAGCGCGAGCATCTGCCCGTCTGGCTCGTGCTCGCATTCCCGCTGGCATACGGCGCCGTCGAGGGCCGGCCGCTCCCGACCGCCGGCTTCGAGACCATCTCAACGGAGGGCGTCATCGCGTACCCGGCTCAGTTATGCTGGGACTCGCTCATGTTCTACGAAGATGTGCAGCACAAGGCGCCGTGGCTCATCCGCACCGGCCTGGCCACGCCCGTCTCGACCAGCGGCGCCATCACCGGCGTCGGCGACCAGCGCACCTGCAACTACACCTACGGCCGGCTGGTCAAGCAGGTGACGCTCTACGACGCGCCGACTCGGCTCGACTTCGACGTGGTCGAACAGTTCCGCGTCTACGAACACGATGCCGAGCTGCTCTCCGGCTCGTTCCAGTTCATCGCCGTCGATGACCACACGACAAAGGTCATTCTGACTACCACGTATCGTCCGCGGCTCGGGCCGCGCTTTGCGTGGCTGCCGTTTGAGAGCTACGCCGTGCACGGCTTGCACGCGCACGTGATCGAGGGCATTCGCCTCGAAGCCCAGCGGCGATCGAATGAGAGCAAGGACCGCATCGGCACCACGGGAGGCATTGATGCGCATCACGGTGGATGAACGCTGGCGCGTCTGCGCCCGCATGCGCGTCGAGTGCGATGTCCCGCTCGAGACGGCCCGGCGCCTGCTGCATGACTTTCGCGCGTTTCTCATCGCCGATCCGCTGCATCAGCGCATCACCTTTGACAACGGCGAGCCGGACGATCCCGGCGATATCCGCGGCGAGGCGATCACCATCCGCCACGCGCTGCTGGGTGTGCACATCGACCGGGCCGGGCGCATCCTGCGCTGGCGGCCGGGCGTGGAACTGGCCGTGAGCGACCTGTCGCAGCGCGGCCGAGGCGTGGGGTTTCCGCATATGTGCCGCTATGTTCTCAGCGAGCGCCGGCCGGGCGGCCACAGCCTGCTCTACGAAGTGCGCGGCGTATGGACGGCGCGCTGGGTGCCGCGGTGGATGGTGCGACTGTGGTTGGCCTGGGTCATGCAGGCCACGCGCGGTCGCCTGCTGGCTCACCTGGCGAAGCACGCGGCAGCGCGCCAATGATTGCCCCGTGATCAGCACCTGGAGCAGCGCATGAACCTCGACGAACTTCCCCGCAGGGACGGCTTCCGGCAGCGCGGCCGCGACATGACGCGCATCGAAACGCTCACCGACGCCGCGTTCGCCTTCGCCCTGACCATGCTCGTCATCTCCGTGAGCCAGGTGCCGGCGTCGTACGGCGAGATGGTCAGGCTCATGCGCGACGTGCCGGCATTCGTGTGCGCCGCAGCCATCATGTTCATGTTCTGGTACGCGCACCACACGTGGAGCCGGCGCTTCGGCCTCGATGACGTTCCCACGGTGCTGCTCAGCTTTGCGCTCGTGCTCACGACGCTCGTCTACGTCTTCCCCCTCCGCTTCATGACCACAACGTTCATGTGGTTCGTCAGCGGCGGCCGGCTCGCTTCCGATGCCCCGCATGTCAATCCTGCGGATGTCAACGGCATGTGCCTCACCTACGCCATCGGCTTTACGGTCATGTGCGCCTGCATCGTGCTGCTCAACGCCCACGCATGGCGGCGGCGCGAGGCGCTGGAACTCGACGGGCGCGAGCGCTTCGACACGCTGTGCGAAATCGCCGCGTGGTGCATCGTCGGCTCGACGGGCATCGCGGCGATCGCGATCGCGTTGCTGCCCGTGCCGCTCTGGCCCGCCGCGCCGGCATGGTCGTTCATGGTCCTGCCGATCGTGATGCCGATCTTCGGCCGGGTGACGGCCAGGCGGCGCGCGGCCCGGTTCGGCGAGCAGTCGGCGTCACGCTGAAGACTGTCCCGCCGGCGCCCACCGGTCCACCACCAACCGCTCGCCGCACTCGGGACAGCGCGGCGAGTCGATGAGCCGGACGTCGTAGTTGCATGTCGGGCAAACGCTTGCGGCAAGCCGCGCGGCCCGCTTGCGGCGCGGGTCGAAGAAGTTCATCAGCGAGAACACGAACCAGCACGCGGACCAGACGAATGCGAGCAGCACCAACCAGAATGCGACATTGAGCGCGGTCCCGGTCCAAACGAAGCGGCGCTCGTGCTGCTCGAACTGAAACTGCAGTACTCCGGCCGCCAGAGAGGTAACGCCGAGCGGTTCGCCGAACTCATAATCGCGCAACGCTCTCGGCGCGGTGCGGGCGAGTCGCACAGCGTCTTCGGCCGACATCTCTTCGCCGTCATCCAGGAACAGCGTCACGTTCGGTTGCGAGCCTCGGAGAATCGCGAACGGCCCGATGATGCCGCGACTGATCGCGAGCCGGCCCCAGATGAACTCGCCAATGTCGGCGCCGCGAGGCAGCGATGCCGCTGGTGTGGAGCGATCGAGCAATGCATAGCCGTCTGCGGTCGCGATCACCTTTGCCGAGAGGAAGTAGGGGTGCGTGGAGCGGCTTGTGCTTGCGGCGATCAGCAAGACAACCAGCACACCCGCGGACGAGGCCAGGGCGAGCGAAGACCACGTCATGGCCGTGCCGAGATGCAGATGCGGAAACCACCGGCTGCGCCCCTGCCACTCGGGCGGCGGCGGCCTGTCATGAATGCGGATTGGTCTGGCGGGATCGCTGGGCATTGATGGCGTTGTTACTCTACCTCGCCCGCCGAGTGTGCCGTGTCGAACTTGATTTGTTCAGGCGAGGCCATGACGGGTTTGCCCGACCCAAGTCCCAGCCGCGAATCGGCGGGGAAGATGCGAACTTCGCCGCACTCCGGGCAGCGGATGACGGTGCGCGGCAATCCATCGAAGGAGTAGCCGCAGGCAAGACAATGGTCGGTAACGATGGATGAGCCGTCGTTGCTGCGACCCGACGGGCGAAGCAGGTACTTGCGCAGCGCCTGCTCGGCGAATCCTCTCACGAATAGTGTGAGCACGATGATCACTGTCAGGTCGAGCACCATGGCTCGCACTTCGATGAACACCGCCACGCAGACGAGCGCCAGCGCCACCACAATGCCGTAGACGAATCGCAGCAGGGCAGACCCGGCATCCTGTTTGCGGACGATCCTGGCGTGCGACAGCGGCAGTGCCGCGAGAAGCACCGGCGCAATGGAGGCCAGGCTGGCCCTCGTCAGCACGAACGCGCCGAGCGCGTACACCACCAGGCCGGCGCCAAGCGCCAGGCCATATACCAGCAGCACCGGCCACGGGTCCAGGTCTCGATGAAGCCGCTGCTCGGCATCGGCCCGCGCCCGCGAGCGCTGGTCAGGCGTGAGATCAGCAAGGCAATCGCGGCGATGGATCACGGGCCGCCCCGTTCTTACACGCTCGTCAAGAAGCGCAAATCGTTCTCGAACAGCCAGCGGATGTCGGGGATGCCGTATTTGCGCATCGCGATGCGCTCGATGCCCAGGCCGAAGGCAAAGCCCGTCCACTCTTCCGGGTCGTAGCCCACCGCCTCGAACACGTTCGGGTCGACCATGCCGCAGCCGCCAAGTTCGACCCAGCGCCACTGGCCGCGCACGTTCATCTTGATGTGCATCTCGGCGCTGGGCTCGGTGAACGGGAAGAACGACGGCACGAGCTTCACTTCCGCCTCGGCGCCGAAGTAGGCGTGCGCGAACTGCAGCAGCGTCGTCTTCAGATCGACCATCGACACCTTGCGATCGACGTACAGGCCTTCGATCTGGTGGAACATGAACGAGTGCGTCGCATCCACTTCGTCGGGCCGATACACCCGCCCGCACGAGACGATGCGCAGCGGCGGCCTGGTATTCTCCATCGCGCGGATCTGCACCGTGCTCGTCTGCGTGCGCAGCAGGTGCCGGCCGTCGATGTAGAAGTTCTCGAGCGGGTCGCGGGCCGGGTGGTCGGGCGGAATGTTGAGTGCGACGAAGTTGTGGTATTCGTCTTCGACCTCGGGACCGGAGGCGACGGTGAAGCCCATGCGAGCGAACACCTCGATGAGTTCATCGATGGTGCGCGTGATCACGTGCTTGCGGCCGATGGTGATGTCCAGCCCCGGCTCGGTGACGTCGAGCATCGGCCCCGCCGCCTGCGGTTTGGCGGCGCCCACCGACGACTTGCACTGCTCGAACGCCCCTTCGAGCGCGACTTTCACTTCGTTCATCCGCTTGCCGACTGCGGGCCGGTCGGCGGGGGCGACGTCTTTCATCGAACCGAGCAGGCCCTTGAGGCGGCCCTTGGGGCCGATCCAAGCGAGGCGCCACTGCTCGAGCGCGGCCGGGTCGGACACCTCGCCCAGCGCTGCCAGCGCCTGGCTTTCGATCGAGTTGAGTTCATCGAGCACGGCGGTCATGAGACGGGAGTATAAGCAAGCGGGCGGCGTCGCGAGGACGCCGCCCGACATGGGTTCATGTGAATTTCATCATCATCGGTGACATGAGGGTCGCCGATAAATGACTGGCCTGATCAACCTTCAGCCGCAGCCGGCTCCGCTTGCGCCTTGCTCTGCGCCTTGCTCGCAAAGTCGCGGCGGCGCTGCTTGGCGACGCGGCGCGGCGAGCGGCGGCCGCCGATCTCCGGACCCTGCTCGTCGCCGACCATCTGCAGCACGACCAGTTGCGACCCGTCGCCGATGCGGTTCTTTGCCAGTTTCACGATGCGGGTGTACCCGCCGTTACGATCGGCAAAGCGCGGCCCGACGTTCTCGAAGATGTGGCGAACGAGTTTGGGTCCCTTGCTCACTTCGCCGTAGCGGTCGCGCTCGATCTTGCTCTCGTCATCGCACATGATGCGATCGCGGAGGAGTTGGATCGTGCGCCGCCGGGCGTGCAGGTCGCCGCGCTTGGCCAGCGTAATGATCTTCTCGACGAAGGGCTGAACGGCCTTGGCCTTGGGCAGGGTCGTGGTGATCTGCCCGTGCTCGAAGAACCCGGCCGCCAGGTTGCGGAACATCGCGCGGCGGTGCTCGGTGTCCATCGAGAACTTTCGTCCATACATCCGGTGACGCATGACCGGTCACTCCTTTGTCTGCAACGCGCGCTCAGCGCACGCTCATCGTTTCAAGGTCAAAGCCCTCGGGCAGTTCGGACCCGAGCGCCAGTTCCATCTCTTCCAGTTTCTTCTTCACTTCGCGCAGCGAGGTCTTGCCGAACGAGCGGACCTTGAGCAGGTCGCTCTCGCTCTTGCTGATCAGTTCCGCGACGGTGCGGATGCGGGCGGCCTCGAGGCAGTTGCTGGCGCGAACGGAGAGGTCCAGTTCGTTGATCGGCATGCGCAGTTTGCGCAGTAGTTTCTCCTCGACTCCGGCGGCCGCCGAGGCCTCGGGAGACACGCGGGTCGTGCCGATCTCGGTATACTGCACAAACGGGTTGAGGTGCTTGCGCAGGATCTTGGCCGCCTCGACCAGCGACGTCTCAGGCGCGACCGTGCCGTTGGTCCAGACTTCGATGACGAGTTTGTCGTAGTTCGTCTTCTGGCCCACGCGGGTGTCTTCCACCTTGTAGCGCACGCGGCGGACGGGCGAGTAGATCGCGTCAAGCGGGATGACGCCGATCTCCTGCTCCTCCATCGCTTCGTACTGCTCAGCGGCGGGCACGTAGCCGCGACCCTTGGACACGACGAAGTGCATTTCGAAATCGACTTCTTCGGTGAGGGTGGCGATGACGAGGTTCTTGTTGTGGATGGTGATCGCCGCATCGGCTTCGATGAGATCGGCGGTCACTTCGCCCGGCCCCGTCGCGGCCAGGCTCATGGTCTTGGGTTCGTCGCCTTCGAGTTCGACGACGAGGTTCTTGACGTTGAGGACGATGTCGGTGACGTCTTCGAGCACGCCCCTGAGGGTCGAGAATTCGTGCTCGGCGCCGACAATTTTCACGCTGCTGACAGCCGCGCCCTCGATACTCGAGAGCAGGATGCGGCGCAGGCTGTTGCCCACGGTGGTGCCGAAGCCGCGCTCGAACGGTTCGACGGTGAACCGGCCGAAAGTGGGGGTGTTCATCGCCGGGTCCTGGACGACACGGCCGGGCAGTTCAAGCCCTCTCCAGCGTACGCGTCTGGTGCTCATGGTCTTCGTTCCTTGGGCAGATCCCTTCGGGGGAAACCGCCGGCTGATCGGAGACATTCGCCTCTGCCCGAAGCGAAGCCCCTGCTGAATCCGGCGGAGCAGACAATCAAAGGCCAAGGCTCGTCGGGGCCGTCAGGCCGCGGCGAGCAGTTGATTCAGACTCGGCGCTTCTTGGGAGGACGGCAGCCGTTGTGCGGCACGGGCGTGTGGTCCTCGATCGCCGTGACTTTCAAACCCGAGTGCGAGAGGGCAGTGACGGCCGACTCGCGCCCGCCACCCGGTCCCTTCACGCGGATCTCGATCTCCTTCATGCCGACCTTGCGGGCCTTCGACGCCGCCGACTCCGCAGCGCGAGTCGCGGCAAAAGGCGTGCTCTTGCGCGCGCCTTTGAAGCCGACCGTGCCGGCCGAGTCCCAGGCGATGGTCTCGCCGTTGACGTCGGTGATGGTGACCTGTGTGTTGTTGAACGTCGCGCGGATGTGTGCGATGCCCCGAATGACGTTCTTGCGGACCTTGGCGGTCTTCTTGGCCATGAACAAACCCTTTCAGTTCCTGGCGTTGCCTTCTCCGAAACCTGCGGCAGGCAACTGGCTGATTCACCCCGGCCCGGCCACGGGCGCGGAGCGCGATATGTATGCTCACAAGGCGATCAGGCCTTGACGCTCTTCTTTCCGGCGACGGTCTTCTTGCGGCCCTTGCGGGTGCGGGCGTTGGTGCGCGTGCGCTGGCCCCGGACGGGCAGGCCGCGCCGGTGACGCTCGCCGCGGTAGCAGCGGATGTCGCGCAGGCGCTGGATGTTCTGCGACACCTGCCGCCGCAGCGTACCTTCGACGAGATAGCTCGAGTCGATGATGCTGTTGATGCGGCTGGCTTCTTCGCCGGACAGGTCGCGGGCCCGCTTGGTCGGGTCGATCGCGGCCTCGGCGAGAATGTCGTCGGCGAACTTGGGGCCGATGCCATAGATGTACCGAAGCGCGTAGCGGATCGGCTTGTTGTCGGGAATATCAACACCAGCGATACGTGGCATGTCCTGTACCTCAACAGACCCCGCTCACGCACGGGGCCGAACTGACTCACTCAACCCTGGCGCTGCTTCATCCGCGGGTTCTTCTTGTTGATCACGTAGAGTTTGCCGCGGCGGCGGACGATCTGGCAGTCCAGCGTGCGGCGCTTGACGCTCGATTTGACTTTCATGACACAATCCCTTCAGCCGGCCCCGGGCCGGTCGTTTCGCGAACTCAATGATAGCCGTTTTCCCGCACAGGCCAAGCGCTGCGGGCGGGGAGGATCAATACCGATAGGTGATCCGGCCGCGGGTCAGGTCGTAAGGGCTGAGTTCGACCGACACCTGATCGCCGGGGAGGATGCGGATAAAGAACTTACGCATCTTCCCGGAGACGTAGGCGAGGATCTCGTGGCCGTTTTCGAGCCGCACCTTGAACATGGCGTTGGGCATCGCGTCAACCACCTCAGCCTGCAGCACTATCTTGTCGTCTTTGGCCATACGGACTCCGCGGCAAGGCCGACCCACCAACCTCGCCAAACCTCAAAAAACTGAACGCGATTGTAGGTCGCGCCGGATCGCCCGGACCAGCAGGGCAAATTCCCTGCCTTGCGTCCGCATGGGCATTACGCCAGAGTGAGGATGTCGGCGCCTTCGGCCGTGACGGCGACGGTGTGCTCCTGGTGGGCGGCAAGCCGGCGGTCGCGCGTCACTACGGTCCAGCCATCGCGCAGCGTCAGCGTCTGGCCCGTTCCGAGCGTAAGCATGGGCTCGATGGCAATCACCAGGCCGGGCCGAAGCAGAAAGTCCTCGGCGCTGCCGGATTTGACCCGGTAATTGGGCACCTTGGGTGACTCGTGCATCGACCGGCCGATGCCGTGCCCCACGTATTCGCGGATGATGCCCAGCCGCTCACTCTCGGCCAGGTCCTCGAGCAGGCTGCCGATGGCGCTCCAGCGCATGCCGGGCCGGATGGCGTCGATCGCCAGAGCCAGCGCCCGGCTGGTCACGTCCACGAGGCGGCGCGCCTGGGAGGAGGCGTTCCCCACGGCGATCGATCGGGCGCTGTCGGCGCACCAGCCATTGAGCCGCACGCCGCAATCGATGGAGACGAGATCGCCGTCCCGGATGATGCGATCGCCGGGAATGCCGTGCACGATCTCCTCGTTGACGGAGATGCACGTGTGCCGCGGATAGCCGCTGCGAGGCTGATAGTCGGGGTAGCCGAAGAACAGTCCCGTCGCACCGAGCGATGAGAACGTCTTGAGCGCAATATCGTCGAGTTCGCGCGTCGTGACGCCCGGCCGGCAGGCTCGTTCGCACGCATCGAGCGTGGCGGCAACCACGCGGCCGGCGGCGCGCATCTGCTCGATCTCGGCGGCGCTCTTGAGTGTGATGGAATCGCGGTTCTGTTTCATGATTTGATCAGGCGGGCTTGAGTGAGCCGGGCCCGTGGCGTTCGATGAACTGCCCCTGGCCACGCTTGCCGACGTACTTGTATCCATCGACGATGATCTCACCGCGCAGCAGCGTGGTGCGAGCAAAGCCGCCGAGTTTCATGCCCTGGTACGGCGACCAGTCGCAGCGGCTGTGCATCTGCCTCCAGTCCACGTCCTTTGTTCGGGTTGGATCGATGATGACCAGATCGGCATCGAACCCCGGCGCGATGTGCCCCTTGCGATCGCCCATCCCCATGATCCGTGCCGGATTAGTGCTGCACAACTCAACGAGCCGGTTCATCGAGATCCGCCCCGGCCTGACGCCCAGCGTGTACACGAGCGGCACCATCGTTTCGAGCCCGGGCAGTCCCATGGGGATCTTGGTCCAGTCGCCGTAGCCCTCGCGCTTCGATCCGGCGTCCGATTCGCCGGGTCTGCCGCGCCGGCCCGGCTCGTGCTCCACCCACCACATGCCCTTTTGCTCGCGCGTGAAACTGCACGTGTCGGTCGAAACCACGCATACCTCGTCGCCGCCTCGCTCGAGCGCCTGCCATAGGCGGTCGACGTCCGCCTGCTTTTTCACCTGCGGGCAGCAGGCGAACAGGTGGCCGTCCTCCGATTCAAAAACGCGGTCGTCGAGCGTGAGATACTGCGTGCAGGTTTCGGCCCAGACGTTGACGCCGCGCTGCCGTGCCTGGCGAACGAGATCGGCGCCCTGGGCCGTGGACATGTGGACGATGTAAAGCGTTCCGCCAGTGGCGCTCGCCCAGTGAATGGCCCGCTCGATCGCCTCGGCCTCAACAAAGTTCGGCCGCGTCATGGGGTGGAGCCGCGCGCCGTATTTGCGCATCTGCGCCGGCGTGTGATTGCGTTCGATCAGCAGGTCGAGCACGCGGCTGGACTCGGCGTGCACCATCAGCATTCCACCGTGCTCGCGCACCTGTTCGAGCGTCGCGAACATCATCGCATCGTCGCTGTTCCAGCCTTCCGATTCATAGATCATGAACTCTTTAAAGGTGGGAAGGCCCATGTCGATCATCGCCGGGACTTCGGCGATGTGGCGGCGATCAGTGAGGGCCATGTGCCAGGTGTAATCGACGCCGGAGATGCCCTCCGACTTGGCCCGCCAGGCGTCGTGCGCCTCGCGCAGCGACTGGCCGGCGCCGGGAATGGCAAAATCGATCAGCGTGGTCACCCCGCCGCACGCCGCGGCGCGGCTGCCGGACTCGAAATCATCGCACGACACCGTGCCGCAGAACGGCAGCGCCAGGTGGACGTGCACATCGATGCAGCCCGGAATGACCTCCATGCCCGCGGCTTCGATGACGCGAGCGCCCGCATCGACTGGCAGAGCCGCGCCGACGGCCGCAATGCGGCCGTCGGCAATGGCGATATCACCTCGAAACGAATGAGTGGCGGAGTGAATCGTGCCGCCGCGGATCAGTGTTCTGGCGGACTTGTGTCGTGGCATCGGACCAGGCGGGCCTCCTCACAGGTCGGTCGTGAACCGAAGTGTAGGGGCTTCGCACCACGTTAAGAACGTGCGCCGACTTCCGCGCCGACTCAGCCGTGTTCAGGCGGTGAGGCGGTCAGGGCTGGCGCAGTTCACGGGCGCTGGGCAGGTCTTTGAGCGATGCCAGGCCGAACGCCTCGAGGAATTCTCGCCCTGTGCCGTAGAGCATGGGCCGGCCGAGTTCCTCCGCCCGGCCGACGATCTTGACCAGCCGCCGCTCCAGCAGGCCGCGCAGGATGTCGCCGCACGCCACGCCTCGGATGGCCTCGATGTCCGAGCGCGTGATCGGCTGTCGGTAGGCGACGATCGCCAGCGTCTCGAGCCCGGCCTGGCTCAGGCGGCCGGCGTCGCGGGCCTTGAGCGACGCCGAAACCAGCGAGCCGAACTCCGGTCGCGTCATCATGCGCAGACCGCCCGCCACACGTTCGATCCGGAACGAGCGGCCAGTCTGGTCGTAGGCCTCGTTGAGTTGCGCCACGGCGGCCTCGATCGCCGCTTCATCGATGATGCGGCCGTCGGCGGCAGCGAGGGTCTCGCCGATCCGCCGCACCGAAAGCGGGCGCTCCGATGTGAGCAGAATCGCCTCGACTCGGGCAGCCGTTGCTTCATCCACGGCCGGGGCCTCCGGCAGTTCGGCCAGCAATTCGTCCTCCGCCAGGACCACCTCGTCGGGGGTGACTGCCTGGGGTCCGGTCAACGTGGGCATTCGCGCTTTCCCTCATCTGCAACCCGATCGGCTGCTCGATCGGTTCATCGGCAGTGCTGACTCGGTTTGTGCACAATCCGCCCGCGGGCGGGATGCGGCTCATCGACGGCGCTCAGTCAGTCGTGCACCATCAGCGCATCGTAGTCGCCTTGGGACGAATCGCGGCGGAAGAGGTCATCGTCCGTGTTGGGCTTGTTGGGCGAGTGGCGCGCGATGTGTGTCGAGCCGTCGCCCAGGAGCACGTGCCACCAGTCGCCGTTGATTGAGTGATACTCGGGGACCACCCGATCGTCGTACCAGCGGTCGGAGAGAAGCACGAACTGCGAGCCCGCCGAATCGTTCCAGTGGCGGTAGCGCAGCCAGTTGTCGGCATCGTAATCCTGGAGCGCATAACTGGTGTTGTTCTTGCCGAACGAGTTGGGCGAGCCGACCTGAATGGTGTCGATTTCCATTTCATTGGGGCTGACGAGTTGCTGAGGCGCCAGCGAGCCGTAGTCAATCAACTCGGCGAAGACCTCGTGAGTCGTATCAGAAGTCATCGAGCCGCCGCTCGTGCGCGTGGAGGGGTACTTGCCGTTGTGCTCGGAGGCAAAGGCGAAGAACCCGACGTAGACATTGTGCAGATCGATCTGCTGGATCTGCCGCTCGAGGCGATCTTTGGCGCCTTCGACGCCTCCCGGGCTGCCTGGCCCGGCTGAGCCGCTCGTGCCTGTGATGGCGGTGCCGACGATCGCAATGAGAGCGACCATGACACCGAGCACGATGAGCAGTTCAATGAGAGAAGCCCCGCGACGCTGCAGCGAACGGTGAGAGGTAGGCATACAGGAGTGTAACCGGCTGGCCCGCCGCGCCAAGCGGAAACTCAGGCGAATCCCCGGCGTGGAACCAGTGGGATGCTCAATGGAGCGCCTGCGGAAGGGGCTACGCCGCGTCCAGTGCCTGCACGTTCAGCCCCTGGCCGCCGCGGGGGATGATGTCCTCGGTCAGGCTGAACTGGCACTCGCTGACGTCAACGCCGTTCGAGTGCGTGATGCTCACTTCCGGCGTCGTCGCCAGGTCCAGCACGCGGTGCGGCGGGGACTCGCCCCGGCACAGCGGCTCCAGGTCGTCGATCACGGCGACCTTTGGCCGGCAGGGCTCGGCCGGCCGCCACGCGAGCACGAACGCCTCCTCCCCGGTCGAAAGCGTTACGCGCCGACCGGGTGAGTACGCGGGAACGATCTCCAGCAGCGTCCGCAGAATCACCGGGTCGAAGCGGCGGCGCATCCGCCCGCTGGTGAGTTGCGCCAGCACCGCCACATTGGGTCGGGGCCGCGAGGAGTAGAACGTGCGCAGTTCGTCAAACTGATCGGCGACGGTGACGATGCGCGCGAAGACGTGAATCGAGTCGCCCCGCAGGCCCGATTTCCCCTGGCCGTCCCAGTTGGGCTTCTGCGGGAACCCCGTGCCGTCAAAGTACTGGTGATGGTGCAGCACGGCGGCCGCGGCGGTCGGATCGACTTTGCCGGTGAGGATCTCGTAACCGAACTGCACGTGCTTCTGCCACGCCGGGTCGAGTTCGTCGTGATGCTCCTCCCAGCGCACGAGCACCGACTCGCTCAACTGCGAGAGGCCGACGTCGTGGAGCATCGCCGACAGGCCAAGGGTGACGAGGTTGGTCGCATGTCTGGCGTTGAGCCTCTTGCGCTGGCGCATGAGGTAACCCTGCAGTTTCATCCCGATGAGCGTCGAGAGGTAGGCGACATTGGCCGCATGGCTGAGCATGCGAAACTCGACCGGGTCATCATCTTCCATGAATTGCGCTGCGGCGGGCTCGGCCACGAGCGTCTCGGTCAGCGCCGCAAGCGTCTCGGCAAATTCATCCCACATCTGCCTCTTGCCGCGCGGGTCGTAGATGTCGCCCAGGGCCTGAGTCACCACGCCCAGCAGGCGCCGCCGACCCAGCTCAATGTTGCTGCTGAGGAACTGATCGATCGACTCGAATCCGGGAGCGACGACCCACACGGCCTTTTGATTCAGGTCGCGCAGGCGGCGGATCATTTTGTCATCGACGCGGAACCCGGCCTTGAGCAGAATTGAGTCCGGACGCTGGGGATGCAGAATCGGCATCCCGATCGTCATGCCCGGCTTGGTCTGCGTCAGGTCGATGTGCAGCATGATCTTCGCCGCGGCGGGGGCCGCCGGCCTCTGTAATGGCCCGTTTAGTTTCTGATCGGCGAGATCGGGTCCCTGTTTTCCAGACCGCCCGCAAATCCCGGCCGAATTGGTCAATAACCATCGCGGACGCGCCTATTCGCAACCCTGCCGAAACGACTGCAGATCGAGGTCGCTGCCCGTCCAGGCGCGAAACTGGTGGTAAGCCTGGCGAATCAGCAGGTCCAGCCCGCCCAGCGTTCGCCCGCCGTGCGCAGCGACGAACTCGATCAGCGGCGTGCGCTGCGGGGCGTAGACGGTTTCCACCACCAGCGGGCCATGATCGAGCCAGGTGGCGCCGGCATCAACCGGCAGGGGCAGGCCTTGCGCATCGGGGCCGCCGGTCATGCCCACCGGCGTGGCGTTGATGATCACATCGCAACACGTGCGGCACAACTTCTCGATGCGCGCCGCCACGACCTTTCCCGCCCTGCCCGGCTCTGACTGGGTGCGATCCGCGAATTCGCCGGCGAGGCGCTGCGCTTTCTCGAAGTCGCGATGATGAATGACCACCGTCGCGCCTTGCCGCGCGAAGCCTGCGATCGACGCCCGCGCCATGCCGCCCGCGCCGATGACGGCAATCCGCCGGCCCCGCAGATCGCTCTTACTGATCTCCAGCGCCGCTGCGACCGATTCGACGATGCCGCTGACGTCGGTGTTGCGCGCTTCGAGCGAACCGTCTTCGCCGACGATTAATGTGTTGGCTGCCCCGGCGCTGAGCGCATCGGGATCGATTCTGCCGCCGCGCTTCTCTACGAACTGGAGCAGATGCGACTTGTGCGGAATCGTGACGCTCGCGCCGCGGAAACTCAGCGCCGGATCTTCGATGAGCGCTTCGAGCGTCGTGCGAAACGCCAGTTCATCGGGCGCGACCGGGAGCGGCAGGTAGACGCCGTCAAAGCCGATGCGATCGAAGGCAGCGTTGTGAATCGCGGGGCTGCGCGAGTGCTCGACCGGCCAGCCAATCACGCCGTAGACCTTCGTCGCCGGCCCGATCGTGCGGAAGCGGTACGTCTCGACGAGTTCGCCGACCGTCGGCTGACCCGGCGCCGTCGCGGTGGATTCGCGCAGCGAAGCAAAGGTGAGCAGGGCCCCGAACTTGGGCGCCAGCACGCGGCTCATGAGCCCGAGCGAACCCATGCACAGCGCGATCGTCGGCTTGTGCCGCGCCCGCAGGATTTCGAACGCCTCCAGATTGTCGCGCAGCGAGCGCGCCATCCAGGCGATCTTGATCACCCCGCACGCCGGCTCGGCGGCCATGCGCGCCAGTCGCCGCATGAGATCGGCGGGCCGGCGGCTGAAGTCATGATGTGAGAGGATCAGCGTCGAATCCAGTTCGCGCAGCTGTTCAGGGTGCTGGATCGCCAGTTTGATCTTCTGGCGCAGATTCGCCGACCGCTCGAACGTCGCCAGTTCAACGTCGATGAAGCGCGGCCGGGCGTGCAGACCGATGTGCTCGAGCAGGCTGATGCGCTGCTGCTCGTCGCCGTCGTACTCGCCGCCCTCATCGCGGCTGCGGCAGGTCACGATGCAAGGCAGGGGCGACTCGCGCACGAGGCGGTCGATCAGCGCCACGTCGTCGGCGACCACATCCACCCGCCACTCGATGAGATCGGCGCCCGCCTCGCGCGCATCGATTCCCTCCTGGGCGGCGCTGAGCGCGTCTTCGACGAAGATGGGAACACAGATAAAGGTCACGAGGTTCCGCCGGTGTAGTATCGGACGTGCCCAGCCGCCCCGTTCGCTGCGAGCAGGAGATTTGATTGATTCACGAACCGGGCGGCTGCGCAGGCCGTAGCCCTGAGCAGTCGCCACCCTTCCGGGAGATCCTATCGTGCCCGCCGCCAAGACCATTCTGATCATCGCCGCCGTTCCCGCCGCCATCGTTACGTACATCGCCGTGGCGGGCACGACGGGCTTCTGCCCCACGTGCACGGGCATCATGGACAGCGTCCTCGGCCGCGACTCCAGTGCCGGCCAGGCTGAAACCATTAAAGGTCTGCAGGCGACAACGCTGTCCGGAGAGACGGTTGATCTCTCGTCCTTCATCGGCAAACCTGTGATCCTCGATTTCTGGGCCACGTGGTGCGGCCCCTGCCGCACCCAGCGCGGCATCCTCGCCGAGATGGAATCCGAGTTGAGCGGCAACGTGCACGTCGTGGCGCTCTCCGTCGATCAGGGCGGATCTGCCGTCGTGCAAAAGCACATCGAAAGCACCGGGCGCCGCGCCGAGAACGAACTCATTGCCTCGACCAGCCTCGCGCAGGTCTTCGGCGTGTCGTCGATCCCGACCCTCGTCTTCGTCGATGCAACCGGCCAGGTCCGCAAGGTCGCCGTCGGCGTGCAGAGCGCCGACGCGCTTCGCCGCGAGATCGCCGCGCTCCAGTAGCCGCTACATGACCATCCCGTCAAGCGATGCCAGGCCGATCGGCTCCTGCGAAAAGAACGGCTCAGCGGCGTCAACTCCCAGCCGCGATCCGAAGTAGGTCGCCATCGCGCGGATGCCCTGCAGCACTTTGCGGTTCTTCTCCGACATCACGAACTGAGTGTGGTAGGCCTCGATCGACTGGTACTTGCGCTCTTCATAGCCGCTGATGTCCACGAGAAACGTCGGATTGTGCACCTTGCGCAGGTGCATCGCGTAGTAGAAGAACAGCCACTTGGGGTTAATCGGCTCGCCCGTCTGCCCCCACGGCTCTTCGACTTTGACCAGTCGCGCGGCGAATCGGGCTCCGACCACCGCCTGCGTCACGGCAATATGATCTGGATGCGCATCCTCAAAGTACGGCGCGAAGATGATCTGCGCCTGGTGCTCGCGGATGACCGACGCGATGGCGTGACGCAGTTCGAGGGTGTTCTCAACGTACCGGTTCGGAAAATCGATCAGCCGCCGCCGCACGCCGAGGATCTCTGCGGCAGCGGCCGCCTCCCGCGCGCGAATCTCCACTGAGCCGTGCGGCGTCGGCTCGCCGTTGGTCACATCGAGCAGCAGGATGTCGTGCCCCTGCCCGGCGAGGCGCGCGATCGTCCCGCCCATGCCGATTTCCTGATCATCCGGATGCGGGCCGACGACGAGTATCTTCATTCGAGAATCCTTGCGTCCATCTCCGCGATCTCCGCGATCTCCGCGATCTCAGCGATCTCCGCGGCAAAGCCCGCCTTTACATGCGCTCGAGCGTGCGAATGCCCAGCAGCCCCAGGCCGTCGGCGAGGATTGACTCCGTCAGGCGCGCCAGGCGGATCCGCGCATCGCGCCGTTCCTTCGTCTCCGCCTTGAGTACCGGACACTGGGTGTAGAACACCGAGAATGCGCCCGCCAGATCATAGAGATACTGGCACAGTCGATGCGGCTCGAGAGTCTGCGCCACGTTCGCCAGCGTGCCCGGGTAGCGCAGCAGCGCCAGCGCCAGCGCTTTCTCTTCCGCGGCGGCGATGAGAAACGCCGCGTCGCTGCGCACATCGTCGGGCGCCTTGCGGCCGATCGAGCGGATCCGCACGTACTGGTTCTGCAAGTACGCGCCGGTGTTGCCTTCGAACGCGAGCATCCGGTCCCACGCAAAGACGTAGTCCTTCTGCAACTGCGTCGAGAGGTCGGCATACTTCACCGAGCCGATGCCCACCGCGCGCGCGACTTGCTGTTGCTCGCCAGCCGGCAGCTCGGGGTTCTTTTCGCGTACGATGGCTCCGGCCCGCTGGATCGCTTCGAGCAGGAGGTCCTTGAGCTTGACGTTGTCGCCGCTTCGGGTCTTGAGCGGCTTGCCGTCTTCGCCGCACACCGCCCCGAACGGCACGTGGCGCAGCTCAGCGCGCGAGCCGTCGGGGAGCCGATCCCAGCCGATCATTCGCACCGCCTCAAACACCTTGCGGAAGTGGTCGCGCTGCCGGGCGTCCACGACGTAGATGACGCGCTGCGCGCCGAGTTCCTGCACGCGGTAGCGGATCGCCGCGAGATCAGTCGTGGCATAGAGAAACCCGCCGTCGGACTTGCGAATGAGCAGGGGAGTCTCATCGCCCTCGATCTCGACCACGATCGCGCCCTGCGACTCTTTGGCGATGCCGCTCGAAATGAACTCTTCGACGACGGGGCCGAGCCGCTCTCGATAGAAAGACTCTCCGCGGTTGTGCTCCTGCGTCACGGTGAGATCGAGCAGGTCGTAGATCTCGTAGCACGCGGCGAGGGTGATGGCGGTGATCTTCTCCCACGCGGCGACGATCTCCGCATCGCCGCGCTGCAATCGCACGAGCGTGCTCTTGGCTTCTTCGAGGCGCTGCTCGGCGCCGGAGACTTGCGCTTCCCACTCGGCGATGCGGTGCGCTCCGGCCGAGATACGCCGCGCCGTTTCGAGCGCCTGCCGGTCGGCCTTGCATTCGAGATTCGCGTCGCGATAGGCGGCTTCAAGCGCATCAAGATCGAGCGAATCGAGATCGACGTGCCGCCGCCGCAGCGATGCAATCACCATCGCGATCTGCAATCCCCAGTCGCCCAGATGGTTCTGCGGTATGACCCGGTCGCCGACGCGGCTGAGCACGCGGCAGAGGCTGTCGCCGATGATCGACGACCGCAGGTGCCCGACGTGCATCTGCTTGGCGATGTTCACGCCGACCAGGTCCACCACGACGCGCGGCGCATCGGCCGGCGGCGTCGCGCTCGATGCGCGCGTCAGGTCGTGTTCGAGTTGCGTCAACAGGCGCGGCAGCGCATCGCCCCGCAGCCGCAGGTTGACAAAGCCTGGCCCGGCGATCTCGGGCTGCTCGCACAGGTCATCCAGGCGGGCGTGATCGAGAATCGCCTTGGCCACCTCGCGCGGCGGCCGGCCCACGCGCTTGGCCAGACCCATCGCCACGTTGGATTGAAAGTCGCCGAACTGCGGGTTCTGAGCGCTTCGCACCAGTGGATCGGTGTCGGCGAACTCGTCGCCGAAAGCCGCCACGATGGCCTCCACGAAGCGCCGGCCAAGAAGTTCGATCGGATCGATGTCCATGCGGCCGCAGTGTAGACGCCGCCCGCCAGCCGAGCCAAACGCTCAATCGCGGCGAGCAATCGTAATCCCGCCAGAGCAGCGGCTTTATCGCATCCGGTCTGGCAGCGCCGTATCCTTTCCCCGCGCTGCTTCGGCGCCACGGGAGGCCATCATGCTGGACCGATTCCGACTTCTTGCCGCGGCGGCGACGCCACTGCTCCTCATGGCTCTCAGCGCTGACCCCGCGCTGGCGCGACAGGACGCCGAGCCACCGGCCGGCGACAAGCGTCCCACCGAGGCCGTCGAGCAGACCGAAACACCACCGGCGCCGCAGATCGTTACCGAGCGCACGCTGCCCAATGGCGTGCGCGTGCTGACGCAGCCGATCGCCGGCGTCGAGTCGGCCGCAATCGTCGTCGTGTTCGAATCCGGCTCGTCAAATGATCCGAGCGATGCGCCCGGGCTCTCTCGCCTCTTCGACCGGCTGCTGATGACCTGCGCCTCGCAGGATTCCCCGCCGCGCAGCGTGAAGCAACTCAATGAGGCGTACCCCGCCGGTTGGAACATCCGCTCGTACGACGCCATGAGCGTCTACGGCGTGGTCGTGCCATCGGACAAGGCCGCCGAAGAGGTGGAGCGCATCGCCCGTCACATGCGCACGCTCAACGTCACCGCTGAAGACATCTCGCGCGAGACAGGCTCGATCGAAGCGGAGATCAAATCGCTCTTCGACGATCAGCCGCTGGTCAAGCCGATGTCCTGGCTCGTCGCCAAGTCGTTCCGGCACGAGACCGATGCGCCGCGCGGCATCGACCCGCTGCGCCTGGCCCGCCTCCAGCCCGACCGAATGCTGCGCGAGTGGCAGCAGCGCATCATTGGCGGCAACGTGACGGTGGTGCTCGCCGGCGACGTGAGCCGCATCGGCCTCGACGCCGCGGCGGACAAGGCGCTCGGTGCGCTGCCCGGCGGCTCTCGGCCGGAGTTTCCCCTTACCGTCCGCCCCGTCGGATCGGTCGCGCGCGATGTGCTTGATTCGAGCGGCCTGCCCGGCAACCGGCCGCACGGCGTGGCCGCGTTCTTTGCCCCGCCGATCACCAGCCCCGATCATCCCGCGTTCCTCACCGTCAGTCGCGCGCTCATGCGCGATGCCGCGACTCTGCAGGGTTCGCAGAGCCGCATCGAGTTCCAGTATGACATGCTGCTCGACCCGCGCGCGGCCTACGTTACGCCACACGCCTGGCGCTACCCCAAGGGGCCGGCGCAGGCTCTGGGTTACTGGGACGCCAAGATCAAGAACCGCAAGTACACCCACGCCGATGCGCTCCGCACTCTGGGCGCTTTGGACTGGCAACTCGGCGCGCCATTGCGCGGGGGCGTTGTCGATGAACTCGCCCACCAGCCCGGCTTGCTCTACACCATCGCGTATGCCACCGGCTTCCGCGCCATGTACGGCGACACGGCGTTCTGGGACGGTTATCGCACGAAACTCCAGCGCATGGATCCGAAAGACCTGACGGCGGCGCGCGACAAGTACTTCGCCGACAACAACCGCGCGCTGTTCATTCTCAAGGGCGACTAGCGAAAGGCGCGGCGTGCCCGGCCAGCCGATCATCCTCTCCACGTGGTCTCTTGGCCGCCGCGCCAACGCGGTCGGCTGGGAAGTGCTCAGCGCCGGCGGCTCAGCGCTCGACGCCGTCGAGCGCGCCTGCATCGCCATCGACGCCGATCCGGGCGTCGATTCCGTCGGTCTCGGCGGCCTGCCCGACGCCTCGGGCCGCGTGAGCCTCGATGGCTGCATCATGCTCTCGCCGCGCCGCTGCGCCGGCGTGTGTTTCGTGCGCGAGCACAACTACCCCGTGTCGATCGCACGGCGGGTCATGGAGCACACGCACCATGTGCTGCTCGCCGGTTCCGGAGCCGACGAATTCGCGAGCCGCGAAGGCTTCGAGCGCTGCGATCTGCTCACCGATGAAGCGCGCAAAGTGTGGCAGAAGTGGAAGACCGATCCGGCCCAGCTCACCGGCGAACGCTACCGCGGCTGGCTCCCGCCCCGCAACGTCGAAGAGCGGCGCGGCGTGGAAGGAGAGGGCCCCGGCGATGACAAACAGCGCATCGCGGCCGACGAATCCCTGCCGCACAACCGGCGCCACGACACCGTCGGCGTGCTCGCCATCGACGCGGCGGGCGTGATGGCCGGCGCGTGTTCGACGAGCGGCATGGCGTTCAAGGTTCCCGGCCGCGTGGGCGATTCGCCGATCATCGGCTGCGGGCTCTACGTCGATCCCCGATTCGGCGCTGCCGTGGCGACGGGCACGGGCGAACTGCTCATGCGCACCTGCGGCACGTTCCTGGCCGTCGAACTCATGCGCTCCGGCCGCTCACCGGCCCAGGCGGCGACGCAGGTGATCGAGCGGATCATCGAATCGTGCGACATCGTCGATGACCACCAGGTCGGTCTCATTACGCTGAATCCGCAGGGGCAATGGGCGTCAGCCGCGCTGCGCCCGGGCTTCCGCGTGGCGATTCGATCAAGCGAGCGCGATGAACTCGAGCCCGCCAGCCGCGTGCTGCTCAACGGCGGCGAAGCGACTGGCTCGCTGCTGTAGCGCGCTGCCAAACCTACGCCGAGATTCGCAGGCCGGGACAAGGCTCGGCGCAGGCCCGGCGATTCGCATGCGCGCCCGCAGGTCGGGACAAGGCTCGGCGCAGGCCCGGCAATTCGCTGCGATTGACTTGCGCACGTGTCACGCGTTCGCAACGTCCCGTCTTCGAGGCCGAAGGCCTCATCGTGAGTAGACGGGGGTCCAGGGAGCGCGAGCGAGCGCGACCCCCGGGGCAGTGCACGCGAGGTAGCGCGCCCCGAAGGGGTGCTCGTGGCGTGCGGCTGCGCATGACGTCCGTTGCGCGCCACACGACCCGAGAACTCCTTCGGAGTTCAGAGGAATGCGCGCCGCTTTCCCGGGGGTGGTGCTCGAAGACTCGCGTCACCGCCGGCTACTCACGATCACGCCTTCGGCGTGCAAGCCGACCGCCGCGAGCGAGCAAATGCGATCATCTGTCAAATCCTTCCGCACACACCGCCCGGAGCGGCGAGGTGTGGTACCCACCCGCGCATCAACCGGCTGGCGAGTCTCAACCGCCGCATCCGGGGGTCGCCGTCGCCGATCATGCGGATTTCCTCCCGCCTCATGGCCTCCCGTCGATCCTCCCGCCCCAAAAACCGATAAATACACGGGGCCGCGCTCCTGATTGGCGGTTCGTGGGGGTTTGGCTGCCCGCAAACCAGCCTCATGGCCCCTAGGATTTGCGCGGAGCCGATAAGTTAGAACCGTTCCAAGGAATGGGACGTATGAAGGCCAGGTGCAACCCGCACCAGTGAGGAGAAACCATGTTCGAACGCTTCACCGACCGTGCCCGCAAGGTGATGGCCCTGGCCAATCAGGAGGCGCAGCGGTTCAATCACGAATACATCGGCACTGAGCACATCCTCCTCGGCCTCGTCAAGGAGGGTTCAGGCGTCGGCGCCAACGTCCTCAAGAACCTCGGCGTCGATCTGCGCAAGGTCCGCCTCGAGGTTGAGAAGCTCGTCAAGTCCGGGCCCGACATCGTGACCATGGGCAAACTGCCCCAGACGCCCCGCGCCAAGAAGGTCATCGAGTTCGCCATCGAAGAGGCCCGCAATCTGAATCACAACTACGTCGGCACCGAGCACCTCCTGCTCGGCCTGCTGCGCGAGCACGACGGCGTGGCGGCCCAGGTCCTCATGAACCTCGGCCTCAAGCTCGAAGAAGTCCGCGAAGAGGTGCTCAACCTCCTCGGCGCCGGCGTCGAGCCGCAGGAGCAGGAAGGCGCAGAGCCGACCGGCGGCGGCGCGCCGACTCCTTCCAAGGGCAAGAGCAAGACTCCCGCGCTCGATTCATTCGGCCGGGACCTGACCGAACTGGCCCGCGAAGGCGCGCTGGACCCGGTCATCGGCCGCCTCAACGAGATCGAGCGGTTGATCCAGGTGCTCTGCCGCCGCACGAAGAACAACCCGGTGCTGCTGGGCGAAGCGGGCGTGGGCAAGACGGCCATCGTCGAGGGCCTGGCGCAGCGCATCATCAGCAAGGACATTCCCGATCTGCTCTTTGACCGTCGCCTGGTCGTGCTCGACCTGGCGCTGATGGTCGCCGGCACGAAGTACCGCGGCCAGTTCGAAGAGCGCATCAAGGCGGTGATGAACGAGGTCCGCCGCGCGGGCAACGTCATCCTCTTCATCGACGAACTGCACACGCTCGTGGGCGCCGGCGGCGCCGAAGGCGCCATCGATGCCTCCAACGTGCTCAAGCCCGCGCTGAGCCGCGGCGAGATCCAGTGCATCGGCGCCACGACCTTCGACGAGTACCGCAAGTACATCGAAAAAGACAACGCCCTGGCCCGCCGCTTCCAGTCCATCACCGTCGAGCCGCCCGGCAAGGAACAGACGGTCGAGATCCTCAAGGGGCTGCGCGAGAAGTACGAATCGCACCACCGCGTGCGCATTACTGACGAAGCCCTCGAACAGGCCGTCGAGTTGTCGGACCGCTACATCACCGGCCGCGTCCAGCCCGACAAGTCGATCGACGTGATCGACGAGGCCGGGGCCCGCGTGCGTCTGCAGAGCATGACCAAGCCGCCGAACCTCGCCGAAATCGAGGAGAAGATCGAGCGTCTGAGCGTGCAGAAGGACGAAGCGGTCAAGGAAGCGGACTACGAGCGCGCCGCGAAACTGCGTGATGAGGCTGAGAAGCTCCGCCGCGAGAAGGAAGACATCCAGAAGCAGTGGCGCGAGAAGCAGAGCGAAACGCTCGGCACGGTCGATGAGGAAATCATCGCCGAAGTCGTCAGCAAGATGACTGGCGTGCCGCTCACCCGGCTCGAAGCCGAGGAGGCCCAGCGCCTGCTCAAGCTCGAAGACGAACTGCACCGCAAAGTGGTCAGCCAGCACGACGCGATCGCGTCGATCGCCAAGGCGATCCGCCGGGCCCGCGCGGGACTCAAGGATCCCAAGCGGCCGATGGGTTCGTTCATCTTCGTCGGCCCGTCGGGCGTCGGCAAGACGCTGCTGAGCAAGGCCCTGGCCGAGTTCATGTTCGGCGACGAGGAAGCCCTGGTCATGCTCGACATGAGCGAGTACATGGAGAAGCACAACGTCAGCCGCCTTATCGGCGCGCCTCCGGGCTACGTCGGCTACGAAGAGGGCGGCCAGCTCACCGAGCGCGTCCGCCGCCGGCCCTATTCGGTCATCCTCCTCGACGAGATCGAGAAGGCCCACCCCGACGTGTACAACATGCTGCTTCAGATCATGGAAGAAGGCCGCTTGACCGACTCGTTCGGCCGCAACGTGGACTTCAAAAACACGATCCTCATCATGACCAGCAACATCGGCGCGGACCTCATCAAGGGCGGAGCCCAGTTCGGCTTCGGCAAGAAGACCGAGGTGCAGGACTACGACAAGATGAAGTCCACCTTGCTCAAGGAGATCGAGCGCTACTTCCGCCCTGAGTTCATCAACCGCCTCGACGAAGTCATCGTCTTCCACCCGCTCACGCGCGAAGACCTCGTGCAGATCGTGGACTACGAGACCAAGAAGGTGCGCGACCGGCTCGAAGGCCACGGCCTGATCCTCGAGATCGAACAGAGCGCCAAGGACTTCCTCATCGAGAAGGGCTACAACCCCGACTTCGGCGCCCGCCCGCTCCGCCGCGCCATCGGAACGTACATCGAAGATGCACTGAGCGAGTCGATTCTGCGCGGCGAGTTCGAAGGCAAGAACATGCTTCGCGTGCTCCACGCCGACGAGTCGGACCATCTCACCTTCACGGCTGAGTACCGGCCGGAACTCGACGAGAGCAAGCAGAAGGCCGCCAAGGCGGCCAAGGACGGCGGCAAAGAACCCGTCGGCTCCGGCTCAGGCAGCGGCGGCGAAAGCCCCAACGGCGAGTCGACCGGCTGATCGATTCCAATCAAGCCGCCCACCGTCGCGGCAACATCTCGAGATTCCCCTCACCCCCAACCGCCGGCCCCGCGCCGGCGGTTGGTGCTTCCATAGGCCGTCCCGTTGGGCCACCCATGCCGCCCATGTGGCGGGGATGAGTTGCCAACGTCGCGCCTGGGCGCCTCGCATCCGGGTCGCCCCGAATCTTAACAATCTCATCTATATTTCCTCTATTGCTCTTGCACCGACCCACGGGATCGGGTAGGTTGTATTCAGCCTTTGCTGCCGCCCGGGGGCGAGCGGAGTCGTTGCCTGCGGGTGGATGGTTCTGTGATCGAGGGGACAGCGCATGGACGCCGCAGATCAAAGGAGCAGTACGCGATGGCCAGCAGTGCAAACAGATTGCAAACACCTTTCGGGTCTCTCTCTCTCTCTCTCTCTCTCTCTCTCTCTCTCTCTCTCTCT
>CAUJHZ010000045.1 GCA_963205185.1 Planctomycetota bacterium | reverse complement strand
TTCGGCAGCATCTGGGCGAAAAAACCGAGGAACTTGGCGACGGCGAAGGGCATCGGCACCAGCAGCCGGCGGCGCTCGACGGTGCGCAGCATGAATTCCAGGGCCTCCCGGAAGCTCACCACCGCGGGGCCGCCAAGCTCGTAGGCGACCCCCGGCCGGGCGGGCGGCCTTGTGGCGGCTATTGGGGGGGACCCGAGACGCGCGCTTCGCGCCCGCCACGCCCGCGCCGTGATGCGCGATTGATCGATCGGTGTTGCGTTTTGTGGGTGACACGGGCGCGACCTCCAACTCTCAGTAGACTACTGAAACTGGAGCCGCGCCATGCGAGCATGGTGATGGCAAAGAAGTATCCGTAACCTCTTTGCTCGGCTGGACTTGTCGAAAGTGGGCGATACTGGACTCGAACCAGTGACCTCACGGGTGTGATCCGTGCGTTCTAGCCAACTGAACTAATCGCCCGCAACACCGTCAAACCCTTTGACGGCAAGGCATTCTACAACGGTTGGCGGATGATTTCAAATCTCTGAGAAGTGGCCGACTACCCGAAAACTACCCGATTCGTTCGGGTAGCGCCGTCGGACGCGGCGGACCGAATTGCAAATTGCAATTCAGGGGCGTCTAGAATCCCCCATGAGCAACCGCGAAGATCGACCATTCAGCCGCTTCCTGAAGATCGTCATCGTCGCGCTATGGGCCGTCATGACCGTTGGCGTCTTGCTGGCTTTCTTGATTGGCGTCCTGACCGGCAGGGGCGATGCCGAAGCCGCTTGGGGCCTTGCCGCTGCTTGGGTTGCCCTGAGTACCGTCTTTGCGTTCCTGTTCGGCCTGACGCTGGTTCGCGGCGTTGCGTGAGTCGCAGTAGGACAACACCGGGATAACCGCCAGCACGAGCGTGACGCCAGCCAGTACCCAGGTTGCCGCCGCGGTCCGCGCAGCGGCCTGAGCCGATGCCTTGCTGGCCGCTGCTGATTCGCGGCTGACTTCAATCGCCTGCTCGGTTAACCCCAACATGCGCGCCGCGTTGGTTGCCTCTGCCTCTTCGTCAGTGGGCAGGCCAACCCTGATCGAAAGTCGATTGCGATTTGCAGCATCACCGATGCACCGGTCGCGGAGAATTTGGATGTCCGGTTCTCTCGCCTCAATATCGTCAAATGGACACGGCCCGTCGCCACGGGCATATCCGGCAATCCTTGAAAAGTCCGCGCCACTCACAACTCGTAGTTTTGCTTCAATCTGTTCCCACGTCGCCATGCCGCATGGTAGCCTGTTCGGGGCTACAATGCGGCACCAAAGGAGTAGCACATGCCAGAGTCTCCACAGCCGAAGATCGAAACTGTTGTGTTGGACAACTACAACTGGTTCTTGGAGAAGACAGAATCGCAAGAAGCCGCCGCCACTTTGACGCTCGCAGTAGTTCTAGGTCGCGTAGCCGCGTCGATAGCCATCGGCAACGCGGTGGTAAATGTCAAAATCACCAACCCGAATCAACTCCGGCGATGATCGCGGACTAACCCACCCTCTCCGCGACTTTCTCCAACGCTCGCGTATTCTGCCGAATCACTTCCGCACTCTCGGCCATCGACACCGCACACGCTTTGTTGGCGTCGGCGCTTTCCTTGGCAATCGCCTTGATCGTCTCGTCTCTCTGCGCGAATGCGGCCGCGCTTTGCTTTGAGCCTTCGCGCCGATCTTTGATGAACACCGACACCAGCCACACCAGTACCAGCAGCGCGGGAATCTGCTTGGCGAGTTCGATCAGCAATTGGTCCATCGGTCCACCCTCTTGAATTGCAATTTGCAATTACCCGAAGCAGCAATTCTTCTTCTTGTCAACGCTGGCCAGCATTGCCGCCGCGCCGTCTACGTCGTTGCGCAACCGATTTGAATCCATCATCGCAAAGCCTTCCCCGCCGTCGCCAATGCCGGAGCAATTCGGGTTATCGCACAGCAGTTCAAGCGTTGCCGTTCCGCCCGTTGTGTGAGCGCGCGAGGCATCAGGCGAACAGCCGCAAGCCGTCGATGCAATCGCGTTGTTCAGCACAAGCGGGAAAGCCGAGTAGTTGCCGCACTGCCGGGCGTCGAAGTCGGCGTAGCCAAGGAACAGTGGGGCGTGCGTTTCATCGCAACTGGAATTCTTGACGTACAGCACAAAGCGCCGGGTAGTGCCACTGACGTAGTAGCACAAGCGCACTTCCGATATCGGCTGGGGGCGAACAGTGGGGCATCGGTCTTCCGCCGCATGAATGGCTTGATGATCCTCTGAGACTGCGGGCCGAGATACACCCGGCGCTCATGGCCATGATGCTGAGTCTTGTGCTGCTGCGGCGTGTACGTCCAAATCTTTCCGCTGGTGTTCAAGTCACAAGCCCGCATGGCGACCACTTCACCGGGCCGCATGGCCGTCAACAGTTGAAGCCGCAGCATCGCCTGAACCTGTTTGGAGCAATGGGGCATGATCGCCTCAACGTGCTTCGGATCGACGGGCTTCACCGGATTGGATTCGGTGGCTTCGCATCGACCACGCTTCAACCCGCTGACACAAGCCAAGCCATGCGCGACCGATGGATTCACCAAGTCTTCCGATGCTGCCCAACGGAAGACGAGTTTGATTCTGGCGCACTGGCGATTGATGTGCGTCCGGGCCAAGCCGCGATCAATCATCGCTTGCCGAACGCGCTTGAAGTCTTTCGGGGTAAATGAGTCGGCGGGAGTCTTGCCGTAGAGTCGGCGCAGGTCTTTCACGGCTTGCCGCACGTTGTCCGGTTCGCTGGTGATCGAACCATCGGCGTTGCGGTAGTACGTCTCGGCGTGATCGTTGAACGCATCGCAGAGTTGCGCGATGGTCGTTGAGTGCGCTTGCGGCTGTGCCTGAAGCACTACCCGATTCGCTACCCGATTGCGCCCGTTGGCCAGCCAGTCGGCCACAAGCGCATCGTACAGCGCCTTCGATTCGGGCGAACCGTACACGCCGAGATACTTTCGCTTCCCGGCAATCTCAACCACCGCCTGACCGCTACCTTTGTGCAACCGATACTTGGGCGTCCGCATCGCGCCTCAACCTTTCCGCCACTACCCGATTCACTACCCGATTGGAACCGGGAATGACAAAAACGGCATCAAGAAATCAGCCGTTTTCCGCAGAAATGTGAGTTGAGGGCGGCAGGATCGAAGTGTGATCCGTGCGTTCTAGCCAACTGAACTAATCGCCCGGTGGGGGATGGTAGGGCGGCGGGTACATCGGTCAAACCTCGGGCTCGGCCCGGCTTCGGCGCCGGGCGGCTTGCCCGGGCGCGCCGGTCCGTAGAATGGACCACGGCCCGCCGCTGGTGCGGAGCCGCTCATGAACCAAGTTCGCAGCGGAGCACTTTGCATGGCACACGGCGTGGGCATCTTTCCCGAACCGATCAACGAGCCGGTCAACTCTTTCGCACCCGGGACGGCGCAGCGCGACTCGCTCCGGCGCGAACTGGACCGGCAGCAGGGCGAGTCAGTTGAGGCGCCGCTGGTCATCGGCGGGCGGGCGGTGCGCACCGGTCGCATCGCCGAGGCGCGCGTGCCGCATCGCCACGCTCACGTGCTGGCGACGGTGCACCAGGCCGGCGAAGCGGAGGTGCTCGCGGCGATCGACGCGGCGCGGGTGGCCAGGGCCGGCTGGGCCGCGATGTCGATGCAGGATCGCGGGGCCATCTTTTTGCGCGCTGCCGATCTGCTTGCCGGGCCGTGGCGCGACCGGCTCAACGCCGCGACAATGCTCAACCAGTCCAAGACCTGCCACCAGGCCGAGATCGACGCCGCCTGCGAACTCATCGATTTCTTCCGCTTCAACGTGAAGTACATGGAGCGGCTGATCGAGCAGATGCAGCCCGACGTCTCGCCGCGCGGCACGTGGAACCGAGTCGAAGCGCGGCCGCTCGAAGGTTTTGTCTACGCGGTGACGCCGTTCAATTTCACGAGCATCGCCGGCAATCTGCCGCACGCTCCGGCGCTGATGGGCAATACAGTGATCTGGAAACCCTCGCCGCACGCCCTTCACAGCAACGCGATGCTCATGCAGCTGTTCGAGGAGGCGGGTCTACCGCCGGGCGTGATCAACTTCGTGCCCGGCGACGCGGAGATGGTAACGCGCCTCGTGCTGTCGCAGCGCGACTTCGCCGGGCTGCATTACACCGGCTCGACCGCGGTCTTTCGCAGCCTCTGGCACAAGGTCGGCACGAATCTCGATCAGTACCGCGACTACCCCCGGCTGGTGGGCGAGACTGGCGGTAAGGACTTTCTCATCGCGCACGAATCGGCGGATGAGGATGCGGTGGTCACAGCACTGATCCGCGGCGCATACGAATTCCAGGGGCAGAAGTGTTCGGCGTTGTCGCGCGCTTACCTGCCTCGGGCGATGTGGGAACGGATCCGGGATCGCCTCGTGAGCGAAATCGGGACCGTTCGTATGGGCGATGTGGCCGATTTTGGCAACTTCATGGGCGCGGTGATCCACCGGCAGTCTTTTGAGAAGTGTAAGCGTTACATTGAAGCGGCCCGCGAGTCGAGTGGTTCGACGATCCTCGCCGGCGGCGGCTGCGATGGACGCGAAGGCTGGTTCGTGGAGCCGACGTTGATTGAAGTGGCCGACCGGGCGGCGCCGTGCCTGTGCGAAGAGATCTTCGGCCCGGTGCTGAGCGTGCATGTGTACGACGGGTCGTTTGAAGAAGCGCTGGCTCTGGTGGACCGCACGTCGCCCTATGGCCTGACGGGTGCAGTCTTCGCCAACGATCGCCGGGCGATTGCGGCGGCGGCCGAGGCGCTGCGCTACAGCGCCGGCAACTTCTATATTAATGACAAGCCGACGGGCGCGGTGGTGGGGCAGCAGCCGTTTGGCGGCGCGCGAGCGAGCGGCACCAACGACAAGGCGGGATCAGCGCTGAACCTGCTGCGCTGGACCAGCGCGCGGACGATCAAGGAGAACTTCGACCCGCCGCGCGACTATCGCATGCCGTATATGGGGTGAAGGACGAGCAGCTGCCCCACGAACATCTGCCATATCTTCACGTATGGACAGGTACGTTTATTGACGAGTCTCATGCCGCTTCACCCTTGCGCGGCCGGCCGCGCGGGCGAAACGTGTGCTCCAGACCCATCGCTGCCGCCGTGCGCCTCACCCACGACTCGCTCCCGAACGGCCGCCCGCGCTGGACGCTTGCCCGCAGCGCCTCCAGTTCCGCCTTGCCCTGCGGCCGGTTCACCAGCGCCATCCAGTTCCGCGGCTCGCCCACCGGCCATGGCGACAGCAGGCGACGATGATCCTCACCTCCGAACCGGCGGATCCACAACCCCGACCACGGCCAATTTTCCGCGCGGCGGCACAGATTCGCCCGCAGCGCGTTGTGTTCGACATATCGCGCAACCGTCAGGAAGTGGGCATCGCGCTGAATCGGAAAGGACTTGAAGCGCCCCTGGTACAGGTGCCCGCTGCCGTGGCAGCGGCGGTGTTCCTGCCAGCGGCGGGTGTGCGTGAGCGTGAGCCGCTGCATGAACGGGGAGAGGTCGTCATCGCCGCGCGGCCACACCAGCATGTGCCAGTGATTGGGCATGAGGCAATAGGTAAGCAGTCGCACGCCGGGGTGGAGATCAAGGCAGCGCGCGAGGATGCGCTCGAACACGTGGTAGTCCTCGTCATCGTCGAAGATGGTCATGCGATTGACGCCGCGGTTGAGGACGTGGTAGGCGTAGCCGCCGGGCGTAGGTCGAGCGGTGCGAGGCACGCCAAGTTCTAGGCGCGCTGCGAGCCGCGGGCGAGGCCGCTCTGGAAAAAACGTACCTGTCCCGTTTTCATTCCCGGGAGCAGGACACCTCGTGGTGCATCACCCTCCTCCCTTCCGCCCCGGCGGCAGTTCCTCCACGAATGATCTGATTTCGTCGCGCACACGCCGGTAGTGCACGAGCGCCTCCTCCTCACTCGATGCGCTCGCCGCAAGGCGGGGCGGATCATCGAAACCGGCATGCCGCATCTCCGCGGCTCCGGGCCATACCGGGCACGCCTCGCGCGCCGAGTCACAGACGGTCACGACGAGGTCCGGCGCGATCTCTCGGAGTTCATCGAAGTGCTTGGAGCGCTGGGCCGCGATATCGACACCGGCCTCACTCATCACGCGGACGGCCCGCGGATCGAGTCGGCCAGGGCGCGCACCCGCTGAATGGGGCTCCCAATCGGGACGCAAGGCGCGTGTCCAACCTTCCGCCATCTGGCTTCGACAGGAGTTTCCTGTGCAGAGATAAAGCACTTTTGACATCACGTCTGGTTCCGGAGTGAGAGTGGCGCGGGAGCGGATCACGGTGTGTCCACATGTTCCGCAGCGCGCTGACGGAAATCTCGACCGTAAATACGCCGCCCGAGCCAGAATGAAACGCTCACGAGTGAGATGAGTACGGGCACCTCGACCAGAGGACCGACCACCGTGGCGAAGGCCACTCCGGATCCGATGCCGAACACTGAAATCGCCACCGCAATGGCCAGTTCGAAATTGTTCCCCGACGCCGTAAACGCGAGCGTGGCAGCGCGCTCGTAATCAGCGCCAACCTTCCTGGCCATGAGGAAGCTCACGAAGAACATGATGATGAAGTACAGCGCCAGGGGCAGGGCGATGCGCAGAAGATCCAGGGGCAATTCGACGATCTGATCACCCTTGAGACTGAACATGACCACGATCGTGAAGAGCAGCGCAATGAGCGTCAGCGGGGCGATGCGTGGGATGAAGACGTTTGAATACCAGTCGTCGCCTTTGATCGGCCGAAGCACGAAGCGGGTAATCATGCCTGCGAAGAACGGAATCCCGAGATAGATCATGACGCTCTGGAAGATCTGACCGATGCTCACATCGACGACGGCGCCCTCGAGTCCGAGGATCGGTGGGAGGTACGTGATGAAGAACCACGCATAGACGCCAAAGAAGAGCACCTGGAAGATGCTGTTGAACGCGACAAGGCCGGCCGCGTAGTCACTGCTGCCCCTGGCGAGATCGTTCCAGACCAGCACCATCGCGATGCACCGCGCCAGTCCGACCATGATGAGCCCGATCATGTATTCAGGCTGGTCACGCAGAAGCAGGATGGCCAGTGCGAACATGAGAACCGGTCCGACCAGCCAGTTCTGGATCAGAGAGAGCGCCAGCACCTTCCAGTCGCGAAACACCTCCGGGAGCTTCTCGTAGCGCACCTTCGCCAGCGGCGGAAACATCATGAGGATCAGGCCGATGGCGATTGGTATGTTGGTCGTGCCCACGGACATGCGGTCGAGCGTCCCGCTGACGCCCGGCAGGAAGCGGCCCAGAAGCACGCCGGCGCCCATCGCGAGGAAGATCCACAACGTGAGAAATCGATCGAGGAAAGACAATCGCCGGGCGCCATGACCGCACTGAATCGTCGCCTCCGAAGCGGCGCAGCACGCTGACGAGGGTGGGCTGATTGTCATTGCCTACTCCACATGTGCAGGCGTGCGGCCGTTGGTGGAAGCCCCACACCCTTGAGTCGAACGCACGCAGCACCCGCCCTTGACGCGCAGCCTGGCGAGTCGGCGGCCGTCCTTTCGCATCGTTGCATCGTCGGCGGCGGCGGAACTCAGGCACGCGAGCAGTTGGCGATGAAAGTCGCTCACGGGAGTTGCAAGCCGATAGAAAATCCAGTTTCCGTCCCGCGCAACCTCGACCAGTCGAGCGCGGCGAAGATGCGCCAGGTGGCGCGAGACCGTCGGCTGGGGCAGCTCGAGGACGGTCACCAGGTCTCCCACGCAAACCTCATCGCACTCGAGCAGCGCGAGGATTCTCAGCCGCGTCCGATCGGCGCACGCGCGGAATGTTTGGTCTAGGGCGGAGGCCATTCCTCAAACCATATTCGCTCAGGCGAATGTGTTCCAGCGGCAAAATCACTACTCACTTTGGGCCGCAGGTCGGGAGAATCAACCTCCGGCGATGGACTTGAGGCAGAGATGCATCCCGACGCCGATTACACTCACCGTCACCGGTCTTCACAACCATGCGAATCTTTCTCGCGTACGGCACATTCGAAGGCGCAAACGATCCGTGCGACGTGCCTCGGCGGCGCACTGCTCATCCGCGACCCGCAGACGTCGCAAGTCGTCTGCGGCGACTCCAACGGCATCGCGACGATCAACGTCATTGTTCCACCGTCAGCGCGCGGCCGCACCATCCGCATTCAGGCTGTCGCGCCCTTCAAGTGTGACATCAGCCACACCGTGACGTGGACGTTTGAGTGATTCGTGGCGATGCGCCGGCAAACAGCGGTTACGCCGACGGTTCGCTCGCAGCGCGTTCCTGCTTGAACTGGGAGGGGGCGGCGCCTTGCTCCTGGAGCCGGCGGAGTTCGGATTCATCTCCGCCGAGGCGCTTGTCGTAGGGTTTGAGCGGGGCGCCTTCGTCGCGGCGGTTGGACGCGGCTTCCACGTCATCCTCGATGCCCTTGAGGCCCTTCTTGAACTGCACGATTCCCTGGCCGAGCGACCGGCCGACCTCGGGCAGGCGCTTGCCAAACACGAGCAGGGCAATGAGGCCGATGACGATCCATTCCGAACCGCCGGGCAAACCGAACAGAGCGAGGCTGAGCATGACCTTCCGCCTTTCCTGGCAATCGGTCGAGGCGGCGGCGAACGGTGCAGAAACGTGGCACATCGGCCGCCGCTGCGTGAAATCCTGCATGAAGTATACGCAATCAAAGCACTGGAATTGCATCGACTTTCCGCTCGCCCGTGCTCCAGCCGCTCGGGCAGGTTCGGCTGGATTGCGGCTACGATCGTCCGGCCGCGGCGCCTGCAAGCGGGCGGCGGCCAAGGAAACCCCTCATGATCCCCGATCTGCTCGACAGTCTGCCTTGGAGCGTGCATGGAGCGGTGGCTCTGGCCCTGCTGGCCGGGTTTGTGGTGTGGATCTTCGGCCGGCGGCTGTTTCGCCCGATGCTCGTGCTCGCGGCCCTGGTGCTGGGCGCGGCGGTGGGGTTCGTGGCCGGCGCGGCACTGCCGCACGAGTGGTCAATCCTCTGGCCGGTGGGCATCGGCGCCGCCGTGGCGGGGCTGATCTCGATCGTCGCGTATCGCTTCGTGATGGCGCTGCTGCTGGCGCTGAGCCTGGGGCTGGCGGCGCCGCTGGGCTTTTTCACCTACGCCGAATTGACGGGAATGTACGAGGGGCAGCAAGGCTCGCCGATTTCCGACGGCGAACTGCTCCTCAAAGAATTGCGCGAGCCTCGCGATACGCTCGATCGAGCGGCGGAGCAGTTGCTCGAACGCCGCAAGAAGGCGCGCGAAGCAGCCGAGAACGGCGAAGTCGAAAAGATCGAGCAGCCCGCCTGGCGCGAGCGCCTGGAAGACACGGTTGGCTTCGTGCTCGAAACAGCGGCGCAGAACTGGAGCGATGCGCCCGGCAGCCAGAAGTGGATGACGTTTCTCTTCGCAGCCGGCGGCGTGATCGGCGGCGTAGTGTTCGGCGTGCTCGCGCCGACGCTCGCGGCAAGCGTGGTGACGTCGCTGGCGGGATCGCTCATCATCCTCACCAGCGGATACTGGCTGGCGACGCGCTCGGGGCTTTCGCTTGAGTCGATCGCGCCCAAGTCAGCGGCGATGACGCTGGCGCTGTGGCTGGGCGTGGCGGTTATCGGGCTCTTCATTCAATTGAGCCTCGGCGTCAAGAAGGCCGATAAAGGGTGACTGGTGGGCGGGGCGCCGGTCCCGCGATGGAAACCCGAAGATCGAGGCCAGAGACATGAACCTGTTCACGCTTGCGACGGCGCCGGCCGGCTCGACTGCCGGGTTGCGCGAATCCCTCTCCGAGGTCGGGCTCAATCCGTTTCACCTCTTCCTCGAGAACATGCATCGGCTGGACATTCTCAGCCGGCCCGATGAACTCCTCGACGTGCTGCAGCAGCTGCACTTCGTGTGGGCGGGGATCTTCGTCACCGTCGGCCTGCTCAGTGTGATCAACGGCTACCGCTGGCACAAGTGGATCGTGATCACAGTCGCGTTCCTGACCGGCATGGGCCTGGGCTTTCTGCTCAGCAAGTCGATGGAGAGCAGCCTGATCATCGCCGCGTGCGTCGGCGTGCTGACCGCGGTGGTCGCGTGGCCGCTGATGAAGTACGCCATCGCGGCGTGCGGCGGTCTGGCCGGGGCGTTCGTCGGCGCCAACGTGTGGTCGATCTCGAACATGCCGCCCGATACCTACTACGCCGGTGCGCTCATCGGACTGGTTACGTTCGGCCTGCTGTCGTTCATTCTCTACCGCGTGGTCATCGTGGCGATGACGTGCGTGGCCGGCGCGGTGGTGCTGGTCATTGGCGTGGTCACGCTGCTCATTCAGGTCGAGGCGTGGCAGCCGGCGCTGCGACAGGATTTCAGCGGCAACCCCATCATTCTGCCGCTGATCGTTCTGGTAACGGCGGTGATCGGCTTCGTGATGCAGCAGGATGCGTTCACGCACAAACCCGGCGGCGAAGGGCACAAGCACGGCAAGCCGGCGGTGGCGTGAGCAGATCGCCTGAGTGACGTCAGCGCGCCGCGTCGGAACGGCTATCCAATGCGCTCCGGCTTGGATTCCCGCTCCATGAGCATCGCGATCGCCTGCTTCGGCGGCAGGTCTTCAAAGAGCACCGCGTGCACCGCTTCGGTGATGGGCATTTCGACTTGATGCTGCCTGGCCAGCGCCATGACTGACTGCGTCGTGGCGACGCCCTCCACCACAGATTGCGTCGAGTGAAGATACTCCGCCAGCGAACGGCCGCGCCCGAGCGCTTCGCCGCACGAGCGGTTGCGCCCGACGGGGCTGAAGCAGGTGGTGGCAAGATCGCCGACGCCGGCGATGCCGAAGAAGGTCTCGGCGGAAGCGCCCATGGCGACGCCGAGCCGCGTGATCTCCGCGAGGCCGCGCGCCAGCAGCGCCGACTTGGCGTTGTAGCCGAGTTGGAGGCCGTCCACGATGCCGGCCGCGATGGCGATGACGTTCTTGGTGGCGCCGGCCAGTTCAACGCCGAGCAGATCCGTCAGTGTGTAGATGCGCATCCACGGCGTGGTGAAGAGTGCCTGCACGGCCACGGCGAAATCGTGTGATGCGCACGCCGCGACCATCGTCGCGGGCAGCCGATGCGTGAGTTCTTCGGCAATCGTTGGCCCGCACAGGGTCGCGTATTCCCGATCCGCGCCGTCGCCAATCACTTCGGCGATGACGCAGGTCGGGCGCAGCAGCGTGCCGTTCTCGATGCCCTTGGAGGCGCTGACCACGCCGACGCCCGGCGGAATGCGGCCGGCGAAGCGCTTGAAGACGGGGCGGATGAACTGCGTTGGCACCGCACAGACCACAAGGTCGGCGTCGCGCAGCGCTTCGTCTTCATCGGCGGTGATGGTGATGGTCTCGGGAATCCGCACGCCGGGCAGGTGACGCTCCGACATGCGATGGCACTGCAGATTGACAATGTGCTCGGCGCTGCGGCCCCAGAGCGTGACCGGCGCCTGGCCGAAGTCGAGGATCATCGCCAGCACGATGCCCATCTGGCCATCGCCGATGACGGCGACCCTGCGGATTGCGGAACGATCCTGCACCTTCACCCTTTCCCTCAAGCGGCCCCGGGTCCGGCTGATGGCATTCTACGGTCGCCCAGCGGCCGCGGTGAAAGGGAAGGCGGGCAACTCGGAATAAGGGAAAGACGGCGGCAGCCGGCCGCCGGAGTTCAGGGTCGGAGAGTCCCATGCGACGCAAAGAATACGTGCCACAGCCCACGGCCGCCGCGATCGACACGGCGATGGCCAAGGCTCTTTCCTTCGAATCCGAATCGTCAGTCCAGCCGTCGCCACCCGCTGGTGTGCGGGGCCGGCTCACTGACCTGGTCGGCGATGCCGGCTCCTTTGAGCGCGGCTTCGTGCAGACGGCCGGAATGATCATCGGAGGTCTGCTGCTGGGCCGGCTCTTTACGGATAACGCGGCCCTGCTCGGCGCGATGGTGCCCCTGGCTCTGCTCGCGTCGTTCATCACTCACAAGGCCCTTCGCGGCCTGCAGCCCACCAAGCAGTGGCTGGCCACCCGGCCGCGGCAGATCGCACTGGGCGTGGCGTGCAGCCCGGCTCTGACGTGGCTGAGCCAAGGGTCGTTCACTCGCAGCGAAAAGGCGACGGTGTGGACCGCCTGGAGCGCGGCGCTCGTGGGCATGCTCGCGCTGTTTGCCTCCTGATTGACGCGGGGCATTCAGCGGAAACGGCGCATGTCGTGCACCCAGCGACCATAGTCCAGCAGCGCCCGCCGCACATCGCGGCGAGGCAGATCGAAGTTGCCAAAAGCCGTGGAGCGGCGCCACTGCCAGTATCGATTGCGCCGATTGAGCGCGCCGAGCCCGGCGAGTCGAGCCAGGGCCGTCAGGCCGCCGATCAGGTTGCAGAGCCTCACCCACATCTGAGTTACCGGAGACCTCGCTGACGTACGCGACGGCCGATCATAGAGCGGCCGCGGCTCGCGGGGGCGATGTCCGATCGCTGCATGACTCGGCCGGGCCGATTGTTAGAATCGGAACCGAACGCTAACGTGGCTTCGGGGCTGGGCCGGCTTGTGGACGCCGGGCGGGCTTCGTGGATGGCGGCCTCTTTCACCACTTTCTGCAGATGGGAACGCGTCTGGCATGTTGACCGGCACCGCCCCTGGCGACGCGACGGCTCTACTCACGCTGGCCCAGGGCGAGGCGGATGCGCTCGTCGGACTGGTGCTGATGGTCATCGGCGGGCTGGGTCTGTTCCTGCTGGGGATGAAGAACCTCTCCGACGGTATGCAGGCCATCGCGGGCAACAGCCTGCGCAAGATGATCAGCGCCGTGACCGACAACCGCCTGATGGCGGTCGGTACCGGCACGGTGGTAACCTGTTTCCTCCAATCGAGTTCGATCACCACCGTGCTGGTCGTGGGTTTTGTCAACAGCGGCCTGATGCTCCTGCACCAGGCCATCGGCGTCATCATGGGCGCCAACATCGGGACGACGATCACCGGTTGGATCCTCGTGCTCCACGTGGGCAAGTACGGCCTGCCGATTCTTGGCGCCGCCGCGCTGGCGTTCCTCTTCTCCAAGGGCGAGCGCGTCCGGTATGCCGCGATGGCGATCATGGGACTGGGCATGGTGTTCTTCGGCCTGGAACTCATGAAAGACGGCTTCAAGCCCGTCCGCGAGATTCCCGCGTTCGTCGAGGCGTTTGCGTGGTTCGCCGCCGACTCGTATTTCGGCGTGCTCAAGTGCGCTGCCGTCGGCTGCCTGCTCACGCTCATTGTTCAGTCTTCCTCGGCGACGCTGGCCATCACTATCAGCCTTGCGTCAACGGGCGTCATTCCCTTCGAGACCGCAGCGGCGCTCGTGCTCGGTGAGAACATCGGCACGACGATTACCGCGGTGCTCGCGTCGATCGGCGCCACGACCAACGCCAAGCGCGCTGCGTATGCGCACGTGCTGTTCAACGTCATCGGCGTGGCGTGGATCACGACTGTTTTTGCGCTGTATCTCAAGGGCGTGGACTGGTTCGTCCACAAGGACTCCGGCTACCACCCCGTGGGGCTCACGCACGACGCCGTCGCGAGCGAAACCGAGTTCGAGCAGGTGATGACGCTGGCGATCGCTTCAACGCACACGGGCTTCAACATCCTGAACACGATTCTGTTTCTGCCCTTCGTGCGCGTGTTTGCGAGGGCTTTGGAGCGGTTCGTGCCCGCCAAGGCGACCAAGGAAACGCCGCATCTTTCATCGCTGGACGTGCGCATGCTCGAGACGCCGCTGATCGCGATCGAGCAGTCGCACGCGGAGATTCTCAAGATGGCGGCGGGGGCGTCGAAGATGATGACCTGGGCGGCGCGGATCATCTTCACCAACGAGAAGGACGATCGCCGGATCGAGAAGCTCTTTCACCGCGAGGAGGTCCTCGACGCGATGGAGCACGAGGTGGTGCACTTCCTCTCGGATCTGCTCTCGGGCGGCGTACCGCACAGCGTGATCGAAGAGAGCCGCCGGCAGCTGCGCGTCGCCGACGAGATGGAGTCGATCAGCGACACCATCGCCGTGATCGTCAAGGCCGAACTGAAGATCCGCAACGCCGGGTTCGAACTCACCGACACGCAGCGCAAGGACCTCGAGAGCCTGCACATGCTTGTCTCCGACTACCTGCTCCTCGTGATCGATGCGTTCGAGCACAACCGTGTGGATGTGATCAGCCGGGCCCACTCCGCAGGCGCGGCGGTGACCAAGCGCATCAAGGACCTGCGCGGCATTCATCTGACGAGTCTCTCGGCGACGCGCATCGAGCCGATTGTGAGCACTTCGTATCTGACCATGCTGCTCAACTACCGCCGGCTCAAGGACCACTGCCTGAACGTCGCCGAGGCGGTCGCGGGCGACAAATAACGCCGCCGGCCGGCGCCGGCGACACCGATTCCTGACGACGTGCTAACCGAATCATTGCGCTCTCTCCCTAAACTTGGGCAGCCAATGCATGGGAGATTCACATGTCCAAGGGGCACATTCTGGTGGTGGATGACGAGGAGGACCTCCTCGAACTCGTCGCGTACAACCTGCGGCGGGAAGGGTACGAAGTCGATTGCGTCACTACCGGTGAAACCGCACTCCGCGCCGCTCGCTCGAAGCGCGTGGACCTGATCCTGCTCGACCTCATGCTGCCCGGCGCCGACGGGCTGGAGGTCTGCCGGGCCCTGCGCAGCGATCCCCAGACGCGCGACATCTCGGTTGTGATGCTCACCGCCAAGGGAGATGAGGCGGACATCGTCGCCGGCATCGAACTCGGCGCCGACGACTACATCACCAAGCCCTTCAGCCCGCGCGTGCTGTTGGCTCGAATCCGTGCGGTGCTCCGCCGCCATTCGCAGTCGGCGCCGATCGACGACAGCGCCCTGGTTCGCATCCACCAACTGGAAATCGATCCGGTCCGCCACGAGGTGACCGTGGAGAAGCGGAAACTCGACCTGACGATCACCGAGTTTCGCGTGCTCTCGTGGCTGGCGCGGCATCCCGGGCGCGTATTCACCCGCCAGCAGATTATCGACGCCGTGCGCGGCGACGATTACCCAGTCACCGAGCGGTCGGTGGATGTGCAGGTCGTGGCCCTGCGCCGCAAACTTGGCAAGTGCGGGGACTATATCGAGACGATTCGAGGGGTAGGCTATCGCTTCAAGGAGTGAAGTCGTGCCTCACCTGCCCTGGGCCCAGGCAACCTTCGACAAGGCTCAATTCGGTGCCGTGCTCGCAACGGATGCCGGCGCCGACTCGCTGCTGCTGGCGTGCGTGGCGCTGGGCGTGCTAGCCGTGGCGCTGGTGGTCGTACTCATCGTGCGCGCGATCCGGGAACGCCGCGACCTCGAGCGGCTGCAGTGGGGGGCGGAGCGGTTCGCCCGGGGCAAACTTGATCGCCGCATCAGCACCTCGGGCTCCGAAGGCGTGGCGCGGGTCGCGGAAGCGATGAACCACATGGCCTACCAACTCGACGAGCGATTCCAGGCGGTTGTCCGGCAGCGCAACGAACTTGAAGCCGTCCTGTCGAGCATGGTCGAGGGCGTCATCGCCGTAGACGCCCAAGAGCGGGTGATGACCATGAACCGCGCTGCTTCAAGGCTGCTGGGCGTAGAGCCGGCGTCGGCGATTGATCGCAGCATCCAGGCCGTGGTGCGAAGCCCGGCGCTGCACCGGCTCGTTTCAGAAGCGCTCGGCGCCGCGGGCCCGGTTGAAGGCGAAGTGAGCGTGCGACGCAGTGAATCGCCGGCTGAAGCTCGCGATGCCGAACGCATCCTGCTCGTGACCGCCACCGTGCTGCACGGGGCGGCGGAGGGCCGGATCGGCGCACTACTCGTGCTCAACGACGTCACCCAGTTGCGCCGCCTTGAGACCGTGCGGCGCGACTTCGTCGCCAACGTCTCGCACGAGATGCGCACGCCGATCACCGCCGTCAAAGGCGCGGTTGAAACGCTGCTCGATGAGTCCGAGCACAATCCCGAAGACGTGCAGCGACTGCTCGAGATCATCCGACGCCACGCCGACCGGATGTTCGCCATCCTCGAAGACCTGCTCACACTCGCCAAACTCGACCAGCAGGAAGGCCGCGCGGCTCTGGACGTCGAGCCGGGCGCCGTGCTCTCGCTCATCAACAGCGCCGTCGAAGCGTGCCAGATGCTGGCCGACTCGAGGCAGACCAAGATCCGCACCGAGTGTGAGCCTGAATTGCGCGTGAGCATGAACCGGCAACTGCTCGAGCAGGCGCTGGTGAATCTCATCGAAAACGCCATCAAGTACAGCCCGCCCGGCAGTGACGTGCACGTGCTCGGCGCTCGGGTGGACGGCGATGTAACGATATCGGTCGTCGACCGGGGCGAGGGCATCGAGCCGCAGCACCTGACGCGCATCTTCGAACGCTTCTACCGCGTGGACAAGGGTCGCAGCCGGCAGGTCGGCAGCACCGGCCTGGGGCTGTCGATTGTCCGCCACATCTGCCAGGCGCACGGCGGACGGGTCGAAGTGCAGAGCGCGCCCGGGCGGGGCAGTACGTTTCAGATGATTCTGCCGGCCTTGGGTCAAGCGACGCAAACTGGGGCGCATCAGCCGGTTGCGCGACCGTAACACCCCGCTTCTCACCTGGCGCCGCCGCTTTATGCGAAACTATCCCCGTGCTCATCAAACGCTAACACGGCGACTTTATGCTGTGGTGGCGTGATTGAAAGTGCGATTCGAACACACAGGAGATTGCAGATGAACCTGATTTCGCGTGGGACCAGTGCGGTGGCGTGTGCCGCGAGTCTGCTTCTGGCGGCGGGGCCATTGACAGGGGCTGTCGGAGTGGAAGCGGCGGGGGGCGCTGACATCCGTCTTGCCGGATCCGGCGCATCTTTTCCGGCTCCGTTCTACAAGCGGCTCGTTGCCGAGTACCAGCAGTTGCATCCGAATATTCTGATCGATTACGCGTCGATCGGCTCGGGCGGCGGAATCAAGAACATCACCGACAAGACCGTCGACTTCGCCGGCAGCGATGCTCCCATGAGCAAGAAGGAATTGGAAGCCGCGGGCGGATCCGACAACCTCATCGAAATCCCCTCCTGCGCCGGCGGCGTGGTGCCGACCTACAACCTGCCCGGCGTCAAGGGCGACATCCGCTTCACGGGCGAACTGCTCGCCGACATCTACATGGGGAAGGTCACTCGTTGGAACGACCGGGCGATCGCGTCGCTCAACCATGGACTGTCACTTCCCGATACGGCGATCACGCCGGTGTGGCGCACCGACGGCTCGGGCACGACGTTCATCTTCACCAACTACCTCGCGACCCAGAGCGAAGAGTTCACCTCGACCATCGGCATGGGTAAGCAGGTGAAGTGGCCCCTGGGCCAGGGCGGCAAGGGCAACGAAGGCGTGACCGCCGTCGTGCAGAAGACGCCCGGCGCCCTCGGCTACGTCGAACAGGGCTACGCCGACAACAACGATCTTGCCTACGGCTACGTGCAGAACCGCGATGGGAACATGGTCAAGGCATCTCCCGAAAGCGTGTCGATGGCCGGGGCCGGCGCCGTATCGCAGATGAGTGGCGCCATCCTCGCCGCGGACATCTGGAATCAGCCGGGCAGCGACGCCTATCCCATCGCGTCGTTCACCTACCTGATTGTCTACCGGGACCTGAACAATCTCGAGAGCAAGCAGGAGGCGCAGGCCTTGGTGGACTTCCTCTGGTGGGCGACGCACGAGGGCCAGAAGTTCGCCGAAGAACTCGACTACGCTCCGCTCGCCGAGCCGGTGCAGAAGAAAGTTGAAGGAGCGCTGCGGATGCTCACCTATAAGGGCGAGCGACTCAACGTCGGCCAGTAGGTCCGCGGGCTGCGTCGAACGGCCGGCCTGGAACATCTCATGCGGGAGCGGCAGAGTGCGCGACAGCTGCGACTCTGCCGCCTCCGCTGTCTTCAAAGAGCAATCGGATCTCTGAGAAGTGTCACAAGCCGTTTCATCCTCGCCGACCAGTGCGCTGCGACCGGGCGCTCGCGCCCGCAAACCGCTTCAGGCCAAGCGCAGTCCGCTGAATGCCGATGCGCTCATGGCGGGCCTGGCGCGGATGGGCGCCGTGAGCATTCTGATGATGCTCGCAGCGCTGCTCGTCGTCCTGTCCATTGCCGCCTGGCCGAGCATCGAGGAGTATGGCCTGAAGTTTCTCGTCAGCACCGACTGGCGCCCCAACGAACTCAATGTGCCCATGAAGGATGCCGCCGGCCGCGTCATCATCGAGGACGGCGAAGTCGTGATGGAGACGATCCCGCCGAGTTTCGGCGCACTGCCGGTCATCTACGGTACCGCAGTGAGTTCGCTGCTGGCCCTGCTGATCGCCGTTCCGCTCAGTTTCGGCGCTGCGCTGTTTCTGGTGCGACTGTGTCCGAGGCGGCTCATCGGCTCCATTTCGTTCCTCGTCGAGTTCCTTGCGGCGATCCCGTCAATCGCCTACGGAATGTGGGGCCTATTTGTGCTTGGCCCGGTGATGCAGAATTACATCGAACCGGGACTCCACGCGGCCCTCTCCTGGATTCCCGGCGTCAACGCGTGGCTTTTCGAAGACACCGTACGGCGCGGTTCGACGGTCGTGACGAGTGAAATCCCACTGACCGGCAGCGACATGTTTACCGGCGGCGTCGTGCTGGCGATCATGATTCTTCCGATCATTACCGCCATCAGCCGCGACGTGCTCAAGAACGTGCCGCGGGCCCAGATCGAAGGCACGCTCGCGCTGGGCGCGACCTGGTGGCAGAGTTCGTGGGAGATGCTGCGCTACAGCCGCTCGGCGCTGTTCGGCGCCGTGATGCTCGGCCTGGCCCGCGCTTCGGGCGAGACCATGGCCATCACGATGGTCATCGGCAACAACAACCAGATCAACCCCTCGCTCTTTGCGCCGGCCCAGACGATGAGCAGCCTGCTCGCCAACGAGTTCGCGGAGGCGAGTACGGAAATCCACCGCGCGGCTCTGTGCGAGGTCGCGCTCATCCTGCTCATCATGTCGCTGCTGTTCAACGTCGTCGCCCGCTGGCTCGTCGTAGGAAAGGGATCAAGAACCGCGGCGGCGTTCTGACCGCGCTTGGTCGCACGTTGAGATCATCATGCCCGCAACCGGTCGCATCAAGTACCAACGCAACTCCAGGCCGCTCTACCAGGCGTACCTGCGCGTGAGCAACCGCGCGTTCATGAGCCTGTGCGTGCTGTTCACGGTGGTCATTCTCGGCGTGCTCGCGCTGGTGATGCTGTACCTGCTCTCCAAGGGGTTCAGCCACATCAGCCTTGATTTCTTTACTCAGGTGGAGATTGCCGAGGGCATGGAGGGATCACCCGGTGGAATGGCGCATGCGCTGGTCGGCACGGGCATTCTCATCGCGCTGGCCAGCGCCGTCGGGATTCCGCTGGGCATGCTCGCAGGCATCTACCTCTCCGAGTACAGCAGCAATTCCTGGCTCGGCGCGCCCACGCGCTTCATCGCCGATGTGCTCTCGGGCGTGCCGAGCATCGTCGTGGGCATTCTCGGTTACGAACTGCTCGTCGTGCCCACCGGCAACGCCAACGGGTTCGCCGGCGCCATGGCGCTGGCGTTCATCATGATCCCCATCGTGGCCCGGACGACCGAAGAGATGCTGCGGCTCGTGCCGGGCAGTTACCGCGAAGCGTCGATCGCGCTTGGCGCCACCAAGGCGCGAACGATCCTGAAGGTCGTCCTTCCAGCCGCGTCGGGCAGCGTCATCACCGGCATCATGCTCGCGGTGGCCCGCGTCGCCGGCGAGACAGCGCCGCTGCTGTTCACGGCTGGCGCGAGCCGGTTGATGACGCTCGATCCAAGGGAACCCTTCCCGTCGCTCACCGTGGCGGTGTTCCAGTTCGCCACCGGCCCGTTCCGCGACCAGCAGGAGTTGGCCTGGGCGGGCATTGTCATTCTCATCGTCCTCATCTTTATCATCAATCTCACCATCCGGTTCGCCGTGCACCGCCTGCAGGCGAAGCGCTTCGCCACGGCGTAGGATGCGTCATGGAGCAAGATGAAACAGTCGCTGCTCATCCCGGGAAAACGCTCACCGCACTCCGTTGACATGAGCCACATCACGACATCCCGCGCCATGCCAGAGTCGGGCGGCGCCCAGCGCGCCCCCGGAGTCAGCCCCGAGCCGTCGAACCTGGGCCGCCTTGCGGCGATCGCGCGCGGCGAGACAGTGCAGACCGATACGCACGAGGAATTGCAGACCGAGACCGAAGTCGTCGGCATCAACGGCTTCTCGCTCTACTACGGGGCCAAGCAGGCGCTCTTTGACGTGACCATGAAAATCCCCGAAGGGAAAGTTACTTCCCTCATCGGCCCGTCGGGGTGCGGCAAGAGCACGCTGATTCGCTCTGTCAATCGGCTCAACGATCTCATCGACACTATCCGCATCGAAGGCTCGATGTCGTATCGCGGCGTCGACATCTACGGCCGGGACGTAAACGTCATCGAACTGCGCAAGCGCCTGGGCATGGTGTTCCAGAAGTCCAATCCGTTCCCCATGAGCATCTTTGAAAACGTCATCTACTCGCTTCGCATCGACGGCGAGCGCGACCGGCGCGTGCTGGCTGAAGTGTGTGAGCGCAGCCTGCGCGGCGCGGCTCTCTGGGACGAAGTGAAAGACCGGCTGCACGAATCGGCCCTGGGCCTTTCGGGAGGGCAGCAGCAGCGGCTGTGCATCGCGCGCGCCATCGCCGCCGAACCGGAGGTGCTGCTCATGGATGAGCCCTGCTCGGCGCTGGACCCGATCGCAACGGGCAAGGTCGAGGACCTCATTCACGAACTCAAGGGCGAGTACACGGTCCTGATCGTGACGCACAACATGCAGCAGGCCGCGCGCGTCAGCGACTACACCGCCTTCATGTACCTCGGCCACGTGATCGAATACGGGCCGACGGTCGATATCTTCACCAATCCCCATGTGCCCGAGACGTCCGACTACGTCACGGGCCGCTTCGGCTGAGCCGGCCCCGCCGCGCAAGAGGTCATCCCATGTCGCAGCACTTTGTTCATGAAATCGAACGACTCAAGAAGCGCCTGCTGGCTCTGGGCGCTCTCGTAGAAGAAAGCGTCCACCGCGCCGTGCTCTCGGTGCAGAACCGCGACTCGCGCCTGGCCACCCAGGTGATCAAGTCCGACGCGGAGATCGATCGCGCCGAAGTCGAACTCGAAGAAGAGTGCCTCAAGGTGCTCGCGCTGCACCAGCCCGTCGCCCATGACCTGCGCTTCGTCGTGGCGGTGCTCAAGATCAACAACGACCTCGAGCGCATCGGCGATCTGGCGACCAACATCGCCAGCCGCGCTTTCTACCTCTCGAACCAGCCGCCCACGAAGATGCCCTTTGACTTCTTCACCATGTCCGAGAAGGTCGAGTGGATGCTCAAGACCACCCTCGACGCGATGGTGAAGGAGGACAAGACCCTGGCCTACCAGGTGCTCGCCGCCGACGACGAGGTGGATGCGATCAATCGCGAGATGTACACCCGCGTGGAGTCGGGCATCCGCCAGTCGCCCGATGAACTCGAGCGCCTCATCCACATGCTCGGCGTGTCGCGCGCGCTCGAGCGCATCGCCGATCACACAACCAATGTCGCCGAGGACATCATCTACATGCAGGAGGGGCAGATCGTGCGGCACCAGACGGTCCAGCCCGGCGCTTCGGGTCCGCGCATGTCCGGCGGCCAGAAGGCCGGCTGAGGCGCCGATGCTCAGCGGTCGATGCGCGACGTGACGAGCAGTTCGACCGTGCGGTCGTAGAGCATCTTGCCGGCGAACGTCCAGGTGACGACGTTGTTCGTCTTGCGGTCGCCGTTGTGCGACACGATGGCGCCGGGCATCTGCACGGAGACTTCGAACCGCTCGTCGCCGAGGTCTTCGGTGATCTCGAACGCCTTCTTGTGAAACGCGAAGCGCTGACGGAACGCGCCGGTGTCGCGCACGTAAGGGCTGCCGCTCAGCGCCGACACGATCGTGTCCGTCGTGACCTTGTCAAATTCCTCGGCCAGCTGCTCCATGAGTTGCGAGTTGTCCTGCTTGTCGGCGTTCTGGAGGATCACCGCCATGCGGTCGTAGTTGGCGCCCTTTCTCAATTCTTCGAGCGCATCGTGCACGTCCAGCCAGGTGTCCTGCGGGGTGTTGGGGTTGGTTTCCAGAAACGCCTCGCGAGCGAAGATCTCGATTTTGCCGATGGCTACCTTGACGAGCACCTCGGACACACCCTTGAAATCGACCAGTCCTATCTCCTCGCCCGCCTGCTGCTTGGCAGCGAATCTGCTCGCCTCTTCACTGGCCGCGTCCTGCAGGAAGCCAACCTGGGCATAGGCGCGCGGCTCATAGGTGCGGTGAAAGTGGTAGTACCAGCCGTCGGGCCGCTCTTCCATGGTCACTTCCGTCGGAAACTGGAGATACGCCTTGGCCATCTGATCGCCCGGGTCGGCGAAGTTGAATGGCAGGTCGAACCCCGCGGGGTAGCGCGCGATGGCCGCGAGCCGGTGCACCGTCTTGCCGTCGGGCGTTTGGCGCTTGGACCGCTCAACGAGCCACTGTCCGCCGTTGCGTGGCAGTCGATCGCCTTCGTTGAGGTCGGTTTCATCCTCGCCCTCAACAATGAGCCGGATCTCGCTCGAACCGTCGGCGTTGACGATGACGCGCTCCTTCCGCTCCAGACAGCCGCTTGAAAAAGCGACGACAAGCGCGGCCAGGCCAAGCGCGGCGATTCGAGTTGTGTGGTGCATTGCCAGGTCTCCGGGGTTGCAACAGAACATCGGGTCAACGGCTCGCGCCAGATGATATGGAGCGCGCAACAGCCGTCATGCCTGCTCCGGCAGAATCCACGAACGTTCAACGGCCATCGAAATCTCCCTGAGCCCCCGCGCTTCGAGTGAATCACCGCCGCCCGTGCCCCTCGGGTCGCGCACCTAGAATGGCCGCGTCATGCCGGGCAGCCCCGCCGCCGATCTTGAGCCCTTCATCGCGCTCGCGCGCAGCCGGCTTTCGCTGAGCGAAGCCGAAGCCCACGAGGCGTTTTCGCTCATCATGACCGGCCGGGCCGAGACGGAGCAGATCGCCGGATTGCTCACCGTGCTCGCGCGGCGCGGCCCGGGCGTTGATGAACTCGTCGGCGCCGCCCGCGTCATGCGTGAGCACGTCACGCGCGTGCCCGTGCCCGATGACCTGCGCGATCGGCTCATCGACACCTGCGGCACCGGCGGCGCGCCCAAGACGTTCAACGTCTCCACCGCTGCGGCCATCGTCGCCGCCGGCGCCGGGGCCGTCGTCGCCAAGCACGGCAACCGCTCGCGCACCGGGCGCGGCTCGGCCGAGGTCCTCGAGCATCTCGGCGTCAACGTCAACGCCTCGCCCGACGTCCAGGCTCGCTGTCTGCAGAGTGCCGGGCTGTGCTTTTCGTTTGCGATCCATCACCATCCCGCCACGCGGCACGCCATGCCCGCCCGCCGCGCGCTGGGCTTTCCGACCATCTTCAATCTGCTCGGCCCGCTGACCAACCCCGCCGGCGCCCGGCGTCAACTCATCGGCGTCTACGCGCCGCACTTCGTTGATCTGCTGGCGCAGACTCTCGTGAGGCTCGGCGCGCAGCGGGCGCTGATCGTGCACGGCTGTGGCGGCCTCGATGAACTCTCCACCGCCGGCCCCAATCAACTCACCGACTGCCGGGCCGGCGCGGCTCACGCCAAGGCGTGCAACCCGGCTTCGTTTGGTGTGGCGCAGGCCGATGCTCCGCCCCCGGCCGCCGACGTGGCCGACGCCGCGCGGATCCTCATGGAGGTGCTCTCGGGTCAGCCGGGGCCGCACGCGGAAATGGCCGTGCTCAACGCGGCTGCAGCGCTGGTCGTGGCCGACCTCGCGCCGGACTTTGCAGTCGGCGTTGAAATGGCGCGCGAGTCGATCGCCAGCGGCAAGGCACACGCCGCGTTGCAGGCGCTCATCGACGTGTCGCACTCTGCTTGATCGCCGGTGAGATAGGGTGCCGTGGTCGAAGCGAGGTTTCCTGGGCTGAGTTCGATCGAAGGCTGGGAGCGCCGGCCACGCGAGCGCGCGCTGCGAGATCAACTCAGTGTGGTCGTCTGCCGCGCGCTCGACGTGGCCCCCCGGTTGCAAGGCCAGCCTCTGGACCACGGCGCCCGGGCTGCAGCCGTTGGTCAGGGGCGAGAACTATCGCGTTTTCCCTTGTTGTATATCCAAAGGACGATCCAGCCTAACAGTCCGCCAATTACAAAGAGAAGGATTGCTCCACCGAGATCGATGTGAGCACTGCCGCCGAACAGTAGAGCGATGCCTGCGAACATCGCGAACGCGACGAGGCATCCACATCCGCCTTTCGCAAATGCAGTCGCCTTCTCACCCATTTCGGAAGTGACCTCTAACCAGGGATTGGAACTCCGCCGAGCATAGGCTGTCAGTTATGACAGAAACGGCGAACGAGGAAACCAAGTCCATCAATCCCCCGCCTCATACCTCATCACCCCATCGACATACACCGCAACGGGATGGATCTCGCTCCATTTCGGCTCGTGATCGAATGGTGAGGCGCTCATGATGATGAAGTCGGCGCGGTAGCCGGGGGCGATGCGGCCGAGTTGGGTGTCTTCGAACATGGCGTACGCGGCCCGCGCCGTGTAGCAGCGCAGGGCTTCGCCCACGGTGAGATTCTCCTGCGGCTGCCAGATCTCGCCCGCCAGGGTGCGGCCTGTCACCGCGGCTTCGACGCCGAGCATCGGGTTGATTGAGACCACCGGCCAGTCGGAGCCGAACGCGAGCACCGCGCCCGCGTCGAGCAGCGACTTGTACGCGTAACTCGATCGCGCGCGGTAGGGGCCGATGAGGGCCTCGGCGTAGCGGCCGTCGTCGGCCTTGTGATAGGGCTGCATCGAGGCGATCACGCCGAGATCGCCGAAGCGCTGGATGTCGGCGGGCAGCAGGTGCTGCGCGTGCTCGCTGCGGCAGCGGGCCGCGCGGAGATCGTCGAATTCGACTGCATACGCATTGAGCAGGAAGTGATTCGCCTGGTCACCGATGGCGTGCACAATGGGCTGAAGTCCGGCGGATCGGGCCGCGGCGAGGTTGGCGGCAAAGCGGCCATCCTCCACGCCCTCGCGAAACAGGCCGCGCCACTGCGACCGATCGGGCCGGTTGCCGAGGTAGGGGTCGCGCATCAGCGCGGTGCGCGAGCCGAGGCTGCCGTCGAGGTAGACCTTGAGGCCGTTGACTTCGATCCAGTCTTCGCGCCCCTGAAATGACTTGATAATCTCAGCGGCGCCGGACCAGTCGTCGGCGGTGGCGTAGACGAACAGCCGCATGGGCAGGTTGCCATCCGCGGCAAGGACTTCATACGCCGGAAGATCGCAGATGGAGGCCACGTCCGAGGCGCTGGTGATGCCGTGCGCCAGCGCGTGCCGCATGGCGGCACGGAGCGCATCGACTTTGTCATCGACGGTCGGTTCGGGGATGAAGCGCGACACCAGGAACATCGCGGACTCGCGCAGGATGCCGGTTGGCTCGCGCGTCTGCGGGTCGCGATCGATGACGCCGCCTTCGGGGTCATCCGGCCCTTGCCGCGTGATGCCGGCCAGTTCCAGCGCGGCGGAATTGACCAGCGCCGAGTGACCATCCATGCGCGGCAGGTAGAGCGGACGCCCGCCGGTCACTTCGTCGATCCACTCCTTGCGCGGCGACTCGGGGCTCGTCCAACTCTCGACTGACCATCGGCCGCCGAGAATCCACCTGCCCGGCCGCAACTGCGCCGACCACTGGGCAATGCGCGCGATGAACTCGTCCTTGTCGGCGGCGTCGCGCAGTTGCAGTTGGGCCAGCCCCGTGCCTCCGCCGAGCATGTGCACGTGCGAGTCGATGAGGCCGGGCAGCACCACGCGCTGCCCGGCGTCGAGCACGGCGGTCTGCGGGCCGATCCACTGTGGGTCGGCGTCGCCGACGTAGACAAATTCGCCATCGCGTACGGCGGCGAATGAGGCGAAGCCCGGCAGGCCGTCGCTCCAGATCCGTGCGTTTTCGATGACGAGATCAGCAGGCGGGCCGGGTTGGAGCAGGAGCAAACCGGCGGCAAGGGTACTGAGCATCGCGGTGGGGGTGGTGAGCATGCCCATACCTTCGCCGCAACCGGCCGCAAGTCAATTCGCACACGGGCGGCATGCGTCTGGGAGGGGGTTGCTCAGGCGACGGATTCGACGCTCTGGATCACGGGCAGGCGCTGCTTGAGATTGCGCTCGATGCCGGACTGGAGCGTGAGCGTGCTCGATGGGCAGCCGAAGCAGGCCCCGTGAAATCGGATGCGCACGACGCCCTGCTCGGTGACTTCGACGAGTTCCACATCTCCGCCGTCGGCCTGCATGGCCGGGCGGATGAGTTGAATCACGCGCTCTACCTGTTCGAAGAGGGAAGGTTCGGCAGTCTGCGCCATCATGCAACCGTTCACGGGACTTGAAGTCAGGCGGCATCTCGCGGCCGCAGTCAATGGTAAACGAGTGCGACGCGCGGTTCCAGAGAGGCTTGCCGGGCGCGGAACCTACAATGAGCGATGAATCCGAAACGATCTTCCCGAGGCCGGTTGGGCGCGCTGACGCTGCTGCTGCTGGGCGGCGGCGCGGCGGCGCTGAGCGGTTGCGCCGGACCTCGCGAATTCGACGATCCGGTTGCCGCCATGGTCGATCCTCGCCTCACGGCGCGCGAGCGCGACGCGGCGATGGAGCAGGCCCGCGCCGTGTCGCCCGACGATCCCCGCCGCATCGAACAACTGAAAGAAATCATTAGCGGTCCGTCGTATTCCGTCGCCTACCGGGCTTCCGCCTGGCAGCAACTCGAGGAGCACGATCCGGCCGAGGCCAAGGCTGTCATCGAGTACCGCGTGCCCACGCACCCCACGTGGGGCTTTGTCGAATGGGCCTGCGAACTCATCGCCGATCGCGGCTGGGTGGACATGACGCCCTCGCTCGTGCGGTCGCTCTATCGCCCGTGCGCGCTCTACGACGATGAGACCAGGCCCGAGCGGCTGGCGCTGCAGGCCCTACACCCGGGCCAGGACATTCGGGAGATCGTCTTCGAGGTGGTCGCAACCGAACCCGACAACGTCGTGCACGCCCAGTGGCGCCTCGCGGCGTGGGAACTGCTCAACCGTCTCGGCGAACCGGACGTGTGGCAGGGTCGACTTGAGTCTCTCAGGACCGACGACGCCTTTCTGGCCGACCTGAGGCGCGGCTACGTCGAACTGGGCGTCATCGCCCGCACGCGCGAAGAAGTGCTCTGGCTGCAGGACTTGAGCCGGCCGGCACACGAAGAATGGTGGAGGAAGTGTCGCGACATCGTCGCGGCACTGCCCAGCGAGAACCGGCGCGGCTTGAGGCTGCGTCATCTGGCCGTACTCCAGCGCGTCGCCGAGCACCACCCGCAGTGGCTCGCGCTGTCATCCGCAGCGCTGCTGGCGGAACTCGATACGCGCTGGGCGGGGCGCGCCCACTTCCACCCCGAGGCGGTCATGTCGGCTCGTTCATTCAACGCCGGGCCGCAGAGCCTCAGCGAGTGGGGACCCAAACTGCCCTGGGCCGATCTGCTGTGTGTGCGCCTGGCCGATGCGATGGTCTTTGACCCGGCGATGGCGATTGAACTGTTCCCCCAGGCGCAGCGCGACCGCGAGGACACGAGCACCGAATACGGCGGGCTGGTGGATTACGTGGACGGCCAGCCGCGACCGATCCTCTATCCGCCGCTGCAGCGGGCCCACGACAAGAAGTTCTACGCGCCCGGCACGATGGTGCAGGCCGGACACCTCGCGCCGTTTCACTACCACTTCCACGTGCAGGAAGCGAACAACGCGGAGTACGCCGGGCCTGGCGGCGGCGACTGCGAGTACGCGGCGGCGATGGCCATCAACGGCCTGGTGTTCACCAGCGTGCGCGAAGGGCAACTCAATGCCGACTTCTACACCGAAGGCGACGTGGTGATCGACTTGGGAACGATCATGCGCCCCGGCAAGTCGGCGGCGAACTGAGCCGTTTGAACGAAGCGGATTCAGCCGGGATCTGCAGGCGCAGGAGCATCGCCCTCGCCGCCGCGGCGCTTGCGCTTGCGGCCGCCGCGCCGCCGGCGCTTTCTTTTCTGTCCATTGGCGTCACCGCCGTCGGCCGAGGCGCCCGCGGCAGGCTCGGCTTCGGCCGCCTGCTGCGGGGCTGATCCGCCTGCGGCACGAGGCGGCGAACCGTCCTGATTCGGGCGTCGCCGCCGGCCGCGTCTGCGGCGCCGGCCCGATCCTTCTCCGGCTGCTCCGCCGGGCGGCTGCGTTTCCCCCTGCTCAACTGGACCCGCCGCGCCGGTCGCCGCTTCTTCAGCGCGCTGATCGCGCGCGCGATGCCGCTGCTGGCGGGAGAGGGGCTGGTCGCTTCGTGAGTCATCAGGCGCGGCCGAGAGCCGCCGGGTCACTTCATCGGCGCTCAGGCCGCGCAGCGCCTCATCAGCCGCTTCGCTGCGCTCGCGCGGCCCGCGCGGACGGCGCCGCACTTCGGCCTCGCGCGGCGGGGCGGGTCGGGCCGGAATGGCGTCCGGATCGCACAGCTGTTCGACCGGTACGGCGATGCGGCTGCCGTCGGACTCGAGTTGCACGAGCACGAGTTGTGTCAGGATTTGCGAATCCATCACGATGCCGGGGCCGTCGGGCGTGCCCACGCGCGTCTTGCGGTGGGGGAGGTTCTTCTTCAGATCGGCGTAGGTCTGGTCTTCGTAGCGCAGGCAGCACATGAGCCGGCCGCAGCGCCCGGAAATCTTGAGCGGATCGAGCGTGCCCTTCTGGACCTTGGCCGACTTCATCGACACCGGCTTGAGCACCTTGAGAAACTGCTGGCAACAGCAGTGCTGGCCGCAACGCTCGTAGTCGGCGGTCAATCTCGCCTCTTCGCGCGCGCCGATCTGGCGCATCTCGACTCTCGAGTGGAACTCCTCTGAGAGCCGGTGCACGAGATCGCGAAAGTCAATGCGGTTCTCCGACATGAAATACACGGTGAGCAGTTCTTCGCCGAGGATCGGTTCGATGTCAACGATCTTCATCGGCAGAGACAGTTCGACGACGATCTCGCGGACCCGCTTGAGCATCGGGCGCTTGAGTTCGCTGAGCCGCTCCATGTGCTGCAGGTCTTCAACGGCGGCGATGCGCAGCACACGCCCGCTGGTCGTGAACGGGTACTGCCTGCCGCCTGAGTTTTCGATGTAGTCGAGCATTTCGCGGCGCGTCAGGCTCTTGCCGCACCCGCCGTTGGAGCAGGTGGTGGTGAGCATCTCGCCGATCTCGGTGCCGCGCGGCGTCTTGAGGACGAACTTCGTGCCGCAACCGGGCACACGATCGAGCCGGGCGGGAAACTCGCCAATCAGGCCCATCTGGCCGTACTTGACGACGACGGTGTCGGGCGGCGCGAGGCGCTGGTAGGCGCTGATTTCTTCGTCGCTCAGACCGCGCGCTTTCGGATCGGCTTCGGCCTCGAAGCGTGGCAGGGGGACGATGCGCATGAATGCGATTCCTTCCGCGCGTCTCGGAAGTGACCACGATCGCGGCGGCGCAGAAGCAGCCGCGCCTCCGACTCGCATCGTGAATCATCGATATGACGTCAGGGAAAGGGTATCAGACGCGGCACCCTCCCCGACCGGGGCGCCGGTTTCAGACGCGGTCTTCATCGGCTGCGCCGATGACCACGGACTATAGCGCCTCGGCAGGCGCTCGTGTGCGAGGTGAAGCGGGCGGCTCAGTTGTCGCCCTGTTTGGTCATGCGGCTGACCCACTCTCCGACATCCTGGAAGTCGAGCAGGTCCATTCCGCCGCCGGACCGGGCTTCGTAGACGAAGATGCGCCCGGTGCGCTTCTCGAGGACGTAGAGCAGTTCCTGGTTACCGCCCTTGGTGGTGACGAGGGCGTACTCGCCGCCATCGATGGCCATTTCCGCCCGCGCCGCGTTGCCGGCGAGCCGGCCTGCGCTGGTGAGGATCAGGGCGCCGATGACGAATGCCGCGGCCCACAGCGAGGCCAACGCGGTCCGCGATTCGTTTCTGCTGGAGTGTTCTGACATGGCTTGGTCTGTCCGATCAGGTGTGTTTCGGTTGTCCGGATGTGTGCGGGTGGACGACGAGGGGTCTCAGCGCGAAGGCGAGGCCCGCTTGCCGTCATTGACGACACTGCGCACCGCGATCCCGTTGAGCCTCTTGGTCGAGCGGTCGTAGAGGAAACTCAGCAGGGCGCCGCTGCGCTGGTCGAGCACATACACGGCGTTGCTGGTTGCGCCGTTCAGGCTGCCGCCGACGATCACATAGTCGCCCGCAGTGCTCGATTCCTCCGCCCGGACGGTTGGCGCGAGCTGGACGAGAGCCAGCACGGCCAGCAGCACGATGTTGAGCGCGATCAGGCCGCCGATCGGATTTCGTTTCTTCATGTGGAGCCTCCTTGAATTTCCGGATGCCGCAGCGGGCGATTCCGGTCAGGTTTCTGTCATTCGATTCTAGATCGAGCCCGCGAGGGCAAGGGCGCGGTCGTGGATGAGCCGGTGCACCTCAAAGGGCCTGCTGATTCGCCTGAACGGCTCGGTCGGCACCGCCCAGGTTCGCCAGCGCTCGCTCCGACGCACCATGTGCTCCCTGAAATCGGCGAGATCGACGCAGCGAAGCACATACCAGCGGTCGTGGTAGGTGAAGACCTCCTGGAAAAGTGAATCGGGCGGCTGGGCCTCGCACCAGTAGAGAAAAACAAACATCGCCCGAAACGCTTCGCCGAACAGGTGCTGCCAGGCCGCGAGCGACTCGATGTCGTCGTCGGTCACCCACGACTCGAGCCGTCCAACCGTGCGGCCGGACGCGGGCGAGCGTCGCAGGGCGCACTTGCGGCCCTTGACATCGAGCAGCAGATTGCCCTGCGGGCTGTACACCACGAAGTCAAAGGATTTGAGCGCATCGCCGCTCACGGCCGAGGGGTGCATGTGGGGCTGCGTGAGCGCTTTGCGAGCCTCGTCCACCGCCACGTACGGCACGCGATTGGCGCGGAGGTAATGCTCGAAGGCCTGCTCGTAGTGGAATCGCCGCTGAGCCATGCCGCTCAAGCATAGCGGCGATGGCCGGTCAGTCGCCCGAAAGGCGCGGGCGCTCCTTGACCCGCCGCGCCGGATTGCCCACGCAGATGCTCCACGCCGGCAGGTCTTCGAACACACTCGAGCGCGCGCCGACCACGCAGCCCGCGCCGATGGTAACCTCCGGCCCCACGAAAACGTCGGCGGCGAGCCAGACTTCGTCCTCCACGACGATCGGCGGCCGCAGCAGCGGCATGTCGCGCCTGGTGAAGTCGTGCGTTCCGGCGCACAGGTGCGCGTACTGGCTGATGGTCACGTTTCGCCCGATGCGGATGGTTCCAAGGCAGTAAAGGATCGCAAGGTCGCCGACGGATGAACTCTCCCCGATGGTCAGGTGCCAGGGCACTTCGATCTGCACCGTCGGCCGCAGCCGCGCCGTGGGATGGACGTCCGCGCCGAACAGGCGCAGCAGCCAGGCCCGCCAGCGGTACATCGGCCGCGGGCTGAGTCGAAACAGCGTCGCCTGCACCCAGTACCACAGCGTGCGGCCGATCTTCTCGCGCGTCGTCCACGTGCTGACGTGACGGCGCTCAGCCGGCGGCGCGACGGAAGATTCGTTGGTCGCCATGCTCATCGGGGCCCTGCGTCTTCGCGCCGCTGCACCTGCATTTCCCGGTATTTCGCGACCGAGAGAAACTCGTAGAACGCCAGCAGGCGGCAGAAGACGAATCCGGCGTAGCCGTCGAGGATGCCGCCCTTGAGAATGTACGAGTAGAGAAACCGCAGGGTCGGCCGCAACGGCAGGCCGCGCGAGCGCGACTTGATCCACCGCCGCCGCGCAATCGGCCCGCCCAGCAGCGACGGCTCCACTTCGCCCGCATCGCCGGCGTCCATCGCGTGCGCTTCCCACGTCGAGTAGCGGTTGTGCTTCTCCACCCACGTGGCGATGTCGGGATACGCGTAGTGCAGAAAATCGTGTTTCAGGTACCCGGCCTGCCCGGTCGAGAGCACGATGTGTTCGTGCACCTCGTTGTCGCCCGAGCCGGTGTCGCCAAGCGCGCCGATGCGCTCGTAGCGGCCGACCGCGTGCTTGAAGAGCCGGATGTTCCATGACGGGTAGTAGCCGCAGTGCCTGATCCAGCGCTTCATGAAGATGAAGCGGCGGTTGAGCCAGTACCCGTCGCCGCAGCCGTTGCCTGGCGGATACTGCCCCGTCACCACCTGCCGCACTTCGTCGGTGAGTTCGGGCGTCATGTGCTCGTCGGCATCCATGATGAGCACCCAAGGCGTCGGCCAGGGCACGTGCTCGAGCGCCCAGTTCTTCTTCTTCGGCCAGCCCGCCTTGGAATAGTGAAACTGATACACCTCCGCGCCCATGGCCTGCGCCAGCGCGATGGTGTCGTCGCTGGATTGCGAATCGATTACGGCGATGTACTGCGCCCAGCGCACGTGCCGCAGGCACTCGACGATGTTGCGCTGCTCGTTGCGCACCGGAATCAGCACGCTCACGGGCACGCTGCCGACGGCGGGCCAGCGGCCGGGCGGATAGCGATCGGGGTGGAGTTCGGCCGCCAGCTCATCGGCGCGCGATTCGCGCGGCACGGGGCGCGGCGGGGCCGCCTCGGAGACCGGCGCAACGGTGTGGGAGGCGGCGCTCACGCGACGTCACTCGCGGCGCGGCCGGACGGGGCGGTCGCATCCGATGTCATGCGTATCGGGCCCCCGTCGCTCTTGTGCGATGGTTCATGCCTCGCGGTCGGCGGCTCGCTGCGGCGGCGCAGAACTTCGTCGATGACGCGGTCGAAGGCCGGCAGCGTGTGCGTGTCGCAGTAGGCCGCATCAAACGCCGCTCGCGCCGCCTGCCGCAGCGCCAGATGCCGCGCCCGATCGGCCTTGAGTTGGCGAATGAACTTCACCACGCCGTCCACGTCGCCGTGCCGCAGACTGGCGCCGCAGTTGAACTGGACGATCGCGTCATCCACGTTGCTGCCGCGCGGGCCGACATAGAGGATCGGCAGGCCGGCCGCGAGATTGGCGTGCAGTTTGCTCGGGCTCATGACGCCCAGAACGATATCGCGCAATGTGATCAGAGCGCAGTCCGCGCCCGCCATCACGGTCGGCGTTTCTTCCTTGGGCACGTAGCCGTGCATGAGGACGTTGCCCAGGCCGCGCTTCTCGGCGTCGCGCCGGATGTCGTCCCACCGCGAGCCGCCACCGACGAAAAAGAACGTGACCTTCTCGTCGCGCAACTGTTCGGCGGCGTCGAGCACGGTCTCGAACTGGTGGCCGTAGCCGGTGTTGCCCAGGTAGAGCACGACGAACTGGTCGCTCAGGCCGAGCTTCTCCGCCTCGGCCCACCTGCGCTTTTCGCGCACGAGCGGGAACATCGCAGCGGGCTCCCAGTTGGGAATGATGGTGCTGGGCACCGGCCGACGGGGCGGCGAGTATTGCGAAAGCAGCAGGTCGCGCATCGCCGAATCGAGCACGATGAGATGATCGATCCGCCCGAAGAGTTTGCGGTTCATCCAGCGCATGAATCGGCTTGCCCGGCTGCCGTCGCGGAGCACGCCCGTGCGCTCGGCCGCCTCGGGATAGCAGTCCATGTTCCAGAGGATCACGCGCGTCCACGGGTGGAGGAACTTGTGCAGCAACGCGGCCCAGACAATGAACGGCGGAGTGGTGAGCGCGATGATGATGTCCTGGCGAGGCAGGATCGCCACGTTCCATGCCGCGAGCAGGTAGAAGACGCCGTAGTCGATGCACCGGCGGAGCTTGCTCGACTTGCCCAGGTTCGGCGACCAGATGCGATGGATGCGCGGGTTGTCGAACATCGACGGCTCCGCGGCGACTTCCTGCGGCACGTAGCCTCCGGCGCTGGCGATGATGCGCACCTCGTCCTTCAATTTGACCCGGTGTTCAGCCAGCGACGCGGCCAGTTGAGCCGTCGGACTGATGTCGGGCTTGTAGAATTGATTGATGATCGTCAGGCGCATCAGCCGTCGCTCCAAAGCAGCCTTGCCCGTAATTACGCGCGGCGCTGATCCGAGATGACCTGGATCATCTCATCCACGATCCGGTCCAGACTGTATGTGAGGCGCCAGGTCGGATAGTCGGACTGCAGTTTGCGCAGGTCGCTGTAATAGCAGATGTGATCGCCGATGCGGTTGGTCTCGCTGTAGGTCAGTTCGGGCTTCTTGCCGGTGCGCTGCCGGATCATCTCGACGCACTCGAGCAGGCTCGCCGCGTTACCCTTGCCCCCGCCGAGGTTGTAGACCTCGCCCGGCCGCGGATTCTGCGCGAAGTGCCAGAACGCGTTGATGACGTCGTGGCAATGGATCTGGTCGCGCACCTGCTTGCCCTTGTAGCCGAAAATGGTGTAGGGCCCTTGGCGCAGCGCGACGAGCACGAGATAGTTCAGAAAGCCGTGCAGTTCCACCCCGCTGTGCTGCGGCCCCGTCAGGCAGCCGCCGCGGAAGATGCCCGTCTTGAGCCCGAAGTACCGCCCGTACTCCTGCGCCAGCACGTCGCCGGCCACCTTGGAAGCGCCAAAGAGCGAGTGCAGCGTGTGATCGATCGAAAAATCTTCGGCGATGCCGTGTTCATACTCCGCATCGGCATAGTCCCAGCGCGTCTCGAGTTCTTTGAGTGGCACGTGGTTCGGCCCGTCGCCGTAGACCTTGTTCGTGCTCATGTGAATGAACACCGCCTCGGGGCGATGCCGGCGGCACGCTTCGAGCAGGTTCAGCGTTCCCACCGCGTTCACGTCAAAGTCGTCAAACGGGCGCGAGGCGGCGAGATCGTGGCTCGGCTGGGCTGCGGCGTGGATCACCAGGTCAAACGCGTTCTCCTTGAAGAGGCCTTCGACGCCGGCCCGGTCGCGGATGTCCAGTTCCCGGTGCCTGAAGCGCCGGCAGGTCGATTCGAGCCGCTGGCGGTTCCAGGTCGTGTCGCCTTTGGGGCCGAAGAAGTCGGCGCGCATGTTGTTGTCAACGCCGGTGATGTCAAACTCCATCCGGTCGAAGAACGTCACCGCCTCGGATCCGATCAGACCGCTGCTGCCGGTAACCAGAACTCGCATGAGAACGCATACTCCATCGGCGCCGGCGGGCGCCGCTCAGTCTTCATCGGAAATGAACTCAGTCCGAAACACTCGCTTCCCCCACGCGGCCCCCACCGGCGCCGGTGCTCCACGCTAGCCCCCTTCGCCCGCCGCCGCGCTGCGGTCTTGCCTGAGGCGGTCGAGAATGATGGGCACGGCGGGCGGCACGCGCTGGCTGTGCGAGGTGAAGTTGCGGATCATGGAGAGGTGATTCGCCGGGACGATGATGTAATCCGTCACCCCGTCCAGACGCGTCGATTCGAGCGATACGCACCCGTCGCCGAGGCCGTCGATGAGATCGTCGGCGGCGTCATGCAGAGTGCCGCCGTCAAAGAGTTTCCCGTACTTGGAAGTACCCATCTTGTCGAGCTGCTCGGCCATCGACTGCAGTTCCGGGGCGCTGATCGGGCTCGCTGAGCCGGCGATGATGGTGACGGGCAGGCCGGCGGGCAGAGGCCGGGCGTTGAGTCCGGTCAGAAACGGGCTGCCCGGCACGAGGTCGTCCTGGGCTTCGCCGGCGCCGTCGAAAAACCCGCCGATGAGCAACCCGTCGCCGCTCAGGGCGCGCACCACCTGGTCGCGCGCCTCGGAGGCGATGCGCAGCAGCGCCATCCGCGAGCCGTGGTTGGGCGGGCCGAGCATGATCAGCCGCTCGATCCGCGGAAAGCGCTCGCCGCCATCGCTCGAGCCGGCGTAGAAGTCCGCGCCGGTCAGCAGGTCGCGACTGATCAGAGACCCCATCGAATGGGCGACGATGGAGATGCGCTCCACGCCGCCGGCGCGCATCTGTTCGAGCAGCGACGCCACAAACGCGGACGACTCCGCGATCGACTGGTCGTTGGGATAGGTGACTTCGCACACGCCGTAGCCGGCCGCGAGCAGATCGGGGATCAGCGCCGTCCAGAGCCTGCCCGGGTCATCCAGACCGTGAATGAGCACGACGGCGGACTTTGGCGCATTCTCGGCCGAGAGCGGCTGAGTTGAGCCGCCGGCCAGGTGGATCGAAACGCCGAACCTCGCCTTGGTCTCTGCGGCCGCTTCGGGAAAGAAAGTCTCGATCAATTCGCGCAGGTAGCCGTTGAACTGCGTCTGTTCGCGGCGGAGGCGCACGCGATCGACGGTCAGCGCCACTTCATCTCCGCTGACGCTGAACTTGACGATGCCGTCGGTGATCGAACTGATCAGCCGCATCGTGCTCGATCCCACCGGCGTGCGCACGGGGACGGAGTAGTCGCACATGCGGCGCAGGGTCTGCCCATCCATGCCGACCTCATCCGCGAGTTTGCCGACGACTTCCCCAAGTTGAAGTTCGCCGTCCTGGAGCGGAATAGAAACGCGCCACTCAGCCTCCGGCGGCTGCGGTTCGTGGACGGCCTGCCGGGCGCGGGCGGGGGCGAAGCAGACGGCGGTCGCAAGCGCACAGAGCAGCGCCAGCCAATGCGGGCTCAGCCCGCCGGGCCGTCGGCGCGCCGGCGGCCGCAGCGCCGGGGGCGATTCAGGGCTTGAGTCCGGCTCCAAAGAGGATTTCTCCCCAGCGCTTGTCTTCCTGCTTGTATTTCTCATACCGCGTCTCGAACTCGCTTAGTGCCTGCTGAACGATCTCGCTCTCCGGATCAAGGTTCTCGCCGTAGCGCTCGTGGAGCGATCGCAGACTCGCCACGGCCGCTTCCAGGTCGCTCACCGCCGATGCGTAGGTCCGCACGGCGTCATGCAGCAGCGACTGTTTCGCCTCCTCCTTTGAAGGAGTGTAGAGGAGCCGCCACGGCTCCGACCGGACTTCGATCGTCGCCAGTTTCAGGTTGTCCGAACTCAGCCGCAGGTTCGCCAGGATGCGCGAGATCTGCGGCATCTCCGTGGTCAGGCTCTCGTTGAGGATCGTGAACGTATCGGTCGCCGCGGCCAGGCCCTTGTCGGCCCGATCGAACATCTGTTCGATGCGGGCGATGCCTTCCTCGCGCGTCCAGCGCGTGACTTCCTTCACGTTCTCGGCCGTCTCTCTGACGTTGGGCGACACGTCGCTCACGAGCGTGCGCACGTCGCTCACGCCCTCATCCACGTTGGCGAGTATGGTGTCGGCCTTTTCCGCCAGGGCGGGGCCGCGCTGGGTCGTGGACTTGATGTCTTCGATGATCTGCGCGATGCGCTCGCTCCACTGCGGCCACCTCTCCTGAATCGACGCCATCAGAGCGCGGACGTCCTCGGTCGACGAGCGGATGTTGCCGACGATGACCGGCCCGTCTTCCTTGACGGTCCTGCTGGCGAAACTCGACACGTCCTGCACATCGGCGGTGATGCCGTCCACCCGCTGGATGATCTGCTTGACGCGCGCCAGGTCTTCCGGGCCGATGCCTGCGGTCTTGAGCAGCACCGACGGCGCATAGCCGCCTTTGATGGTTCCGCCCTGTTCGAAGAAGACTTCAGTGAGCGGCGGTCCGTGTTCGCCGAGGGGCGCAATGTCGATGGCCGTCGCGCCGCCGATCAGCGGCACGACCATTCCGGCGAAGGCGTCTTCGCGAATCTCGAACTGCTCCGGGATCGACACCGTCACGACGAAGCGCGGGTTCTCGCTCTGGTTGAGTTCCGCGGCCATGTCTGTCACCTTGCCGACGCTCATGCCCCCGACCATGACATCCGAGCCGACCTTGACCCCCGGCACGCCGACGTCGAGCGGAAACGCGATGCGGATCTGCTGCGTGCTGGCGAAGTTGTCCAGGTCGGAAAGCGTCACAATCGTCGCGACGAATCCGAGGATCGCGGCGATGACAAAGAACCCGGCGATCGTGTTGTTGCGCTGACGCGTGCGGCTGCTGCTCATGTTCGACTTGCCCATCCATCCGGTCGTGCTGATTTGGTCACTTCACGATGCGAGTCGATTCAATGCTCGGACCCGGGGCCATGCGCGGCACATCAGGCGCGCCCAGGAGGTCTTCTTCGTAGTTCGTGGCGGCACGGCGCTGCGTGATCGGACCTTCCGCGTCCCCGCGGATGAACTGCCGCACCAGCGCCTGCTCGGCCGTGAGATCGCCCACGTCATGCCCGCGCAACTCTTCGAACCATGCGCGGTCCGCCACCACCATCATCTTGCCCTTGTCGAGCATCGCCATGCGATCGGCGATGGCGAACGCCGAGTCCATCTCGTGCGTGACCACCACGCTCGTGACGCCGAGCTTCTTGGTCAGGTCGATGATGAGCCGGTCGATGCCCGCCGAGGTCACCGGGTCGAGGCCGGCGGACGGTTCGTCGTAGAAGAGGATCTTGGGATCCAGCGCCAGGGCCCGCGCCAGGCCGGCCCGCTTTTTCATGCCCCCTGAGATCTGGGCCGGGTACTTCTCGGCGTGCTCGCGCAGGCCGACCAGTTCGAGTTTGATCTTCACCTGAATGTTGATGATGTTCTGATCGAGGGTCGTGTGCTCCTGAAGCGGGAGGGCCACGTTCTCGGCCACCGTCATCGACTGGAAGAGGGCGCCGGACTGGAAAAGAATGCCGAACTTTTTGCGAACTTTATTGAGCCCCTCGTCATCGAGCGAGGCGAGATCCTGCCCGAAGAGCGCCACGGTGCCCTCGTCTGGACGGAGTGAGCCGATCATGTGGCGCAGCAGGGTGGACTTGCCGCTGCCCGAACCGCCCATAATGACGACGATCTCGCCGGGCAGGACGTCGAGGTTGATGCCCGCGAGGACGGTTCGGCCCTCGAACCGCTTGACGAGATTCCGGACCCGGATGATGGGTTCTGCGCCGCTGGGAGTCATGCTACCTACACAAATCGGCCAAAGACTTTCGGGATTCAACCCAATCCGGTGCGCCGCTCATCAGTATACTCCGGTATGATATGGGCGTTGGCGGCCCGCTTGTCCGAATCGAACCAGAGCCCCCCGAAGCAAGGAGATCCCCATGAAGCGACTGATGTCAGGTGTTGCGGCCTTGGCCATGATGGCCGCGATCGCCCCCGCAACCCAGGCCGACGTCAACGTCGGCGACAAGATGCCGGAGATGAAAGTCGGCCAGCTCTACAACAACGAATTCAACGTGGACGTGAGCGATCTGAGCGGCCACATCGTAGTCGTCGAGTTCTGGGCCACGTGGTGCGGGCCCTGCCGCGCTCAGATTCCGCACCTCAACGAGATGAACAAGAAGTACAAGGAAAAGGGCGTGCTCTTCCTGAGCATCAGCAACGAGCCCGAGTCGCTCGTCGCTCCCTTCGTCAAGCAGCAGAACATGCAGTATCTCGTCGCTTCTGATTCGAAGATGGACGACGTGTTCGGCGTTCGCGCCATCCCGCACGCGGTGCTCTTCAATCCCGAAGGCGTTGCCGAGTGGAAGGGCCATCCCGCGGAGCTGGATGCGCAGCTCGAGAAGGCAGTGGGCAAGTATCCCAACGCTCGCCCGCTGGGCAGTGGTCCGGACTACAACGAAAAACTCTTCGCCTCGATTGAAGCCTCGCTGCTCAAGGGCGACAACCCCGGCGCCATCTCGCTGCTCCGCCGCATCGATCGCAAGTCGCTCGACGCCCGCGAAGGGCACCGCGCCCGCTACGACGGCATCGTCAATCGCATCACGCCCATGGCCGAGGCTGACTTCAGCCGCGCGATGAGCAACGTGAAGAACAAGCAGTACGCCGACGCCCTGGCGACGCTCACGCGGGTCGCCAATGAGTACCGCGGCCTCCCGATCGCCGAGAAGGCCGCCGCCGAACTCAAGCGGCTCGACGGCGATCCCGAGGTGCTCAAGGCCAAGCGCAACGACGCCATCGAGCGGCAGGCGGACAACATGCTCCGTCGCGCCAAGGCTCAGGCCGAGGATGGAGACAAGGTCATGGCCTATCTCCGTCTGAAGAACATCGTCGAGAAGTATCCCGGCACCGCGGCTGCGGCCGAAGCCAAGACCCTCCTCACCGCCTACGAGGCCGACGAGGAACTCATGAAGAAGGTCAACGACCGCTGATCCGCTACGCGAGTTGATAGAAGGAGAGACCGCCGGCCGTCACTGGTCGGCGGTCTTTTCATTTGTCGCGCCAATGCCTGCCGTTCAGCGGAAATCCACCACGAGTGGCAGATGATCCGACGCCCGCGCGTCGTCCGCCTGCAGCCCGAGCCGCGCCAGTTCGCTCTCGCTGAGCCGCTCGGTGTCGAGCACGAACGCCTGGGTGATGCGAAAGACCGCATCGGAGATGACCGCGTAATCGAGTCGAGCCGGCAGGAACGGCTGCTGCGGGTCGCGCCAGGTCGTGTTCGTCGCATCGCCGCGCACATACGGGTCGGCGATGAGCAGATCGCTGGCATCCAGATCGTTCTGGAACGTGACGATCTGCATCGGCTCGTAGGAGCCGACGAGATTGAAATCGCCCATGACCAGCAGCCCCGAAGGCTGCAGGTCGTATTGAGCGGCGCGGAGCAGCCGGCGGATGGCGTCCGCCTCCTTGACGCGCTTCTGGTCGCTTGAGTCGCCCGCCCGGCCGCAGCATTTCAGATGCACGCTTGTCACGAGCACGCGCCGGTCAGCAGCCGCGACGAGCATCGAAGCGGCGCGGACATGCGGCGCATCCGGACCGTCCATACCCGAAAGCGATTCGACCGGCACAGCGCTGAGCCGGCTGGCGACCGCGACGCCTTGTTCGGGTTTGACGCGCACCTCCCAGCCGAAATTCGTGGGCAGGTGCTGATTGAGCCACGATTCGAGTTGGCCGCCATCGGTATTCGAGCCGATTTCCTGAAAGCAGATGATGTCCGCATCGAGGGCCCGCGCCACGCGAACGAAGGGCTCGGGGTTGCGGAATATCGCGCCATTGAATACGTTCCACGTTACCGCGCGCACGTCGCCGGGCTCGCCCCGCGCGATGCGCCCGTGTTGCGGCTCAATGGTCGGCTCAACGGCCGGTTCAACGGCGCCTGCCTCCGGCCCCTCGCCTGGCTCGGGCCCAGGCTCGGGCTCGGCCGCGGCGGCGCTCGCATCCACGACCGGCGCCGGCGCCTCCTCGACGGGGGCCGCGGGCTCGGTCGCCTCCTGCGCCGGCGCTTCGCCTTCGGCGTGACCGGGCGCGGCGACGGGCATCGCCAATTCTTCCCGGGGCAACGGCGGCAGCGCGACCGAGAACGGTTGCGTGCGATCGACGATTGAGCCCACTTCGTCGGTAAACGTCAGCCGGGCGGCGAAACTCGCGCCGTCGAACGGAGTGATCGTGGCTCCCGGCACCAGATCGCCGCGCGCCAGTCGCAGTTCGATCTGGTCGCTGGCGCAGGTCGGCGCAAACGACGCGCCGAGCCAGTACGGGTTGACCGGGGCGGTGGGCAGAGCCGCCTCGATCACTTCCGCTCCCACGCCGCCAAATCCTCCGTTGACGCCGCGCGGCGAGAAGTTCAGTTCAAAGTCGATACCTGCGATGCCCGGCTCGCCGCTTCCTCCAGTCCGGATGTCGCCGGTCAGGCGATTGCCGTCCGCGTCGAGTTGCAGCGAGACCGTTCCGGTCAGCCCCTGCACGTTTACGACGCGCCCCAATTCAATCCGGAAGTACACCCAGTTGCGATCGAAGGTGGTCCAGACTCGTCCGAGCCGAACGTAACGGCTCGCCTCGTACGTCGAGTTCCCCACCGCCACCGCGTGAAGGCCCTCCCAGTCCTCGAACTTGCCGTCAATGGCAATCGTGCGGCCGGGTACCCACTGGGGAGGGAGGTCGGCGATCGTGAGCGGCACGTCCTGGGGCGAGGCCGACTCCGCCACCTCCGCGTCGTCGGCCAGCGGCGGCAGCGAGGATTGCCGGCAGGAGGCTGTCATTGCCACGGCCGAGAGAAGCGCCAGCCGCAGGCCGGGCCACGAGAAGCGGTCATCCCTGTTCATGGGCAAAGTGTCGGCCATCCGCGAGCGATTGGCAAGTGCAACCCCTCCGAATCGTGAACCTGGAGGCTCGCCAACGCGGCTACTTCTCGTATTTGGAGAAGATCTGCTGGCGCCACTGCTGGCCCCGCCGGATGCGGTTGGTCACGTTGCGCGGCACGGGCAGGTGAATCGTCACCGGATGGAGCAACTCGATCTCGCCCGAGAGTTCGTGCATGCCGGTGCGGAAATTCTCACCCCAGTCAACGTGGAACGTGCCGCAGGGCAGTCCCTTTTGCGAGCGCAGGCGGTCGCCCTGGCTGTGCGGATAGTTGACCGCCGCGGCGAGTTGAACATCGACGACCGAGCCCTGCAGTCGCGGGTGGACCGCCACGGGCTGCTGGATTACGCCCACTCCGCCTCCAGGGCACGAAAAGGAAAAGTGGATATCGCAGGCGTCCGGCCGATGCTGCATCGAGTCGGGAGGCGGGCGCAGGTGCACGATGGCGTTGCAGTTGTTCTCATAGCGATTGGCGAAGTAAATGTGGATGTACGCCTGCTCGCCGTCCTTGCGCATGACGGGAATGAAGCACAGGCCGCCTTGCTCATAAAACAGCCCGCCGGCGTACTTGCCCAGCGCATCGGGGAGTTTGTCCTCAAAGCACAAGGCCCAGAAGAGGGCCGCTCCGGACACGACGAACAGCACCACCGATGCAACCCGTTGATAGAACAGCTGCGGCGTCTCGGGCGCGGCCATGAGCCAGGCCCAGAAGCCCCAGCCGAAAAATGCGAAAATGAGAACGACGAGCAGGGCGTTGCGTTTCTCTCGCATGGAGTGAAGCCTCCCAGATGGTGCGAGGTGCGCGGACGGTTGCCGCTCAAGCGGCCCAGACCGGGGGCGCGGATCCGTCAAGCCCGTCGAGATGTCACCCCCGATGCGGCCGGCCCAGCCAGCCGTCCTCGCCAGTTTACCATGAAATCGGCCCGGCGCGGGCCGCGGCACCCGGATTCTGGGTGATATGGGATGCGAAACTCAAAGAAAATGTGATTCGGGGGGAACCGTCGGGGGAGAGGCGGCGAATGTCTCTGCGGCCATCTGGCGCTGTATCCCCCTTCACCTGAGGGCAGCCACACGCAGTGCCGATGCCGAAAAAGCCGTTCCCGCCGCACGGGACACTGTCTGGGGGTGTCACCCACGAGCATCGCCAAACAGCGCGGTGGGGATTAAAGACGGTACGGAACGAGGACCCGATTTGCCACGGATCGGGTTCCTTCCGTTTTTGGGCCCTTCGTTCAGATCCGCGCCAGTTCGGCCCGGGCGCGCTTCGCCGCCACCGGCTCGACCCATTCCTCGCTCAAATCCCCGGACGCACATCCCGCCGCGCCGGTCAGAGTCGGCGCGATCTCGTCGGCCCAGGCGCTCCAGGTGAGTCGCCGGCGGGCTCGCGCAAGTGCCGCGACCGACATGTCCAGATACCGCCGGGGATCCTGCGCAAGCGCTTGGATCGCGTCGGCATAGTCATCCGCCGCCGCGCGCCTCGGGAGCACCAGACCGGTCTGGCCGTTCAGGACCACTTCCCGCAGGCCGCCCGCTTCGCTGACGATGCTCGGCCTTGCAAAGTGGGCCGCTTCGCACGGGGCGATTCCGAACGCTTCGCCACTGGACGGCAGGATCATGAAATGACTCCGCGCGATGGTCTCGGCAATGATCGCGCGATCCTCAGGCGAGGAGAAGCGCAGCGGTCCTTTCGAGCGGACCAGCGGGCAGCGGCGCAGTGCCGCATTCAACTGGCCGATGTGATTGAGCCTTGCATTCCAGCCGCGGCGCCGAAGAAGTTCGACTGTTGCGACCGCCAGTGCGGCCCGCTTGCGGACCGGGTCGGAGGCGACGAGGCACAACTGGAGATCGCTGCGACTGGGCGGCTCCGCGCTGCCGGCGCGCCATTCAGGCAAGTACTCGGGTGTGATGCTGGCGCCCATTGGAACGACGCGCGAGCGGCTGCGTTCGAGGCCGTAGTCGCGCACGGCCGACTCCCGTGCCAGTTCCGTGGCGAAGACAGCCATGTGGATGCGCTGCATCGTGGAGCGCTCGTAGGCATCGCAGACGCGCTTGTAGCCTGCTCCGCGCCGGGCGTACGCGGGGTAGGTCTCGTTGATGATCCGCGCCGTCGCGTCGCTGAAATAGACGATCGGCACGTCGGTCTCAAGTCCAAAGAGCATGCTGCTGATGCAGCAGCCGAATACCACATCAGGCTGAGCCGCGCGAATTCGCAGCGAGAGCGCTGCTGCGCGGTTCAGCGCGGCCTGAAGCCGGGCGCGCTCGTAGCGGCGCGAGTGGAGTCGCTCCCAGCCGCAGTCGATGCGGCTGCGCATGGTGCGCCAGGCATGGCGCAGCGCCCAAGGCGCGCGCCGCCGCAACGGCTCAGGGACCATGCCGGCCCTCGAAGGCGCCGGCGGAGCGCTGCAGCAGACGATCTCCAGGCCGCGCGACTCGAGCGCCCGGCGCATCTGAAAGGGCATGCCCGAAAGCGCATCAGGATCGAATGGATCAACCGGTGACACGAAGCCGACGCGCAGCGGGCGCCTGATCCGCCGCTGGTTCTGATCTACCACGCCCGGCTCCCTCCGCCCAAGCCGCCGCCGACGCCGTGGACCCGGCGGCAGCGAGGCAGAGCATCATACCGGCGGCAACTGCACCGCGATGCGCCGCCGGCCACTACCGGGCGCGGTCGACAGCCATGATGTCCGAGAGCGGCTTGCGCTGAATATCGGGGACCGCGCAGTCGCGCGCAGCGTATCCGAGCGGGATGAGCAGAAACGGCCGCTCATGCGCCGGCCGGCCCAGGATGCGGCTGAGGAATTTCATCGGGCTGGGCGTGTGCGTGAGCGTGGAAAGTCCGGCCAGATGGGCGGCCGTGAGCAGCATGCCCACCGCGATGCCGATCGACTCATCGACGTAGTACACCTGCCCGCCATCATCGGTGTGCACGAGTTTGAACACGGCGATCAGCCAGGGCGCCGTCTCAAGGAACTCCTTGTGTTCGTCCGTGCCCAGCGCCTGCAGGTCTTCGAGCCAGCGGCGGCTCGCTCGATGCTGGTAGAACTCGCGCTCCTCGGCCTCGGCGGCAATGCGGATTTCGTGCTTGAGCGCCGGATCCTGCACGGCCACGAATCGCCAGGGCTGCTTGTTGGCGCCGCTGGGAGCGGTCCCCGCCGCGGCGATGATCGTCTCGACCAGTTCCCTCGACACCGGTCGATTACTGAAACTGCGCACCGAGCGGCGCTGCCCGATCGCGTCGAGAAAAGCGCGAGCCGCCGCGAGAGGTTCGCCGGCCGGCTCATATGGGCGGTAGGGGATCATGCGTGGTGGCTGGGCCATGAGATTCTCGCTGAGTGAGGGGAGGGTCGGGAGGCTGGCGGCGTCGGCAGCGGGTATTCGTACTTTTTTTCACGATTTCACGGCTGGCTTCTTTGGAGCGATTCCAGCCACTCAATATACTTGCCGCCGGGCTTCCGGTCCGCGCAGGCAGGGTTCGCCCAAAAACAGGGTGGGATTCCCCTGGTGCGGCTTACGGGTTGATGAGTTGAAGCGAAGCGCCAGAGGAGCCGCCTCGTGCCTGTTACCACCAAGACGTTCCGCGACCAGAACAAACTCCACGTCATCTTCGCCGTTTCGTCGCTGCTGCTGGCGATCTGCTTCATCGCGGCGGTGCTCCAGGACTGGGCCAACGAGTACCGCGCGCCGCAGGTCGAAGTCGTCCGCTGGGACACGGAGATGACGCGCTGGAGCAAGTCGGTGGCGGACGTGCGCGTGCACATGGCCAACGTCGATGCCCTCGAGCAGCAACTCAAGGATGTCCGGGCCAGGCTCGAAGCCGACCCGGAGTACCAGCGCATCGGTGCGGAGATCGACCGCATCCAGTACGATCGCGACAAGCGCATCAAGCAGTTGCAGTTGTTCGTGGACGGCAACATCGCGCCCCAGCAGCAACTCGTCGAGCGCCTCGAAACCCTCGTCCAGATGAACCAGGGCACTCCGGAGCACGCGGCGCAACTCGAGGGCGAGCGAGAGAAGCTCGAAACGCTGCTCGCCGAGAAGCGGCGTGGCGACAACGAAGTTCAGGCCGCCAATGCGCGCATGGAGGAGTTGAAGAACAGGCGGCGCGAGATGGAAGCGGAGATGAGCGCCCTTCAACTCAAGATCAAGAATGTCCGCGCCGATCTCGACAAGGCGACGGGCCATCTGGAAGAACTCGAACCCGGACTTGCCGGGGCCATGGGTGGCTGGCTGCGCGACAAGCCGATTCTTGATGCGTTCAATCCGTCCATCAAAATCAAGCAGCAGAAGGTCGAGAACGTCCTCAACGACGTAAACCTCGCGCAGGTGCCCACGCTCGATCGCTGCATGTCCTGTCACGTGACGATTGACAACCCGCTCTACGCCGAGGACGCCGTGTTGCGCTTCCTCGAGTTCCAGGCGCTGGGTGAAGAATTCCCGGGCGGCAAGGAGAGCCGCACGCTCGATCTGGTCCGACACGACCTGGAGCCCGCGGCGGTGCTCGGCTTCTGGGAGCAGGCCGTGGCCAATCTGCCTTCGCAGAGTGGCGAGCCGAAGAAGCACCTCGCGGCGGCGCAGGAGGCGCTCGTGGGAATCTTCGCCGGGCTTTACGCCGGCGCGGACCCGCAGGGCCCGATCCGCACGGGCTGGACGCCGCCCTCGGGTCAGAGCGGCGTGACCAGCATGGCCGACGTCCGCGCCATCCGCAAGGCGCTGCTGGCCGCGTGGCCCGACGACTGGCAGAAGTGGTACGAGCCGCTCGTCGAGTATCGCCTGACGCTGGGCGAAATCGTCAACCAGACGCTGTCCAAACCGGAGCGCCGCGCCTTTCTCGATGCCTACCGCCACGCTCTCGTGGATCAATACAACGAGGGCGCCGCGGCCCGCGGGCGGCACCGCCTGAGCGCCAGCCGGCTCATCCTCGCGCACCCTCGACTCGATCTCTTTGCCGATCCGGATTCGGAGCATCCGATCGCCACCATGGGCTGCACGAGTTGCCACGAAGGCTCGGGCGAAGAGACGCAGTTCGTGCACACCGCTCACACCCCCGAGGATCGCTGGGTCGATGCGCGCAGCGGCATGCTCGTGGCCGACTTCCTCGTGCGCGAGCAGGGAACCGACAACGAGATATCGGGACTGATCCGCGAGTCTTCGGCGGCGCGCCGCTCAGTACAGGCGCCCGCCGCCCCGGCCCAGGAGCAGCCTCAGGTCGTTCTGGCCGGATTCAGCCCTGAAGGAGACCAGGGCGCCGCAGCAGCGCATGGCTCATCGACGCACGAGGGCGATGCGACTGGCGAGCACGCCGAGATGTTCCACGACGATCACTGGTACGCCGACAACGAGAAGTACGACGACGCCTTCGGCTTCCCGAGCGAGCCGCACGATGTGACCTCGGCGGCGTATCTCAACCCGCGCACCGGTGAACTGTCGCGCGCCGTCAAGCAGCAGCGCCACTGGGAAGATCGCTACGGGTGGGAGCCGGTCGAGTTTCACTATTGGGAACGGCCGATGCACGCTTTGCGCTACATCGAATCGTCGTGCACCCGCTGCCACGCGCAGGAGATGGAGATTGCCGACACCGCGCCGGTGCTGGCCGAAGGCCGCCTTCTGTTCACGCAACTGGGCTGCGTGAACTGCCACGCCGTCGATTCGCTCGGCAGTCCGTTGAGCGATCAGCCGGGCATGCCGGACGTGCGCCAGGTGGGTCCGAGCCTTGTGCACGTGAAGGACAAACTCAGCGAAGACATGATCGCGTCGTGGACGTGGGCGCCCAAGGCGTTCCGTCCCAACACGCGCATGCCGCACTTCTTCATGACGGAGAACAACTCCTCACCGCTGGACATCCGCCGCACGCGCGCCGAGGTGGCGGCGATGGCGAAGTACCTCGTGACGGCTCCGACCGACCCGAGTAAGCCGGACTACCGGCCCGAAGCCCTGCCGCCCGCCGACGCCGAGGGCGTCAACCTCGCCGGCGACGTCGAGGCCGGCCGCACGCTGTTCAAGGAAGTGGGCTGCCTCGCGTGCCACAGCAACGTGAACGAGACCGGCCTCGAATGGGTCGCCATCGATCTGCAGGAGCGCTTCGGCGTTGATCGCGACGCGGCGCTCAAGCGCATCTCCGAAGATTCGCAGGCGAACGAGGGCCAGAGAGGTGTCGAGACCTCCGAAGACAACGTCGGCTTCTTCGCGCTCGATGGCTCGGGGAATCCGACGCCGCGCATCAAGCCCGAACAGTACACCCGGCTGCACTGGTACCTCATGCACTACCAGCCTGACCGCTACACCAAGTTCGCGCCCGAGTTGTCCGGCGTGGCAACGAAACTGCTCCACGACCGCACGCCCGAGGAGGCGCGAGCCTGGCTGTACGACTGGGTGCGCAATCCATCGCACTACTCCGATTACACGCGCATGCCGAGCCTGCGCCTGACTGAACAGGAAGCGCTCGACCTGTCGGCGTATCTGCTCTCGCAGAAGCACCCGACGTACGAGCCGCAGCACTTTGACGTCGATGAGCCGATGCTCGATGCGCTGCTGGTCAACCTGCAGAAGAACGCCATTTCCGAAGGCGCGGCCCGGGAGAAAGTCGCCGCGATGAGCCTGGAAGAGAAGCAGTACGACCTGGGCAATCGCATGATCCAGCACTACGGCTGCTTCGGGTGCCACCAGATTTCCGGTTTCGATTCATCGCTGGCCGTTTCCGCGAATCTGTCCGCCTACGGCCGCAAGGACCCGCACAAGCTCGACTTCGGTTACTTCGAGCACATCTTCGATCACCAGCGGCCCAGCTCGGTGGATGTCTGGTTCGTGCAGCGCGAGGGCCTCACCGAGGACGCCGTCAAGGTCCAGGGCGATCCGGATGATCCGCTGCTGAGCGATCGCATCCTGGAGTGGGAGCACGTCGAAAACGACCGGCGCGGCTACCTCTACGCCAAGCTGCACAACAGCCGCATCTTCGATCGCGACAAGCTCACCGTTGAAGGCGAGATGACCGACTCCGGCGAGATCGTGTACACGAGCAAGAACGACCGGTCAATGCGGCTGATCGAAGTCGAAGGCCATTACCTCGACGTCGAAACGCGCAAGGACTCCGGGCTGAGCGCCGATCAGGTCGAGATTCGCTCGGTGGGCGAGCCGTACCTGAAGTTGCGCATGCCGCGCTTCTTCCTGCGCGACTCGGACATCACGGCACTGGTCAACTACGTGACGAGCCTCAAGCCTCCGCTGGTGCGCGGCAACCTGCAGAAGACCACCGACGAGATGGGCATGATGCGCGCCAAGGGGCGGCTCATGGCCGAGTCGCTCAACTGCGCCGGCTGCCACGACGTGCACAACAACGTGCCCAACATCCGGCAGTATTACGAGGTCCGCCGCAAGGACGGCACCGTCGATTTCCTGCAAACCCAGGAAAACCTGCCCAATGCGCCGCCGCGCATCGTCGGCAACGGCGCCAAGGCCCAGCACGACTGGTTCTATTCCTTCCTGAACAACGTCGAGATGCTCCGGCCCTGGCTGGAGATCCGCATGCCCAGTTTCGATCTCCAGCCGCAGGAAACGCAGTGGCTGGTCGAATACCTTGCCGGCCAGACGACGATGGATGCGCGGACCATTGCCTCGCACCTCAAGCCGGTCGATGCGGCACTGTCCGACGAATTCGAGAAGCAGTACAACGCGGCCTTCGAAGCGGCGCGGCAGGCCGGCAACAACGGCGCCAAGGCGGATGAGATCGCCAAGGACGCCGCGTCCAGGGCCGTCGGCCGCATGCTCATGCCCGAGCAGTTCGACAAGACCCGCGAGCAACTGATTCAAACCGCGCGCGACTTCGGACTCTATTCCGCAAGCGCCTATCCCACGCGCCACGATCCGCCCGATGAGTTCGCCGCGAAGGCCGGACGCATCTGGTATGACCTGCACTTCCTGCGCGACACCTACAGCGGTGTGGACTATCCGTTCCAGGCGCCGCCCGTGGACGACATGACGCCCGAGGAGTTTGCGCTGGGCGAAGGCATCGTGACGGATCTGGGTTGCTTTGCCTGCCACCGCCTGGGCGACTGGACCAAACTTGAGAAGATCTTCGACCTCCAGCAGGCCGAGATGATGGGCGACTTTGGCGGCGCCGAGGAAGAAGATCCTTACGCGGAACCTGATCCGTATGGCGGAGCTGAAGAAGACCCGTACGGCGGGGCCGAAGAGCAGGATCCCTACGGCGGTGGCGAAGAGGACGCCTACGGCGGCGATGAGCAGGACCCATACGGTCCGAGCGAAGCGCCCGTTGAGAAGAAGCCGACGATCTACGATCAGATCAGCGCGCCGAATCTGGGCATCTCTTATCAGCGCCTCCAGGAAGACTACATCAAGCAGTGGCTCCGCAAGCCGCAGGCGATCATGCCCGGCACGAAGATGCCCAGCCTCTTCGGCGCCGATGGACGCGTGAGCGCCTTCGCCAACTTCCCCGACGCCAAGCGCACCGAGATGGAACTGCTCTACGGCGCCACCGCGGATGAGCAGATTGATCTGATCACGAAGTGGATCATGGTCGCCGGCAGCCGCCACTACACAGTGGGGGAGAGTGCGCTGAGTGGCGAAACTGGCGCCGCGCCGGCAGTGGATCTTGATGAAGTGCTCCGCCAGCGGCGCGAGGCTGCCGCAGCATCCGGCGAAACCCAGCCGGCCGAGCCGGCAGGGACCGAATCGCCTGTCGAATCGGGCGGAGGCGGCGAGGGCGAAGAGGCCAAACCCGAGCCTGAGCCGAAGAATGTTGAGACCAAGCGCCTCACTCCCGAGGAGCAGGCCGCCGACCGCGAAGAGGCGGTGGCTGAACTGCTCTCAAGCCCGGACGCGGCCATGGGCGCCGTGGCCGGCGTCGCGCTGGTGGAGGGACGCCTGCCTCGGCCCGCACGCATCAACGTCAACGCCGATACGTTCTGCGCACAGGCCAACCGTGGCACTCCGGTCTACAAAGAGGAAATCGTCCGCAACGGCAACGGCTCGCTGCGCGACGTGGTGGTGTTCATCCGCAACGTGCCTTCGGGCGCGGGCAATCCGCTCGACGGCGACAAGGAGATCGACCAGATCGGCTGCGTCTACACGCCTCACGTGGTCACCGTAACGACGGGTAAGACGCTGAGCATGAAGAACACGGATAACACGGCTCACAATCTGAAGTTCACGAGTGAAAGCAACGGCAACTTCAACGAGGGCCAGCCGGTCGCCGGGATGGTCAAGGACGTGCAGTTCTCCAATGCTGAGATGCAGATGCATCTGGGCTGCAGCGTTCACGCATGGATGCAGGCGTACATTTACGCCTTCGACCATTCGTATCACGCCACGACCGGCGAGCGCGGCACGTTCAGGATCGCCGGCCTCCCGCCGGGCCAGTACGAACTGGTTTTCCATCATCCGGAACTCGGCGAGCAGGTGCAGAACATCACGGTCGAAGCGGGGCAGGCGGCCCGCGCCGACGTGACCTTCAAGCGCTGACGCCTGCGGTCCGATCGCTCCTCATAAGCAGCGAGGGCGCATCATCAGGAACATGAGTTCCCGATCGTGCGCTCTCGCTGCTTTCTGTTCGCGCCGGCTCCGCCGCTATCCGCGAATGCGGTTGACCAGCGTCTGGCTCTTGACCTCGACGCCCTTGAGCGCCGCTTCGAGCGCATTGCGGTTCGGGGCATACTCCATCGCCACGCTCTTGCGCACCCACTCCTTCTCGACGAGTTCGGTGAGCGACATGGTGAACGAGCGCATGCCGTCTTCGGCGTTCTGGGCGATGATGGCGGGCAGGTCCTCTTCCTCGCCCTCGCGGATCTTGTCCTTGACGATGGGTGAACTGAGCAGCACCTCTGTCGCGGGCACGGCCGAGGTCTCGAACTCCTCCATCGCCGGCAGCAGGCGCTGCGCGCACACGGCCTTGAGCGTGTTGGCCAGGGCGCTGCGGATGAAGCCGTGCTCCGTCTGCGGGAAGAATTCGAGGATGCGGCTCATCGACTGCATCGTGTCGGCCGTGTGCATCGAGCCGAACACGAGGTGGCCCGTCTCGGCCGCCTGGATCGCCGCGAGCACCGTGTCATGGTCGCGCATCTCGCCGATGAACACCACGTCCGGATCCTGCCGCACGAGGTAGCGCAAGGCGCTCTTGTAGTCGGGTACGTCGATGCCCAGTTCACGCTGCGAGATGATCGAGAGTTTCGGCTTGAACTGATACTCGACGGGATCTTCGATGGTGATGACGTGCTCGGCGCGGATGTGGTTGATGTGCTCGATCATCGCCGCGAGCGTGCTCGACTTGCCGCTGCCCGTCACGCCGACGACGAGGATCAGTCCCTCGTTGGTCTCGGTGATGAGGCGCTCGTACACGGGCGGCAGGTGCAGCGACTTGTACGTGGGGATCTCGCCCTTCACGCGGCGGATGGCTGCGTTGGCGTGTCCGCCGGCGCGGAACATGTTCACGCGGAAGCGGTCGCCCACCTCGTTGAAGGTGGCAAAGTCGAGATCGCCCGACTGCTCGTAGCGCGGCCGCAGCCGCTCAGGCACAATCGGATCGAGCAGGTGATCGGCTTCCTCGGCAGACAAGGCCGGGCAGTCGATGGTGCGCAACACCCCGCCGACGCGATAGGTGGGCGGCAGGCCGACCTTGACGTGCAGGTCCGAAGCATCATGTTGCTTCATGCCCAGGAGCAGACGCTGAATCGACAGTGGACCGGTGAACATGTCACCTCCCTGCGCGAACGCGCTTCACGTGGCCGAAGCATCATACAGCGCGCGGGACCGCAGACCAGCGCCGCAAGCCCGGTCGGGTCAATTGAGGGTGGTTTTCGCGATTCTTTCAGGCGTCGTCCAGGGCGTCCAGGCCGGGCATGTTGCGCCCTTCCAGCAGCCGAAGGCTCGCGCCGCCGCCGGTGGAGACGTGCGAAAACGCGTCGTCCATACCCAGCGCTTCGACAGCCGCAGCCGAGTCGCCGCCGCCGATGACGGTCGTGGCGCCGTTGCGCGTCGCCGCCGCCATCGCATCGGCTACCGCCTTGGTTCCGACGCTGAACGGGCCGACCTCGAACACGCCCATCGGGCCGTTCCAGATGATCGTCCGCGCCTTGCCGATGCGCTCGGCGTAGCGATGCTGCGTCTGTGGGCCGATGTCAAGCCCGATCCAGCCGTCTTCTATGTGATCTTCGAACACCTTGATCGGCGTCCCGTCGGAGATTTCCTTGCCGCAGACGTGATCGTTGGGGAAGAAGAGGTCCGCCTTCTTCTCTGCCGCCAATTCGATGATCTCCCTGGCGTCGTCAAGGCGGTCGTGCTCGACGCGGCTCTTGCCCATGCGCCGGCCGAGCACCTCGAGGAACGTATACGCCATCGCGCCGCCCACGAGGACGTCATCGACGACGTCGAGCAGCCGCTTGATGGCGCCGAGCTTATCGCTGACCTTCGCCCCACCGAGCACGGCGACAAATGGGCGCTGGGGATTCTTGAGGATGTCGCTGAGGTATTTGACCTCCGCCAGCAGCAGCAGCCCGGCGGCGCGCTTGGCGGCGCCCATGGAGCGCGGCACGGCGACGATCGACGCGTGCGCGCGGTGGGCGGTGCCAAACGCATCGTTGCAGTACACCTGCCCATACCTGGCCAGCCTGGCCGCGAACTCCGCGTCATTCTCCGTCTCGCCGGCGTGAAACCGCAGATTCTCGAGCAGCAGCACCTGCCCTTCACCCAGCGACTCCACCGCGGCTGCCGCGGCGGCATCGACGCAATCCTGGCTGGGGAACGCCACCGGCTGGCCGAGCATCTGACTCAACGCAGCGGCTGCCGGCTTGAGTGAATACTCCGCCTCGTAGCCATTTTCAGCCGGTCGGCCCAGGTGCGACATGAGCACAACCTTGCCGCGCCGCCTGATGATCGACTGGATCGTGGGAAGCGCCGCGCGGATCCGGCGGTCGTCGGTGATGCGGCCACCGTCATCCAGCGGGACGTTGAAATCAACGCGGGTCAGCACGCGGCGGCCGGCGACATCGACGTCTTCGATGCTCAACTTGCTCATGGCGGAAGAAGGCTCCGTCAGTGGGTCAGAATCGTGTGAATGGGGTGGAAATCAGAAGGGCAGATGATAGCCGGGCGAGGAGCCGGCCGTGCCCTCGCGCATGGCCACCGGCGGATCGAGCAGTTCCTTCATGATGAAAGTCTGGCGAAGCGATTTGGCGTCAAGCACCAGCGGCGCCGCGGCGGCCGCCCTCCTCGCGGGCGCGAGGCGCACCATCGGCTCGGCGGCCGACGGAGGCGCCAGCGAAGCAACGATCTGCTCAACCACCGGCGTGGCGGCCGGCTGCTGGCGGTTGGAACGAGCGGCGCGCTGGCCCGCCTGCCGTCGACGTTCAGGTTCCATCGCGGCCTGCTGCCGCCGGCTGAGGGTCTGGCTCTGCGAGGCTCGGGCGCGATCGGCTTCAACCTGCCGGCGGCGAAGTTCCTCCATCGCGACGCGCCGTCTTCGCGCGAGTTCATCCTCCGCGGAACGCGTCGATGCGGTCGGCTGGTTCGTGCGGCGCATCGCGGCCTCGCGTGCTTTCCACATTTCGATCTGAGCCTGCCGCTGGGCGGCGAGTTGATCCTGACGGCTGGCGGCTGTCGGACTGGCCGTGGCGCTCTCAGCGCTGCTGACCATCACGGGCTGGCCCGGCGCCGAGTGAGACTGGCCGGCCGACTCGCGCAGGCGCTTCGCATCCGCCTCGCGCTTTTTTTCTGCGAGGACCTTGAGACCTTGCGCAATTGCCGGAATGAGCACCGCAAGGACGTAGATCAGCGTGGCAAGATTGTTCTGCAGCCAGTTTGGCATGGATCATCCCGAAGAGCCGAGTTGCTCTTCAAGTATAGCGAGTCGGCTCACCTCTCATCGGCCGACTTCACCGCGGGCAGCAGCACGTCGTGCGCCGCTTCGAAACCGACCCCGTACACGCGTTCGAGCAGCGCCGGCTCGAGCACCTCCGCCGTGGGCCCGGTCGCGACGATGCGACCCTCGTGCATGACCCAGAGATCGTCGCTGAGCCGCCGGGCCAGAACGAGATCGTGCAGGATCACGACCACCGTTCGGCCGGCGTCAGCGAGGTCGCGCAGGATCCGGCCCGTCTGCTGCACATGGCGCGGGTCCAGCGCCGCGGTGGGCTCGTCGAGCAGCACCGCGCCTGCGGCGCAGCCGTGCACCTGCGCCAGGGCTCTGGCCAACGACGCCCGCTGCTGCTGGCCGACGCTCAGCGCGTTGAACAGGCGATCCGCGTCGCGCGCCAGTTCGCAGCGCTGCAGCGCTTCAGAGATCGCCGTGGTCGAGTGCGGCAGTGCGAAGCGGCCGAGTTGCACGACTTCGCGCACGGTGAACGGCGCATCGACGCGCGGCCGCTGCGGGACGTACGCCAGGCGCGAGGCGCGCTGCCGCGCCGGCATGGCGGACAAGTTCTCACCGTCGAGTGAGACGCCGCCGCGCGCCGGAGCCAGCACCCCGGCCATGAGGCGCAGCAGCGTGGACTTGCCGGCGGAATTCGGGCCGATGATGGCCGTGATGCGGCCGCCGCGGGCCTGCGCCGTGCAGTCTTCAACCGCGGGCGGCCGGTGCGGCTCATACGCGAACGTGATGTGCTCGACGCTGAGCATCACTGGATCCAGTCCGACTGTCGGCGGCGGAGGAGGTAGATGAACACCGGCCCGCCGATGGCGCTCGTGAGGATGCCAATGGGCAGCAAGCCGCGCGGCTGCGGCAGCCACGTCGCATGCGGGATGAGTTGCACCGCGGTGTCGGCGGCGAGCAGCAGCGCCGCGCCGATGATCGCCGCCCCCGCCAGCAGCGCCGCGTGCCGCGGCCCGACGAGCAGCCGCGCCAGATGCGGGGCGATGAGTCCGACGAAACCGATGGGCCCGGCCAGCAGCACGGACACGGCCGTAAGCACCCCGGCGACGGCGAACATCCCCAGGCGCAGTGTGCGGAGGTTGACGCCGACGCTCGCCGCTTCGTCGTCGCTCAGCGCTGCCGCGTCAAGCGCGCTCGACCACAGCAGGCCGGCCGCCAGCCCGGCCAGCGCGACCACCACGCCGCAGACCACCAGCGCCGGCGGCGTCTCGGGCGCAATGCGGCCCATCATCCAGCGCAGCAGCAGATCGGCGTCGCGGCCGAGCAGGAACTGAACGAGCATGAGCAGCGCCGAGGCAATCACGCTGATCATCACGCCCACCAGCAGCATCGACATAGGATCGATCACGCCTCGACGCAGACTCAATCGGTAGACCAGCAGCAGCGCTGCGCACGAGCCGAGCACCGCCGCGATCGGCGCGCTCAGCCACGCGCCCGCGACGTCGGGCACGAGATCGAGTTCCACCACGCCCACGCCCAGCGCCGCCCCGGCGGCCAGGCCGAGAATGTACGGGCTCGCCAGCGCGTTGCGCAGCAGCGACTGCAGCATCACGCCGCTCACCGAGAGGCAGATGCCCACGGCGATCGCGCTGGCCACGCTCACCAGGCGCAGTTCACGGATGAGTTCATCCTGCGGCCAGCCGAGAGTGCGGCCCACCAGCAGGCGAAGCAGCGCCAGCGCTGCGAGCAGCGCTGCGAGAATGACGATTCGACTCGCCGCGCGCCTGTTCATGGCTCAGGCGGCTCCGCGGGGTCCGCCTGTTCCGCGAGGCGCGTCAGAATGCCGCGCAATTCGCCGGCCACTGCGATAACCGACGCCCCCGGCAACTGCGAATTCGGATGGCGCAGCACCGCCAGGCGACCCGCGCGCACGCATGCGAGATCAACTCGAGCCAGCGAGCCCAGCGCACGCTCCGGATGCGCGGCGGTCGAATCATCCGCGCCGGGTCTGGCGATGATCAGCGCCCAGGGCTGAGCCGCGACGACGCGTTCGAGATCGAGTTCCTGCCAGGCGCCGCCGGCCAGCGCGTTTTCCGCGCCGAGCGATTCGAGGACGTCGCCGATATAACTTCCCGGTCCGTATGCTGACGGCGGGTCGGTGAAGTAGAGCACCATGATCGGGCCGAGCCGGCGCGTGACCGCCTCAGGCATCGGCTCGAGCGCGGCGCGGATCTCGGCGATGAGCACCTCGCCGCGCCGGAAAACCTCGTCGCGTGCATCGCTTTCGCTGGTGAATGAAAGCCCGGTTGCGAGGACGCGTACCGCCTGCTCGATATCCGCCACGCCGTCGATCTGCAGGTTGATCAGATTCCAGCCGCGCTCTCCGGCGATCTGTTCGATTCGCGCCGGCAGCCCCTGGCGACCCGCCTGCAGCACGACGTCGGTCGGCTGCAACTCAATCACGGCCTCGAGATCGATCCTCGTCAGATCGCCGACGCGCGGCACCGCATCGGACAACTGCTCCTCCCACGAATCCCGGCCCACGATCCGGTCGCCCAGATCCAGCGCCAGCAGCAGGTCCGTCACCGCCGGGCTGAGACAGACGATGCGCATCTGCCCGGGAGCCGGGGCGGGCGAATTGGACCGCGAGCAGCCGACCAGGCACGCGAGCACGGCGATGATCCAGCCGGCAGCGGTCCTGAGCCGATCTTCCCGTGAAACAGGATGGCGTGCGTGAACGGCAAAAATGGCGCTGGATCGTACGCCCGCGGCCCGCAGGCAAGAATCTCGGCTGGGAATCGGCACAGAAGCGATGCCTCATGCGCCAAATCGTGGTATCGTTTGCTGATTGCCGCTGATGCGGAGAGGAGAATCTGGGAGCAATGAGAGCCGAATGAGTATTCCAACCAACGCCGCGGCCACCGACGCCCGCCAGTTCGCCATCAAGGCGGCCCGGCTGCTCGCGGACACGAAGTGCGAGGACGTCGTGGCCCTGGATGTCCGGGGTCTGAGTCAGGTGACGAGTTTCGTGGTCATCGCCACCGGCACCTCCGATCGGCAGATGGCGTCCGTCAGCGAGGATGTCGTCGAACTGGGCGAGTCTTCGGGCCATCCGCTCTTTCGCATGAATCGGGAGCGCTCGTCCACCTGGACGGTGGTGGATTTCGTGGATGTGACGATCCATCTCTTCGAGCCCAACGCCCGGGCGTTCTACGATCTCGATCACCTCTGGATGGACGCCCAGGCCGTGCCGTGGAAGCGCAACGGCAAGGCGCCAACCGGAGGCGATTCGGGCTGAACTACTGATGGCCACCTTCCGATCTTCCGGACTTTCGCTTGCGAACAAGTGCCAACTGCTCTTCGGCCTGGCGGTGGTGCTCATTCTGACTGCGGCGCTGAGCGTGCCGTGGATCCGCATGCAGGAGATGGTGGATGAAGGGCAGTTCGAAGTGGCCAGCCAGCTCGCCGACGGCTGGAGGGATGGCCTCTTTCAACTGGCGGAAGTGGTCGCGGCGCCGCCGGATACGCCGCCATCGCCGCCTGCCGGGCAGGCCAGCGAGCCGCCCGACGCGGCGCTGAGCATTCGCTTCGTGCCGCTGCGCGACATCGAGACGGGAGCCGTGCAGGGCGACGCGTTCCTCGCCAACGCGGCCGCAGCCGCAGCTGAATCGGATGAGTACAAGCGAGTGGACCGGCAGAGCGAGGGACCGATCCGCTATCGATACGCGCGCGTGCTGCGCGGCGATGATGTGCCCAACGCGCCGCTGCCCGAAGCGGCTGCGGCGGCCGTGGCCGAAACGATCGCCGCGGCTTCCGGGCCCAACCCGCCCGTCGGGCTGCTGGTCATCGATCGCGATGCACACTCCGCGGTGCGCGAAGTCTTCGTCAACCGCGCCTACATCCTCGGCTCGGGCGTGATGGCGGGGGCGCTGGCGTTCGGCGTGTTCTACGTCATTACGACGCGCATCATCCTCTCGCCCGTGCGCGTGCTGCGCGAGACGGCCGAGCGCGTCTCGAAGGGCGAACTCAACATCCGCTCGGACATCCGCACCGGCGACGAATTCGAGGAACTCTCCGAGACGTTCAACCTGATGCTCGCCAATCTCAAGAGCAGCCAGGATCAGTTGCGCCAGATCAACAAGAGCCTCGATCTCAAACTCAACGAACTGGCCGCGTCCAACGTCTTTCTCGAGCAGTCGAATCGCCTCAAGTCCGAGTTCCTCGCCAACGTGTCGCACGAGTTGCGCACGCCGCTCAATTCGATTCTCGGCTTTGCCGAGGTGATCAAGGAACTCGACGACGAATCGGAGCAGCCTGACGACGCAGCGCGGCGCGAGAAGCGCGTGCGCTATGTGCACAACATCATGACCTCCGGCCGCAGCCTGCTCGAACTCATCAACGACCTGCTCGACCTGGCCAAGATCGAAGCCGGCAGGCTCGAAGTCTCGGTCGAACAGACGAGCGTGGCCGACGTGTGCGAGGGGCTGATGACGCTCGTGCGGCCCCAGGCGGAGCGCAAGGGCATCGATCTCATCGTGCAGGTCAGCGCCATGCTGCCGGCGATCGAGACAGACCCCGGCCGGTTCCAGCAGATCATCTTCAACTTCCTTTCCAACGCGGTGAAGTTCACCCCGCCGGGCGGGCGCATCACGCTGACCGCCGAGCGCCTGCGCACCACCGAAGCCGGCGACCAGGTGCGGGTTTCGGTGAGCGACACCGGCCCGGGCATCAGCCCCGAAGACCAGCAGATCATCTTCGAGAAGTTCCGCCAGGTGGATGCGAGCCACACGCGGCGTCACGCGGGCACCGGGCTGGGCCTGGCCATCTGCCGCGAACTCGCGGCTCTGCTGGGCGGTTCGGTGTCGGTGACCAGCGAATTGGGCGCCGGCTCGACCTTCAGCCTGCTGCTGCCGCTGCGGCTGGAGGTGGATAAACCCCAGCCACTCATACCGACCGCCTGATCCGGCCACGATCCGATTCGGGGTGGGCGGCGCTATTGACAAGAGCGCCGCAGCGCGTCATACTGCTGAGCCCGGCCATCGGGTGCGGCCTGCTGAGCCGGGCGCATGGGAGCTGTGGCGTCACAGCCCATTGATCGCATCAACCAACGAAGTGGAGGAAGACATGAAACTGAGAATTGGAATGGCGGCGGCGTGTGTCGGTCTCGCGGCCGGTATTGCGCAGGCCGGCACGCTGTACACGATCCGCACCGGCGACGACATGCTTCGCGCGCTCGACACGCAGACGCTGACCTTCACCGACATCGGGCCGCTGGGCGTCGGGTTCGACTTCGGCGATCTCGGCTACGACCCGAACTCGGGAAAGATGTACATGGTGCAGGGCTTTGCCGGTACCGGCCTGTACACGGTCGATCTCACCAGCGGAGGCGCAACCTTTGTCGGCACGCACGGATCGCCGGACATGTTCAGCCTCGTCTACGACCCCAACGGCGGCAAGATGTACTGCGGCGAGTCCACCCGCAACTTCCGCTTCTGCGAGATCAACCTCAGCACGGCCCAGCTTACGGTCATCGGGCTCACCAGCATCGGCATGGATGCGATGACGTACGACCCGAACCAGCAGTTGATCGTCGCCGCATTCGCCGGCCCTGGCGATCTCTATTCAGTTGATCCCAGCAATGCGAACACCACGCTGCTCAACGACGGCGCGTTCTTCAACAACTGCGGAATGGCCTACGACGACGACACCGGCCTGTACTGGCTCATCGACTGGAGCGGCAACCTCTACAGCATCGATCCCAACAACGGCTACGCGCGCACGCTGCGCCTCTCGGGCCTCGGCGCGCACGATGGCCTCGCCGCAGTTACCGGCGGCGCGGGTCGCTACACGCTTCGCATCTCGGGAGTGTGCCCCGGCACGTTGACGGTCTCCTGGAACAACGCGACGCCGAGCGTGCAGCAGGGCATCGTCTTCGGACAGAACCAGGGCAGCACCATCATCCCCGGCGGACCGTGCGCGGGCACCATGCTCGGTGTGCAGGGCAGCGTGCAACTCATCAACACCATTGGCACCGGCAGCGGGTCGGGTTCCGTGAATGGACGGGCGGGTACCGCGGCGTGCGGTCACTTCCTGCAACTGGTCGAAGCGGGATCCTGCAACACGAGCAACGTCGCGCAGATCCCGTAATGCATCGAGTCGGTTCCATCACATCCAACCCTCGCGGCCCCGCATGTTTCGTGCGGGGCCGCTTCTTTTTCTTGAGGCGATCAGTCTGATGGACGAGCGCCGGCGAATGCCGCGACCGTATCTCCGCCGATCCATACCCGCAGCACTCCGGCTTCGAAGTCGAGCCAGACCGGCGCGCGGCTGAGCAGGCCCAGGCCGATGACCGCATCGACGGGTACGTCGGTCATCTCAGCCGGCGGCTGCCAGTTGGTTTCGACTTGGACGTCGTGGTACGCGCGATCTCCGATGCGAAGGGCCGCGCCGAGTCGGCGCGTCCGGAGCGGGGTGGCGGCATCGAGAATCGTTGAGACGCCCGCTCCCGGCGTTTCAAGCGGCCACTGCACACCCTGGCGCAGCCACACGTCGCCGGCGTAGCCCGTGCTCACCAAAGCAGAATACTCGCGGTCGCCGACGCGGATGGTGATGCGCGGCCACATGCCGCGCGAGATGATGAACACGTGGCGCAGGCTCTCGACCGAGTCCGCCGTAGCGCCGAGCAGCAGCGGCGTGCTCGTCCAGTGCGCATTTGCGGCCAGCGCGTCGATCGCGGCGCGCGACGGCGGCGAGTCGGCCGAGTAGAGCGTGCGGCGGACAACCAGCAGCAGCCGGCGGCGCGGCCAGTCGAGAATCACTCCCTCAAACGCGGCGAGCGCGTCGATGCCCAGGCGCGGCGCCATGGGCTCTGAACTGGTCCGAACGGGGATCGGCTCCATCGAAACTCCGCCAAGCCGCAGCCCGCCCAGCGCGCCCGAAAGAAACTCGGCGCCTCCGCGGATGCCGCAGGTGCGCTGCAGCCCCACCTCGGCCGAAACCCAGGCCCCGCATCTCGCGGCGTCGCGCTCGCTGAGCAGCAGCGAGCCCTGCGCGCTCGTGTCGAGCAGCAGATCGAGAACGTGCTCGGCGCCAGGCGCCGTGGGCTCGAGAAGGGTCATGTTCGTCAGCACGATGCGCCCATCGCGCAAATCGAATGGCAGCGACACCACGCCATGCGGCGCCGAGCCGCGCAGGCGCGCGTTGACGTGCAGGCGAGGAGGCTCGCCGGGCGGGTGCTCGATGCTCACCTGGCCCTTGAGCGATGACGGGATGACACTACCCAGTTCGAGCGACTGAGCGAGGCTGGCGCGAAGCGGCCACGGCAGCACCACCACCAGCGCCAGTTGGCCGATGAACCTGAGTCGGGATTGACCGTACGACCAAGGGGACAACGTCGCTCTCCGTGCGAGCAGGATCTCCCCGGCCATTCTTACTTTCGACCGTTTTCGACAAGCGGGATCGCAGAATCCGCCGGCAAATGTGCAGAGGTCAGGGTCCGTCCCCATCCGCGTTCGCTTCGCCGCCGGCCCCGGCCAGGAGGCGTGGCGCCATCTTGGCATAGGCGACCGAAGTGAGCACGAACAGCAGGCCGATGCTCATGAACGACGCCACGCGATAGATGTACTGCACGTCGCTCATGTCAACCACCACGACCTTGACCAGCGTGATGGCCAGCAGCGCCAAACCGGCGTAGCGGCTCTCGGCAATGCGCCAGACAAAGCCGATCACCACCAGTGCGATGCCGTACACACCCCAGTAGATGCTCAGTCCCGTCTGCCGCGCCATGGCGGCGTTTGCCAGCGCCGAGGTGTCCGGATTGAAGAAGCGGTCGATCTCCAGCGAGCCCAGCCACAGGCCGATTATGGCGATGAGCGCCAGCGCGACATTGAGAAAATCACCCCGCGCATCAATCGAATTGCTGAATCGCCCGCCGCCGCGGCGATAGCCCATCAGCCGCACGCCGACGCCCAGGCTCGCGGCCAGCAGCAGGCCGGTGAAGAATTGCAGGTTGAAGATCACACTCGCCCGGCCGGCGCCCGCGGCAAAGCGGAAGTAAAGCGTGTCCACCGCGAGCCACGCTCCGCAGCACAGCGCCGCCGCCCACGCGCCGGTCCACATGATGCTCGGCCGCCGGCTCCGCGCACCGAACACCGCGGTGAACACTCCCGTCAATCCCCACAGCAGCGTAAGCCACAGCGCCAGCAATTGCCCGGGCGCCCAGCGCTCGCGCAGTGCTTCGCCCTGGCCGTGCTCGTAGATCGCCACGGCGCGGTCGATCTCGAAACTGAGCAGGATCATCAGCGTCAGACCGATCGCGTACACAACGGGTTCAGCGATGCCGCGGCTGCCGCCTGGCCGGCGTCGATCGATCCACACCAGCAGGCCCCCGGCCGCCATGATGAGCACTCCGACTCCCGCCGTGGCATTGAGCACGGGCCACACGGCAATCCACTCGTCGAGCGATTCGGAGCGCCGGCCGATGAGATCGACGCCCAGCCAGTGCAGCGCCGCGCACGCAACCATGACGCCGCCGACCTCGAGATACGGCAAGCGCGTGACGGCCGCGCCGGCGCCGAGCGTGGCCACGGCGCCGGCCAGCCAGGCCGTGGTGACGAGCACGCCGTAGTCGCGCAGATCGAGCTGTGTCGCCATGAACCACATCGCGGCGGCAACCGAAATGAGCACTGTGGGCGCGGCAAAAGGCAGCGCCGTGCCGCGCCGCTGCACGAGCCAGGCGGCGAAGTTGAGCACCACCATGCTGAAGAGCGCGAGCACCGTCCACTGCGAAACGGCAAAGCTGCCCACGGAGAAGGCGCTGTCCCCACTGCCGCTGTTTAGCAGGTCAACAGCCGTCAGCCGAAGGACGGTCAGCAAGGACAGGCACACGCCCGTGCTCAGATAGGGCAGTCGAATCACGCCGGCGCCGGCCGCAATGAACACGGCCGCGCCGAGCAGCCATGCCGCCGCCGCGACGCGGCTCTGATCGAAATACTCGATCTGCGTGGCCACCACCCACAGCGCCGCTGACAGCACGACCAGCGCTCCTGGCGTCCAGCGGCGCACCGGTTTCTCCGTCACCCGCAGCCTCCACGCCGCCAGATGAAGCGCCGCCAGCGCGCCCAGCACGAGCAGGCCCCATTGGGAGATGCTGATCGAGCCGACGTTGAGCGCCGAAACGCCCGCCCCGCGAAACAGGTCGATCGACATCAAGCGCAGCACGCTCAGCGCGCCCACGATCAGACCGAAGCGGTCAAGCGCCACCGAACGAATGTGCCGGCCGACTTCGATCGCCGCCACGGCCATGACCAGCCACGCGATGGTCATGCCGTAGTCGCGGAACTGCAGGGCCGCGGCGACGATGAGCAGGCTGCCTGCCTGGACCCACAGCGATGCGGCAAGTTTTTCGATCGCGATCTCCGGCCGCCGGCGCAGCGTCTCGATCCCCGGCCCGAACTGCATGGCGATGGCGGCGGACAGCACGCCCAGTCCGGCTGCGAACGCGCCGGTGAGCCCGGCCGGCAGCGTCGTGGTGGTCGTGAGCAGCACGCAGCCGAAGATCGCATACCACGCGGTGGTGAGCAGGCTGATAATCGGATTGCCCAGCGAAGACTGTCTGCGAATCGCGGCCCAGACTGCCTCGCCGGTGATCATCATCCACCAGCCGGTGATGAATGAGAGTTCGAGGATGGCGCCGGTCCAGCCCGCGTTAAACAGCCACAGCGTGGCCAGGGCGCCATGCCCGGCGACGGTCACGACGCGCAGCGGGCGAAACGGCCGCGGCCGCAGCGCAGACAAGCCCAGGCCGATGAGCAGCATCATGGTGAGATAGCCTGGCAGCGCTGCGCGGAACTCGCCCGCGCCTGGAACGAGCAGCGGCGCTGCGTAGCCTGCGATGATCGCGAGCACGCCGATGCTGAGCATCTGGGCACGGAGCGCCACGCCGATGCCGATGGCCGCCACGATCGCCAGCAGCACGAGTGTCAACCCGGCCGATCCGAGAACCTCGAGGCGAAACGCCACGAGCGTGGTGACGTAGAGCGTGCCCAGCCCGGCGCCGAAGAGTCCGACCGAGGCTGCGCGACCGATCTTGCGCAGCGCGAACTCACCGCAGCCAAGCAGGATGGCTCCAAACAGCGCCGAAATGGCGCACCGCATCGGAATGCTGACGGCAGCGAACCACCCTGCGTCATAGGCGACCTTGATGAACAGCGCACAGGCGACGACCATGACCAGCGCGCCAATCCACGCCGCCCACTTGGCGCCGATCGCCACTTCGAGTGAGCCGTGCTTGGCGGCCGGCTTGCGAGGCGGTCGCTGCTGGACCTTGGCCGCATACGCGGCCGGCTTGTTGATCGCCCTGCGCAGCGGCGGCGCGCCCATGCTCGCTGTCGCCACCGGCTCGAAAGTCACCACTGGCAGGCTCGGCGTTGGCGGTGGGGGCTTTGGTGGGGCCGTCGGAGGCGCCTGGTGTGGCGCCACCATTGCGGGAGGCGCCGGGGCATGGGGCGGCGGCTCGGCAGGCGGTGCAGCGTCGGCCTTGCGCTCTACTTCGAGCGGGTCAAGGTCGAGCAGGCGCTCGATGCGGTCGAGTCGATCCGACAGCCGGCGCAATTCATCGCTCATGTCGCGTTCGGTCAACGGCCTTGCCCTCGCGTGCCTCGAGCCGACGACGTCTGAACGCTACAGCGTATCCGCGGCAGTGGGTCCTTTCCGGCAACGCGACACCAATCGCGGTGGAATCCCACATTGAAAAGCCCCGCACCATGGTGCGGGGCTCGTTGCTGATAAACTGTCTCGCGAGCGAGGACCTTACTTGCCGCCGCCCTGATCGGCCGCGGTGCCGCCGCCCAGGTCGATCGGCTGCTCCGTGCCGATGTCGAGGACGCCCTCCTCGTTAGTGAAATCAAACAGCGCCGGCGTCCAGTCGAGCAGTTCGAGTTCGTAGATGAAGCCGCGATCGTCGGGAATCTGGCGGAAGTCCTGGCCCTTGTCGATGTTGGGAGGCACGATCATCTTGCGCTTGCCGCCCTTGCGCATGCCCACCAGGCCGCGCTGCCAGACGCTCGGATAGAGGCCGGGTGAATAGTCGATGGGCTGGCCGCCGGGCTTGAGACTGCTGTCAAAGAGCGTGCCGTCGTCGGCGTTCCATGAGGCATAGTTGAGCCGCGGCGTCCACGACTTCTTCTCCTCACCCGGCGGGGTGGCGGGCGGGTAGGTCTCGCCGTCGCCGATCACGAGATCGACGATCTTGATCCCGTCGCCGATGTCTACTTCCTTGGACGGATCGTGCTCGGTCATCTTGATCGGCGGGGTGACGATGAGGCAGTCCACCATCATCCGCCAGCGGTGCTTCCTGTTGACGTCCACTGCGTTGAGGCCGGCGTTCTGCAGGCGCATCTTGCGGTACGCCTCGGGCTCGTCGAACTCGATGATGCGCGTGCCGCCGGGCTGCATGCCGTGGGCGTAGCGCACCCAGTAGCGGTCCGCATCGCCGGCGACCTCAAGCGGAACGCGAGTGATGGACGTTGAGCCCATCAGTTCGCCGAGGTCGTTGAAGACGTTGATGTGGCACGTGGCAAAGCCGTTTGCATCGAAGACCTCGCCCTGGCCGAGCTTGAGATCCATCCAGGTGCTGCCGTCCTTGCCGCGATTGGCGATGATCGGATCGACCGGCGGGGCGACGGCAAACAGGCCGACCTCGAGGACGATGTCCGTGTCGCCGGGCAGCGGCCCCATGCCGCCTTCGGGCATGAGTTCCTTGGGCATGAGAATCTTGCGAAACTCGCTGCGCTTCATGCCCATCATCGCCTTCTCGAGCGCCGGCCACATCTGCGTGCCGGGGATCTTCACTCCCGCGGGCTTGTTGCCCGGCTCGCGCGACGAGTAGAGCAGTTCGCCCTTGGTCGTGAAGCAGTTGAGTTCGAAAGCGATGTCGGTGCCGTCGATGATGTCGGTGCCGTTGCCGGGTCGAAGGATGACGTACTTGAGCCCGTCGCCGAGGTCCACCTCATCCTGGGGCCGGTGCATCGTCATGACCGGCGGGATGAAGCCCTTCATGTCGATCCGGTACGCGTCGCGACCTTCAGGCTGCGCCAGCGCCGGCGCTGCGGTCGCGCACAGGACCGCCGCCAGCAGGGGCGCGGCAAAACGTCCACATCGGGTAGTGTTGGTGATCAATTTTCTGGTCCTCCGTCAACTTGCTATGACGCGGCCGGCCATGTGCTTCCGGCAGCAGTTCGTGGAATGAATCCGAAACAGTAGGGGGGATGCGAGTCTCAGTGTAGCCCGCGAGCGGGCCTGCCCGATACCGTCATCGACGCCCTGCGCCCGCCGGATGAGGATCGTTCCCCCCGCCGGCCGTAGGATTGCGTTCGGACCGGTCCGACGCGTTTATGGGGCCTGTCCCGGGAGTCTCCGCCGCCTTGTACCAGGCCTCGCTCACAAGCCGCTACCTGCTGCGCAAGATCATCCCCCTGCTGGCGATGCTCTCGGTCGCGCTGTGCACGGCCATGGTCATCATCGTGTTCTCGGTGATGAACGGCTTTCTGGATCTGGTCACCCAGGCCGGCAGGAAACTCATCGGCGACGTGGCCATCGACGGCCCGGTCACCGGATTCGCCTGGTACGAAGAGGTCCTTGACGAACTGCGGCGTCTGAAGACCGTCGAGGCCGCCTCGCCGATGATCGAGACCTACGGGCTGCTCAAGATGCCCTACAACCAGATCGCCCAGGTCCAGGTCGTCGGCATCGATCCCGAGTCCTACGACGCGGTCACGGGCTACGCCTCCACGCTCTACTGGCGGCCGCTCACCGAGGCGGAAGCAAAGCGGCTGCCCGCGGGCGACATCCGCCGCGAGCAGTGGGAGCCGGACGAGTCGCTGCTCGACTGGCGGCGCATCCTCCACGGCTCGCTGCTCGATCCCGAATTTGAAAGCCTCGGACCGATCGGCCCCGAAGGGCTGCGCAACCACACCCCCGAGTGGCAGAATCCGCACGGCGCCAACGAGTCACTTCTCGAACGACTCAAAGTCGCCGGCCGCACGCTGCAGACCCCTGCGGGCTCGCCCGGACTCGTGCCCGGCATTCGCGTCAGCATCGTCAACGAGCGCGTCGCCGGCCGCTCGTATGACTTCAGGGGCACGTGGTTCATGCCCACGCGCGAGGTCACGCTCACCGTGCTTCCGCTCACGGACGAGGGCGGCATACGCAACCCTGAGAGCCGCGTCTTTCCGGTCGTGAACGAGTTTGCGGTCGAGAGGTACGACGTCGATTCCGCGTATGTCTTCGTGCCGGTTGATGTCGTGCAGAAGATGCTCGGCATGCAGCCGGTGCGGGAATTGAGCACCACGGAGTTCGACGAGTTCGGCGACCCGGTGCCCACCGGCCGCATGACGCCCGGGCGCGTGACGCGCATCGTGGTCAAGGCCAGGGCGGGCGTGGCGCCGGTGCGACTGCGCGAGCAGGTGCAGGAGGCGTACGCGAGCGTGTTCGAGCGGCACGTCGGCGCGATGCCGCCGCCGTCTCAGATGAACATCCGCACTTGGGAGGAGCAGATCGCGCTGTACATCGGCGCGGTCAAGAATGAGACGGCGCTGGTGATGACGCTGTTTTCGATCATCAGCCTGGTCGCCGTGATTCTCGTGCTCTCGATCTTCTGGACGGTGGTGCAACAGAAGACGCGCGACATCGGCATCCTCCGTGCCGTGGGCGCTTCGCGTCTTGGGATCACCTGGCTCTTTCTCCTGTACGCTCTGATCCTCGGCATTCTCGGCGCCGCCATTGGCTGCGGCCTCGCGGTGCTCATCGTGCACAACATCAACCCCATTCATCATTTCCTCGGCGAGCAATTCGGCATCGTGATCTGGGATCCCAAGGTCTACATGTTCGACGAGGTGCCCAACGACGTCAATCCCGTCTTTGCCACGATGATCATGGCTGCGGGCGTGCTGTTTGCGGTCCTGGGCGCGCTGCTGCCTTCGGTGCGCGCGGCGCTGATCGACCCCGTTTCCGCGCTTCGCTACGAGTGAGATCCGTTCCATGACGCACCTGCTCGAAGTCCGCTCGCTTCGCAAGACCTACCGGTTGGGCCGGGTGGATGTGCCGGTGCTCAAAGGGCTGGATTTCGACGTGCGCGAGGGCGAGTGGGTCGCCGTGCTGGGCGCCTCGGGTTCGGGCAAGTCCACGCTGCTGCACCTGTGCGGCGCGCTCGACCGGCCCGACCGCGACGGCGGCACCGTGCTCTACCGGGAGCAGAACATCAACAAGTGGTCGGCCAAGGCGAAAGACCGCTACCGCAACACCGCGGTGGGGTTCGTGTTTCAGTTCTACCACCTGCTGCCCGAGATGAACGTGTTGCAGAACACGGCGCTCGCGTCGATGGTGCGCTACGGCCATCTCGGCTACCTGAGCAGGCGCAGTCAACTCATGAGGCGCGCGGCTCAACTGCTCGACGCGTTCGGGCTGAGCAATCGCGCCCGCCACAAACCAGCCGAGCTTTCCGGAGGCGAGCGCCAGCGCGTCGCCATCGCGCGGGCCCTGATGAACGAGCCGGCACTCCTGCTGGCCGATGAACCGACGGGCAATCTTGACGCCGTCACCGGCGGGCAGATTCTCGACGTCATCGCCGAGACCCACCGTCAGGGCCAGACGATTGTGATGGTTACCCACGACCGCGCCATCGCCAGCCGGGCGGACCGGATCGTCGAACTCAAGGGCGGCCGCCTGGCCACGTCCTGAGCACTCTCACCGTCGCTCGCGAACGTTTCGCTCTCGAATCACCCGCCGAGGAACGCGTTGACCTGGTCGATCGCGTCGGGCAGTTGCTCTTCGACGTGCTCGAGTTCGGATTCGGTCAGGCGCAGTTCGTCGAGGATGGCCGCTTCCACCTGCTCAGTCGTCACGTCGGCGGTGAAGCCGACCTGCGACTTTTTGGCCAGCCAGTCCGCGACGTACACGACGTTGGTCAGCGTGCGCGAAGACGGGTCGAGTTCGAGCGGCCGGTGGTGGTATCCGGTGACGTAGGAGAAGCTCTTGGGGAACTTCCAGCGCTCGCACAGCGCACGACCGAAATCCTGGTGGTTGGCGCCGAGCACTTCGTCTTCGAGGCCGATGAACGGCGTCTTGGCCTGGCCCATGCGCTCGAAGACCTCGATGAGTTTGTGGCGGCCCGCCTGCATCTCGACCATGATGCCCACGTCGTGCAGCAGCCCGGCGAGAAAGGCTTCGTCGGAGAGGCCGATCGACGCGGTATCCGCGATCAGCTTCGACGCCGCGGCCACGGCGGTCGAGTGAATCCACAAGTCGCGCGCCGAGAAGGTCGGGCAGAGTTCGCCGCCGCGGAACAGTTTCGCCAGGCTCGTGGCGATGGCGATGTTCTTGACAGCGTTGAGGCCGAGGAGCACGATGGCGCGATTGATCGAGCCGATCTGCCCCGGCAGGCCGTAGAACGCCGAGTTGACGACTTTGAGGATGCGGCTGCACAGCGCCGGATCGTTCGTGATCAGTTTATTGAGGTCCTGCGCCGTCGAACTCGGGTCTTCCACGAGATCGATGATGCGAAGCGTGACTTCCGGCAGGGTCGCGATGTGGCTGATTTCCGCAACGGCCTTGTTGACGACGGCTTCGCGACTCTCCTGGGTGATGGTGGACATCACGCCCTCCCTGGCTATGGCCTCACTCTGGCGTTTCCGGACACGTACACCCTGCGATATCGGCACCACCGCCGCGCGACTTGACCGCCCGCGGCATCCATTGCACCCGATCTGGTGAACGGCGGTTATCGAACGCGCCAGACGGCCAAACTCGATTCAGACATGGGGTTCGGCCGGCCCGTGCAGGCTGTCCGCATAGCGCCGGCGGATCGGCTCCACGACCTGCTCGATGAACCGATCCGTCTGCTGCGGGGCCAGACCGATGTACTGGGCCGGCTCCATGACGCGGTCGAAATCCACCCCCGCGAACGCGGGCTCGGCCCGCAAGCGGTCGATCAGGTCGTTGGGCAGCCCCTCGGCCTTGACCCGCTGGCCGGCCGCCTGGCTGTGGGTTCGGATCAGTTCGTGCACGTGCTGCCGGTCGGCCCCGTTGCGGACGGCGGCCATGAGCAAATTCTCAGTCGCCATGAACGGCAGTTCGGCCAGCAGGTTCGCCGCGATGACCGGCTCGTGCACCACCAGCCCCGCCGCCACGTTGTGCATGAGATCCAGCGCGCCGTCGAGGGCGAGAAAAGTCTCGGGCAGCGTCAGCCGGCGATTGGCCGAATCGTCGAGCGTGCGCTCCATCCACTGCGTCGCCGCGGTCTGCAGCGCGTTGGCCGGCATCGACATCACGAAGCGCGACAAAGCGCAGATGCGCTCGCAGCGCATCGGATTGCGCTTGTAGGGCATGGCGCTCGAGCCGACCTGCGAAGCGCCGAACGGCTCTTCGATTTCTTTGCGATTGGCCAGCAGCCTCAGATCGGTGGCGATCTTGTGCAGCGCCGCGGCGACCACGGCTGCGGCGTTGAGCAGCTGAGCGTCCACGAGCCGGGGATACGTCTGCCCTGTCACGGCGTACGTTCCCTTTTCGTTGAAGCCGAGTTTGGCAACTACGAGGCGGTCGAGTTCATCCACCTTGGCGGCGTCGCCATCGAACAGCGACAGGAATGACGCCTGCGTTCCCGTGGCGCCCTTGGCGCCTCGAAGGCGCAGCCGGTCGATGCGCACTTCGATTTCATCGAGCGCCAGAGCGAGATCGTTGGCCCACAGCGCGGCGCGCTTGCCGACAGTGGTCGGCTGCGCCGGCTGGTAGTGGGTAAAACCCAGCGTCGGCAGCGCGCGGTAGCGCAGCGCGAAGCTCCCCAGCGCGTCGATGATGCACGCGATCTTCCCGGCGGTCAGTCGCAGCGAATCGCGCAGGAGAATGATCTCGGCGTTGCAGTTGACGAATTGGCTCGTCGCGCCGAGGTGAATGATCGGTCGTGCCTTGGGGGCCACCTCGCCCAGGGTGTGGATGTGGGCCATCACGTCGTGGCGCAGCCGGGCCTCGTGCTCGGCGGCCTTCTCAAAGTCGATGTCGTCGAGGTGGGCCCGCAGTTCGGCGATCTGTTCGTCGGTGATGGGCAGGCCGAGCTCCTGCTGGGCTTCGGCCAGGGCCAGCCAGAGCCGCCGCCAGGTCGAATGTTTGCGTTGCGGGCTCCAGATCGCCTGCATTTCGGCCGACGCATTGCGCGACCCAAGCGGCGAGACGTAGGTCGTGTATGATTCGCTCGAGGGTGAGTTCATGAATCGATTCAGCGCCTGCGGTGAGTCGGAGACCGTTCGCGTTCGGTCAGGCCATGGTAGGGCGTCGGCGGGAGACAGGTGAGTCTGGAGAACAAGGCCCAACCCGATCCCGGGGCAGAGGAAGCCCGACTGGTCGAGCGAGCCCGCGCTGGCGACGCCGCCGCCATGGGAAGGCTTCTCGAGTCGTACCAGCAGCGCGTTTTCAGCCTGTGCAGCCGCATGGTGAATCATCGCGAGGACGCCGCGGACCTCACCCAGGAAGTGCTCACCAAGGTCATTACCGATCTGAGCGGGTTTGACGGCCGCTCGTCGCTTTCCACCTGGATCTATCGCCTCGCGGTCAATACGAGCATCTCGCACCTGCGCCGGCGGCGGACCGCCCGCGCCGGCGGGGGACTGGTCGTGCAGGGGGGGCTGGAATCGCCCGATTCCGGCGACGCCTGGCCTAAATCGCCCCTGGACCTGGAACCGACGGCGGATCAGAGCGTCCAAACCAGTGAGCAGCGGCGGCTGCTCGTTGATGCCCTGCAAGCGCTGGGCGATGAAGCCCGGGCGCTGCTGGTGCTTCGGGATGGCCGGGGTCTCGACTATGAGACCATCGCTGACGTGCTGGATCTGCGGATCGGCACCGTGAAGAGCCGCCTGTTTCGAGCCCGCGTGGCGCTGCGCAAGGCGCTGCACGAACTGGAGAAGCCCGCCGTGAGATCTGCCGCGAACTGAACTGCCCCAAATGCAACGCTCCAGCCCCGGACAATTCGATGAAGCCACGCTGCTCGCCTATGTCGAGCAGACCATGCCGCCACAGCAGCGGGCCGAGTTTGAGGCTGCCCTCGCGTCGGACACCCGGCTGCTCGCCTCGCTGCGGCTGATGCAGGCCGATTGTCAGGCTCTGCGCTCTCTGCCGGACGAGCAGCCGCCCGAGTCGCTGGTCGCCGACGTGCTCGCCGGTGTCGAGCGTTCGATGCTGATCGAAACCGATCTCATTGCGCCTCCGATCGACATGCGCCGTTACCGAGCCTCGCACTGGCAGCGCTATGCCGCTGCCGCGGGCTTCGTGCTGCTGCTGACCGGCGGCGGGTTCATGCTCTTCAACACGCTCCAGTTTGATTCCCGCGACCGCGACTTTGCGCCCGACCCCATCGTCATGCACGATCCGCCCGGACTGCCGGCTCCGGGAGAAACCGCGGCAGTTGCGCCCGGCGGCGAGTCGGCCGAGGAGGAATCGATCGCTGTCGCGCCTGCGGAGGAATCGCCAGGAAACGGCATTGAGTCTTCGACCGCGGAGTTTGAGAGCGCGCTTGCCGCCGCGGCCGAGCCGGCCGTGGTCGCCGCCATCGCGCGCCAATGGCCCACCGACATTGACCTGGCTGCCGATGTCGTTACCGCCGATCCAGCTGCGGCGCTCGAGACCATTGCCGCGCGGCTGCGCGAGCGAGGCGGCGATCTCATCGTCAACGCAACCCTGAACATCCCGGGACGCTTCGATGCCGAGCGCGAACCGGATCAGTTTGCCGGTCGCGATCCTGCAGCGCTGCCCGGAGTCGGGTCGGCCGGTGCGGTCCCATTGCCGCTGCCGCTCAGCGCCGGCGGGGTCGCCGTGCCGGACGATCGCGTGCCCATCGAGGCTCAGTCGCAGTATGCGGCGCGCGGCTATCAGTTCACCCTGCTGGGCACGCCCTCGGACATCCTCAACGTGCTCCGCGAGTTGGGGGCCGACCGCTCGCTGCGCATCTCCTGGTCGCGCCGCGGCGCCGGCCGGCTGCTGGTCGATCTCGTGGCGCCGAACCTGCCGGGCCAGACGCAGTGGGATCACGTCATCTTCTGGTGGCTGGACCCGGCCAACCGCTTCGACGAAGCGCGCGCCGCCGTGGCTCGGTCGGCAACCGAGCCGTACATCCGCATTCCGGTGCGTCTGATCGCCTCCGAGCGCCGCTGAATCAGGTGAATCAGATGATCGCCGTAGCACGGCGGCCCCGGCCAAACGCCTACGATCACCGCTCCACCTCCAACTCTTGAGCAGCCGGGAGCGCGTTTCGCCATGGAAATCGGGATCGTGGGACTGCCCAATGTCGGCAAGAGCGCCCTGTTCAAATCGATGACGGGCATGCACGTCGAGGTGGCCAACTACCCGTTCACTACGACCAAGGCCGTCCACGGCACAGCGCCCGTCCCCGACCCGCGGCTGGGGCTCATCGGCCGGTACATCAAGACGCGCAAATTCGTTCCGGCGACGATCGATCTCGTAGACATCCCGGCGATTGTCGCCGGCTCCGCCCAGGGCGAGGGCATGGGCAATTCGTTCCTCGAGAACGTGCGACAGGTCGATGCGCTCGCCCACGTCGTGCGGTGCTTCGACGATCCCGATGTCTCGCACGTCTTTGACACGCTCGATCCGGTGCGCGACGTTCAGGCGGTCGAGACGGAACTGCTGCTGGCTGATCTGCAGGTGCTCGAAGGCGCGATGGACAAGGCCCAGCGGCGAGCCCGGACGGGTGACGCCGCCGGGAAGAAGCGCGCGGAGATCGCCGCCAGGGCGGTCCAGGTGCTCGAAGACGAGCGGCCGCTGCGGGCTGCTGAATGGTCCGCGGAAGAACTCACTGAACTGCGTTCGCTGGGCATGATCACGCTGCGGCCAGTGCTGTACGTGGCCAACGTCGGCGAAGACGATCTGAAAGGTGAGAGCGAAGCGGTGGCGGCGCTGCGTCAATGGGTCGAGTCGCGTCCGGGCGGGCAGACGCGCATGGTGCCGATCTGCGCCAAACTGGAGGCGGAAATCGCCGAACTCGATGCCGGCGAGCGACAGGAGATGCTCGAAGGTCTTGGACTGACCGAGCCGGCGCTGGCGGTACTGGCGCGGGCGCTGTATGACCTGCTCGGCTTGCAGAGCTTCTACACCGCGGGCGAGCCGGAGATCAGGGCGTGGACCATCCGCAAAGGTGAGACGGCGCCCGAGGCCGCCGGCGCCGTGCACAGCGACATCCAGCGTGGGTTCATCCGGTCGGAAACCTACAGCATTGACGACCTCGTGAAATACGAGTCGGAGCAGGCCATTCGCGCCGCCGGAAAGATGCGCTCCGAGGGTAAGTCATACGTCATGCGAGATGGCGACGTCTGCCACTTCCTCTTCAACGTTTAGCCAGACCTTCGATCTTGCCCAGATTGGAATCTGCAGCAATCCACCGAAAAAGCGAGCGATTCGCGCGTTTTGCATTGACGCGCCGGGCGGTCTTGCGCCATAATGGGGCGCGGGAGAGAGGTTGGCATGGGGCGCAGATCGACAAGACGTCACCGCGCGCCAAGGGGCGCGGAAGTGGTTCGTGCAGGAGCGGTTTTCGCCTCGTTCGAGCCGCTCCGATGGTTCACCCACGATCAGGCGATGGCGGCCCTTGTCTTCCTGGGTCCGGTCGTCGAGGAAATGCGCGTCGCCTTTCAGGCTGCGGTGGAGTGCCACCGGCAATTGCGCGGCGCTGTGGCGGCCGCGCATGTCGCCAGCCTGGAGGCCCAGCAGGACTGCGCCATCGCGCGCTTCGACCGCGCCCTCGATGACGTGGAGCTGACGGGCGCTGAACTGCTCGATGTGAAGTCGTTCGCTCTCGCCTTTCCCACGCTGCAACACGGGCGCATGCATCGCCTCGTCTGGTCGCCGCAGGAAATCGGGGCCCTGCGTCTGGAAGTGCTCCGGGAGCGCGGGTCGGGCATCAATAGGTGTTGATGCAGCGGCCGTTGCGGCGCTTGGAATTGATGATCCGGCGACCGGCGCTGGTCTTCATTCGGGCGCGAAATCCGACTTTGCGCAGCTTCTTGATGCGGCTTGTCTTGTGTGGGTAATGCATCGATCCGACCTGCCTTCGCACCGGCCCGCTCGGGGCCGGAAGTGTGCCGATTTCACCTGCACCCGGCGAGGCCGGGGGGACTGGCAGTATAGATTCAATCCTCCCGTCAGACCAGCCGATGCAATTCAGGGTCCGCAGTGGCGGGGGAGCGGGACTGCTCCGCCCCGCGAGGCTAGCCTTTCTGGTCCGATCGGGGCATCTGCTCATGCCAGCCTGCCACGTCTCAGAGGCTGGCACGATCACCTGCCCGGTCGTCCAGGCCGCTATTGCGGCTCAACCAGGCGCCAGGCGACCGCCCAAAGCGGCCGCCCGAGGGAAGTTCCATGGACGAGCAGGTGCGCGAGCAGGCTGAGGCCATACTCGACTATCGTTTCAGAGACCCATCAATACTCGAATCCGCGCTGACCCACGCGTCGGTTGCCGACTGCCGTCTGGCGAGCAACGAACGCATGGAGTTCTTCGGCGACTCGGTCCTCGGCATGGTGGTGTGCGAGTACCTCTACCACCGCTATCCCGACTACCTCGAAGGCGAACTGACCAAAATCAAGTCGGCGGCGGTTTCGCGGCGCAGTTGCGCCAATGTCGCGCGGGCGCTCGGGCTCGATGCTCTCCTCATCACCGGCAAGGGAATGGGCGGGCCGTGCGATCTGCCGCGCTCGCTCTCGGCCGCGGTGCTCGAGACACTCGTTGCCGCGATCTACCTCGATGGCGGGCTGGAGCCGGCGCGCGCGTTCATCCTGCGGCACATGGCCGAGCCCATCGAAGCCGCCGCCAGCAGCGGGCATCACGAGAACTTCAAGTCGGTGCTGCAACAGCATGCGCAGCGGCGCTACGGCCACTCCGCCACGTACGTGCTCCTCGACGAGAAGGGTCCCGATCACGCCAAGTGCTTTGAGGTGTGCGTCGAGATCGATGGCCGCCGCTTCCCTTCCTGCTGGTGCCCGAGCAAGAAGCAGGCCGAGCAGCGAGCGGCGCTCAACGCGCTTCTGGAAATGGGCGTGGCGCGCATCGACGAGGAATCCGAAGAGCCGTACCTCGTGGCCGAAGAGGAATTCGCCGACCGGCTTCCGGGCGAGTCAGTCACGTGAACGAAGTGGCTCGGCGACGATCATCGGCGCAACGAACAGGGCCCTGGGATACGCCCAGAGCCCTGCGGGTTTGAGAGATGTTTGTTCGGCCGTCAGTTGCCGTCGCGCTCCCTCTGGAAACGCTCCCGCATCTCGCGGCGCTGTTCGTCGGTCATGCGGCCGCGGAAATCGCCGCGGTCACGACTGGGATTCGGATCGGGCTTGGGCGCCGCGGCCAGCTGCTCGGGTGAGAGCACTGCCGCGATTGAATCGAGCGTTCGGGAGACGAGGTCGGTCTTCTGCTGCATGAGTTCGACGCGGGGATCGACCTGGCCATTACCTTCGGGGGCGCCGAAGCCGCCGCGCCCGCGCTGACCCCCACCCTGCGCGAATTCGCCTCGGTTGAAGCCGCCCTGGGCCATCATCTTGATCCGTTCGTACATCCGCTGCTGGTCTTCGAGTTCCTGCTTCTTCTGGAGATCGGCCAACTGTCGGTTGATGACTTCGGACTGCGCCTGGAAGTCGCTGGCAATGGCTTCGACGGCGCCAAGTTGGGATTCATTGAGCGAGCCGGACTCGCGCACCGTTTCAATGTAGCGATCCGCCTGCGTCGGCGAGTAGATGCGGCGGAAGCAGCGCTGCCGATACTCGAGTTCGAGCGCGCGGGCCTTCTCCGGATCGAGGCTCGCCGCGAGCACTTGAACATACCGGTCATTCACGTCGCGCACCTGTGCGCGAAGGCGCTGCAGATTCTTGAATTTCGAATCGAGCTGTTCGATGTCGGTCTTGCCTTCAAGAACGGATGAGGTGAGGTCCGTCATGTCGGAGACCGCCCGGTCGCGGTTCGTCAGCGCCGGATCGAGTTCGATGGCGTAGGCGTCGAGAACGGGCGCGACGTTGGTCTGCGCGGTTTCATCGAGTTCCAGCTCTTCGACCAGTTGGAACAGATCAATGTTCTCGCCGGCGAGCCCACCGATCTGGCCCGCGCCCCGGAGCGAACTGCGCCGGCGCCAGTCGCGTTCGTAACCGGGCCACTGTTTGAGCTGCTCTTCCGTCAGGACACCCTTGACATCGCCAAAGAAGGATTGCTCGAGAGCCTTCCCCTGCGCCTGCCACTCGCGGGCGAACGTGATGCCCGTGGACGCGGCGGACTGCCAGTCGCCCGAGTCGCGCATCTGCTGGAATGCCTCGCGCATGCGCTGGCGCGAGTCGTCAGATGCGGTCTCGTATGCGTCGCGGAAGCCGTCATAAAGCGCATCGACGATCGAGATCTGGCTGTCGTCCAGACCGAGCGCTTCGACCATTCGATCAATCTCGCCGTCGTTGATCGCCGTGCGAAAGTCGGCGCCGCCGCCACCGAACTGAGCCGGCGCCGCACTGGAGGCCGCTGCGATCGCCAGCGCGGCGATGCCCGCGCGACCCCATCCGCCAAGCCTTGATGTCCACGAAGAGCGTCTCATCAGCCTTCCTTTCGCTGCCCAAACCACGATCGGCGGCGCGGCAACAGCCGGCCACCGCCCCCCGGAGCGTCTTGCCCGGAGTTTTCTACCGGTGCAACGAACAGCGGTTGGCGCTATTGCCCAACTTCACGGCAAGAACCGGAACCCGACTCATCCGCGCCGGGTAGAGGACCCGGGCGGGTGGATCAATTGTCGTCGGACGACGGACTCAGCGTGATCGTGATCGACTCGCCGCCATCGCCGGTCGCCTCGAACACGGCGTTCTCCAGCGCCTTTTCGACCTGGCGGCGCATCCGCTCTTCGGGCGCAAGTTGCTGCGCCTGATCGGGTTTCGGCGCGAGCGCCAGTTGCTCGGGCGTAAGCAGGGCCGCCACCGCATCGATCGTGCGGGCCACGAGTTCGCGCTTGGACTTGTTGAGCTTGCCGCGCGGCGTGTCATCCTCCGGTTCGGAAGGGCCAAACGAAAAGGCGGTCTGGGCTGGCGCGAGGTGAATCGCTCCTGCTTCGGCGCCGCCGCCGTCTCCCGCGATCACGAACATCGCCACGGCGTGTTCTTCTTCACCCGAGTCTCCGGAAGCCGGCGGAGGCGGAGGAGGAGGCGGCAGCATGGCCAGATCGCCGCCGAAGAGCGATCCCTGGTCCTCGCTCTCCTGCTCGTTCTGGCGGATCGCCGCGGCCAGCTGGTCGTTGATGCCGCCCACCTGCCGGGAGTAGTCCGACTTGATATTTGCCAGCGCCTGCGACTGCTCGTCCGTCAGCGTCTCGAGAGACTCGACGGTTTTGATATACCGATCGGCAGCAGTGGGGCGGTAGACGCGGGGGAAGCAGCGCTGCTTGTAGAGCGTCATGAACTGCTGTGCCTGCTGGGCACTCATCTGGCCGCAGAACAACCCGGCGTAGCGCTCGTTGAGATCGCGCACGGCCAGGCGCCGTTCGTGCACGCGAGACTGCTGCTCCTTGACCGCCTCAAAGTCGATCGAGCCGAAGTCGCCTTCGGTGCTGGGAGTCGACGCCTTTTCGAGCGACTCGATCGCGCGCGAGCGCTCAGCGAGGACAGCGTCCATCTCTTCGGCATACAGCGAAGAGACCGGTTCAATGGGCGCGCTGGCCTCGCCGGGAACCTCGATCGATTCGGCCACGTCGATGAGATCGACACCTTCGCCGGCCAACCGCGACTGGGACGCCAGCAGCGAGCGGCGACGGCGGTCGCGCTCGAAGCGCGGCCACGCGGCCGCCTGATCGTCAGACACCAGGCCCTTAACGCTGGCGAAGAAGTCGGTCTCCAGTCGCAGGCTTTCGGCTTCCCATTGCTTTTGGAGCTGCTGCGTCTTCTTGCCCATGTCGGTCCAGTCATTGGAAGCCCGGCTGGCTTCGAACGCCGCCTGCACGCGCTCCTTGTGGGCCGTGGCGGCGTCGCTCCACGCGGCGCGGTGACCGTCATAGAGCGCTTTGACCAGCGCCTCCTGGTCGGCGTCCAGATGAAGTGTCTCGATGAGCGCGCGGACATCGGCTTCGTTGATGCCGCCTGCTGAATTGTCGACGCGGGAACTCGTGGTGAACCGCATGATCTGGGCGCTTGCGGGCGCGGGGCATGCGACTGCAAGCGCTCCTGCCAGCACAAAAGCGCCGGCAGCCGAACCTAAGACTGTGTGCGCAAAAGAGTTGAGCGTGAGCATGGGCGGTTCTCCGGTTGGGGGACGGGCAGGAAAAGGGCCGAATGCGAGCCGGGGCCAGACCTTTGAGACGCGCCAGCCCGGTCCATCAGGCGAAAATCCGCAGGATTTTGACAGCGTGGCCCGCCGAGTCCCAACAACTGGGCAATCATATCAACTCGGCCAGGCGCGCGGCGGCACGCCTGGGCCCACTCGAAGGAGACCGAATCATGTTGTCCATTCCCTCACGAGCCTTTCTGGCGACGGCACTGACCGCCGCGCTGTGCATGTCCGGCTGTGCTGAACTAGCCGGCTACCGATCCAAGGGTCAGCAGACGATTACGGCCGCACACGCGCCCGCATCCGCACTCGACGTTGCCACTGAGAACGGCTCGGTTGCCGTGACCGCCGACGGCGCTGCCGAGGCCGTCACGATCATCGCCTCCATCACCGCGATGGGCGACACGCAGCAGGAGGCCGACGAGCGCCTCGCCGGAGTTGAAGTTGTGGCCGAGCGCCTGGCCGATGGCGTGCTCTCGATTCGATCTGTCTTTCCCGGTGGGCGTCGGCCGAGCGATTCGTGCGCTCTGGATATCACCCTGCCGAATGTGCACGGCATCACCGTCAGGACCTCGAACGGCGGCGTCACGCTCACCGGTCTCGGCGGCGATGCGGACGTCCACACGAGCAACGGCAGCGTCCGATTGCATGATCAAGGCGGGAGCGCGCGCATCCGCACTTCAAACGGCCGCATTGAAGTCATCGACGCCGCGGGGTCGATCGACGCCCACAGTTCCAACGGATCGATCGAGATTGCCGGCCTGGCCGCCTCGGCCACGGTGGAGACTTCGAACGGGCGCGTGACGTGTCGCGCCGACCGCGGCGCTACGGGGCCGATCCAAATCAAGACCTCAAACGGCTCGGTATCGTTGACAATCCCGGCCGCCATGGGCGGCGTCATTGCGGCTTCGACTTCGAATGGAAGCGTGAACGTCCAGGGACCGAGCACGGCCGTGGAAGGCAGCAAGTCCCGGCGGACCATCCGCCTCTCGGGGGCCGGCCCGAAATCCACCATCGAGACGTCCAACGGCGGCGTCAGCGTCACCATCGAAGAGAGTCCGGCTGATCAGCCCGGCCGCTGAAGCGACCCGCGCGGACGGCCTTGTTGTCCCTCGCCGCTACGCCGCTAGCATTGCCGCCATATGGGCAGACTCATCTCTTTTCTGGCGTGTGGTGTGGCGGTTGGCTTTTTTGCGGGCGCTTTCCAGATCCCGAACATGATCCCGATCATGCTCGTCATCTTCTGGCTCGGCATGGGCGCCGGGCTGCGCCTGGGCTACGCGCTCGTTGGCGCCGTCCTCATGCCCCTGGCCATCGTCGCGCCGATGTGGTTCCTGCCCGGTCCGACCGCCGTCGGCCGGATGTATCCGCCGGACGACTCGCAGCTGGCGGAGATGTTCTTCGTCAGCGGGGCCGACGAGATCTACGAAAAGCGGCTCGAGGCCTACGAGAAGGACGTGGAAGCTCAGAAGCAGGCGCGGGAGTCCGGCCTCGTGCCTCTGCCCAAGAGCAAGCCGAGCGAACTGGTCCCGCCCACCCTGCACGACGCCAACACCGAAGCCCTGGCCGAAAAGGTAGGGCACACCTCGCGCCCCGAATTCGACATCTGGCCGCGTCGGACGGCGTGGGCGGCGGGCCTGCTGGTGACCATCCTCGCTTTCGCCTTCAACACGGTCACGACCCGTCCGTTCCGCGAGGCGCGCCCGCTCGGCCAGGCTTGATCGCCGCGCGGCCCGCGCGCAAGATGACCGACGCTCGCGCGGCAAAAACAGCCGATCAGACGCCGAAAAACGGTAACTTGTTGCGTTATCCGGGCTTTGCCGCTTGCAGAGCAGCGGATCCGGCGGTATCTTGAACGGTAACAGATCGAACCGGGCTCCTCAGGGAGTCTTCCGCATCACCCGGCGGCGGGGCACTGTCCATGCGAATCGGAACAATCTCCGGCCGTGTGCGGTTGTGTTGTCGCCGAATTGCATCGAACCGACCTCGAAGGGAGAGACCATGTACCGCAAGCCAATTCACCGCGCGGTGGCGTACGCCGTCGCGTGTTTCGGCGTCGTCGCCGTTTCGTTTACCGCTTCCCCGTCCCAGGCGCAGACACTCGCCGTCGAACAGGTTGCCAGCGGCCTGTCAGGCGCGCTTTACGTCACCTCGCCTCCTGGCGACACCCAGCGCCTCTTCGTGCTCCAGCAGAACGCCGGCCAGATCCGCATCATCAAGGACGGCAACCTGCTGACCACGCCGTTTCTCGACGTGCGCACCCGCATCAGCACCGGCGGCGAGCGCGGGCTGCTCGGCCTGGCGTTCCATCCTGATTACGACAGCAACGGCTACTTCTTCATCAACTACACGAACACCTCGGGCAACACGGTTGTGGCCCGATACGAAGTGACCGCCGACCCCGATGTGGCGGATTTCAATTCCGAAGAGATCGTTTTGACCGTCAGCCAGCCGTATTCGAACCACAACGGCGGGTGTTTGCAGTTCTCGCCGATGGATGGCTATCTCTACATCGGCATGGGCGATGGCGGCAGCGCCAATGATCCTGGCAACCGCGCTCAGAACGGCCAGGAACTGCTGGGCAAAGTTCTCCGCATCAACGTCGATCAACTTCCCTACACCATTCCCGCCGACAACCCGTTCATCAACGACCCCGCGGTGCGCGACGAGATCTGGACCATCGGCGTGCGCAATCCGTGGCGGTTCAGTTTCGATCGCATCACGGGAGACCTCTACCTCGGCGACGTCGGCCAGGGCTCCAACGAAGAAGTCGATTTTGAACTTGCCGGCGACGGCGGGCGCAACTACGGCTGGCGCTGCATGGAAGGCACGCGCTGCACCGGCCTGAGCGGCTGCACGTGCAACGCGCCCACCCTCACGCTGCCCATCTACGAGTACCTGCACAGCGGCGGCCGCTGCTCGATCACCGGCGGGTACAACTACCGCGGGCAAGCAATTCCGCTGCTCGACAACACCTACTTCTTCGCCGACTACTGCAGCCGCAACATCTACTCGTTCAACTACGACGGCCAGCAGGTGACCAACTTCACGGACCGCACCTCCGAGCTCGGCGGCGGCTCGATCAGTTCCATCGCGTCGTTCGGCGAAGACGCCAACGGCGAAATCTACATCGTCAGCCTCGGCGGCACGATCAACAAGATCGTGACGAAGATGAAACTCGAGGCGACCGATCTCGTGGCCGGCCAGCGCGCGACGCTTCGCGTCACCAACGCGACACCCAACGGCAATGTCTACTTCGCCTACAGCCTGGCCGGCACCGGGCAGACCCCCATCCCGCCGCTCAACATCACCGTCGCCCTTCAGAGCCCGGTGCTGGCGGGACGCGTGCAGGCCAACGGCTCGGGTGTGGCGATTCTCAGCCGCAGCGTGCCCAGCGGCACTTCCGGCCAGCGGGTCTGGCTGCAGGCCGGCGAGCAGGGCGAAACGACCAACGTGATCTCGACTGTCATCCAGTAACTTTTCCTCAACGTGGAGCGAACATGAACGGACATCATCTCGGCCGGACTGGTCTCACCCGTGGTCTCTTCCTTTCCGCCATGCTGGCGCTGCCGGCTGCGGCCCTGGGCCAGGCCCAGCCGGTCCCGAGCAAGCCCGTGGACCTCAACTCCGATTCAGGCCTGCTCAGCAATAGCGGCAACGAGCCGCGCGTCGTCTGGTCGGAGATCATCGAGGCCCGCGGCGCCGGCTGGCTGCGGTTGTACTTCGAGTCTGTCGATCTCGATCCCGACTACGCCACCGCCGAGAGTTCCATCATCCGTATCATGTCGCTCGAGGACGGCGGCACGCAGAACCTCAATGCGTGGACCATCAAAGAGTGGTACAACAGCACCGCCTACTTCAACGGCGAAACGCTCTCGGTCGAGTTGATCGCCCGGCCCGGCAGCAGGAACAACCGCGTCGTGCTCGACCACATCGACGTGGGCATCGTCGATGAGACCGTAGGTCCCGCGACAATCTGCGGCACGACCGATGATCGTGTTCCGTCTGCCGACGCCCGCTCCGGCCGGGCCATGCCCATCGGCTGCTCGGCGTGGCTCATCAACGATTCCAATCACCAGTTCATCACAGCGGGGCACTGCTCATCCAGCAGCCTGCAGGTCATCCAGTTCAACGTACCGCTCTCGGACGGAAACGGCACGCCGCGCAACCCGGGGCCCGAAGACCAGTACTCCGTTGACATTGCCTCCAAGCAGAGCCAGAGCGGCAGCATCGGCCAGGACTGGGGCTACTTCGGCGTGTTCCGCAATACCGAGACGGGCCTTTCGGCCTACCAGGCGCAGGGCGAGTTCCACGTCCTCGCGTCCACGCCGCCGCAGGTCAACGGACAGACGATCAACATCACCGGATACGGCACGACAGGCAACGGCGTGCCGCGCGAGTGGAACCAGGTGCAGAAGATCCACACCGGTCCGTTCTGGCAGTTCAGCGGGACGACGATCCGCTACCGCGTGGACACGAGCGGCGGCAACTCCGGCTCGTGCGTGCTCGATGAGTCCACCGGCCTGGCCATCGGCGTACACACCCACGCCGGCTGCGACAGCAGCTCGAACAGTTCCAACCAGGGCACCGGCATCAACCACACCGGCTGGCAGACCGCGCTGGCCAACCCGCGCGGCGTGTGCGCTCCATTCACGCTGACGGTTCCGTCGCTGTTCGCCGGGCAGCAGGCCACGTTCCAGGCGGCGCAAGCCTCAGCGGGGCAGACGGTCTACTTCCTCTACAGCCTGCAGGGCACGGGAGAGACGTTGCTGCCCAACATGGGCGTGACGCTGGGCATTCTCAATCCCAAACTCGGCGGCTCAGCCGTCGCCGATGGCAACGGCAATGTCAGCATGACGCGACTCATCCCGCAGATGGCGCGCGGCGCGACTCTGACCCTCCAGGCCATCGAAGCCGGCCGCGTGTCAACGATCTCGACGAGGCTGGTGAACTGAGGACCTGCATCGCGCAGCGGAGTATTGCATCAGCATCACCACCCGGCCGCGCGAGAATGCGATAGAAACGCAAGGGAGCGAGGCAGCCGCCTCGCTCCTTGCATTTTTCGGACTTGTCGCAGCGGCACTTCGCACCGCCGGCACGCTCCTCATGCGCGACCTGCATCCTCTGCCCATCGTCGTGCGCAGGTTCCGCGCGCCACTCCGCTTCGGATGCTGTGTGCCGAGCGTGCAGGCGCGCTTGTTCTTAACAAAACGTGCGCGACCTCCTGCGTCGAGGCCGAAGGCCTCATCGCCAGTAGCCGGGGGTCCAGGGAGCGCAAGCGGGCGCGACCCCCGGTTGCGTCGCCGGCAATGCATCGCACCCCGAAGGGGTGCTCGTATCCTGCGGCCGCGCATTACGCGCCCGATGCGCACCACACGCCACGAGAACTCCTTCAGAGTTCAGAGGAATGCGCACCGCTTTCCGGGGGTGGCGCTCGAAGACTCGCTTCACCGCCGGCTACTGACGATCACACCTTCGGCGTGCAAGCCGTTTCGAGCGGGAAGCCGAGATTGAGCACCGGGCGCGCCACGCCGGGCGAGTGCGTGCAAAAACGGGGCCCGATTCCCGCCTGCAAACCGACTCAACGCGTTGATTCTGATGTAGACTTGTCGTGAACGCATCGCAAGGGGAGGCGGGGCATGTCAGTCCGAAACTCGATTCGACGGCTGATCGTGTGCGGGTCCTTCGCCGCGCTCGCCGGCGTCGCGATCGCGCAGCCGACCGGCGTGACCGGTTACGACCTCATCGAAATCCGGCCGCTTGAAGGGGACCTAACGTCCGAAGTGGTTGCGATCGATGACCTTGCGAGAATGGCGGGGGGCTCGGCTGTATTCCCCAACTCCGCGATCGTGTGGGTGAACGGCTGGACAGTGATCCTACTCGCGCCTCCCGGCTATCAGACGCCGTCGCTGACCGACATCAGCAACGCCGGAGTAGTCGTGGGCTCCGCCAGTCCGGTCGCTACCCCGCTCTTCTATCACCCGTTCGCGTGGACGATTGCTGGAGGTCACCCTCTGGGGATGTTAGGTGGTACCTCGACCGGCGCGGTGCACTCGGTTGATGACCAACCTTGGCCGCGAACAGCATCCGGCGGCTACTGCGGAGGCAGCCAAGACTATGCGACAATGTGGGACGGGCAGACCGTAATTCAGATGGGAGGAGCTCGCAGCGCCATCGGCGACATCAACAGCCTCGGTCACGCAGTCGGCTCGGCGTACAACCAGTTCAATGTGCCCCGTCCCACTCTTTGGCGCGACGGCCAGATGATCGACATCGGCGGCGATCCGCCGAATCAGTCCGGTGGAGCCGTCGCGATCAATGACTTGGATGAGATTGTTGCGCATCAGCAAGGGATCGGTGTATTCCATTGGCAAGACAATCAGCGAACCGTACTGCCCGATCTCGGAGTGTGCTCCTCTCGAGTGTGGGCGATCAATGACCGTGGAGTGATCGTCGGCGAATCGAACCCGGATCCGCAATGCCGCAATGGAAGACAACATGCGACCGTGTGGGAGCGGGTGGCGCAGCAGTTCGCGATCGTCGATATCAACGACCTCATTCCGCGTCATTCCGGCACTGTTCTGGTTCAAGCAAAGGACATCAACGACGCCGGGCAGATCGCCGCTTACGGCGACAATGTCGATGGCGATGGCCGCGGCTATCTGGTCACGCCCTATCTCTTCGAGATGTCCGATCCGGTGCCGGGCCGCGCCGGCAGGCAAAACACCGTAACCATCACGGGCCTTCAACCCGATCAGCGGGTCGTTCTCGTCTGGGGCACGCAGGAAGGCGCACAAAAGATTCGGCCGTCATGCCCCGGCGGCACACTGCTCATCCGCGATCCACACGCCCTGCCGATGGTCCGCGCCGACGAAAACGGCGTCGCGACGTTCACAATGTTCATCCCGCCCTTTGCCCGCGGCCGCACCATCCGCATGCAGGCCATCGCGCCCTGCGAGTGCGAGATCAGTCACACCGTGACGTGGACGTTTGAGTGATTCGCTGCCGGTTACCAGGAATCTCGTGTAAGACTCGCAATTGCGCTGCCTTCCCTACGGCAACTGGGCGACGTTACTCGTGCGGCAGGAGTTGGCCTCGACGAGTTGGAGGTAGGCGCTGCAGGCGCCGGTGCTTGTGTTGCCGGTGAGTGTGCCGCTGCCGTTGGCGCCGGTGGACACGACCCGCACGAGGCGGACGCTGCCGCTGATGCCAAGGCTCGTGCCTTCGCACGCCGAGCCGGGCGGGATGATCGTGTTGCCCCGGTGCAGGCCGAAGACCAGTCCCTGCTGGCTGCCGGGCGCTGCATTCTCCCACGCGACGATGACCTGCCCCGGGCACGTGCCCGTGACCGAGAGGGTGTACTGTGTGACATCGCAACCGCTGCCGGAGATGATCGAGCCTTCGAGTTCGAAGGGGAAATCAACGGGCAGGCCGGAATCCATGTTCGGACCCCACGTCTGGTTTGAAACGAGGAAGCGGCGCGAGTTGTCGGTGTTGGGCGAGCGCGGCACCGTGGGCGGCGCGAATGGGCCGGTGAAGTTGGGGCTGCCTTGCGTGGTCAATTCGAGCCAGTACGTCCCGCCGGTGAGATCCGGCGCCCACGACATGTCCAGCGTGATGCGCTTGACAGCGCGGCTGCAATCCGAGGGGTTGCTGCTCGTGACCCGATAGATGTCCATGAACTCGGAGCCGACGAGGCGGTTGGTCGTGAGATCACCGGCGATGACCTGCCCGCCGGCGCCGGGCGGACCATCCCACAATCGCGCGAAGCCGGCGTTGATCGGCTCATTGGGTGGAGACATGGGTTGGTAGAGGTACCACTGCATGTTGTCGAGTCGCCACGTCTGGCCAGCGGGCACCGTGAAGTCGTCGGCCTGGCGGGCGACGTTGCGCGACGCGTCGAAGCCGAGGACCACTCCGGGCGCTTCGAGCGTGCTGATGTCGCCGCCGTTGCAGCCCGCGATGAACTGCGTGACAAACGTGCCGTTGTCCCAGAGGTTGATGATGCCCTGTTCAGAGCCGCCCCAGAAGTCCACGGCGGCCGCGAGCGAAGACGGGCAGCCGTTTTGGAGTGAGATGCACTCGCCCGGCGGCGTGAACATGCCGTCGTAGTCGAGATCGATGTACCCCAGTGAATCGGTCGAGCCCTGCTCGAGGCGATCCTTGGCGCCCCAGAGCACGGCCTGGCTGTTGGCGGCGCGGGCGCTGCGCTGATCGTCGTACCAGAAGGCGACTTCATAGCCGAACTGCACGGCGGGTCCGGGAATGGTCATGCAGACATCGGCGAACTCGCGCAGGTTGAGTGTGGAGTAGTAGTAGGTATCCGAGCCGCACTTGCCATCGAGCGGGCCGAAGTTGACGAGCACGCCGCCCACGAGGTTGGGTTCGAAGGGTTCGCAGTTGGACGAGAACGGCGCATCGTAGAGAAGCACTTCGATGACGGTGTCGCCGATGACGCGCGGCGGGACAAAGTCGTCGAGTTCGCCGGCGCCGCGCTTGTTCGTCCACGCAAGGAAGACCTGGCCGACATTGCCGCGCTCGCCGCGACTGTTGATCGAAGAGGTGGCGGAGATGCGCATGCCGCCGTAGGTGAACGCGCACGACTGGAGGATGCGTCGGGTCTTGGCGCAGATCTGCGTGCAGACGGGGTCGAAGCCGCCGCACTCGACGCCGTCGGTGGGCACGAACTCGGGCCCGGGGCCGCGGAGCTTGGTGGTTTCGGCGGAGCCGAAGGTGAGGTCAGACGCCTGGATGTCGTGCTTGAGGTCGTTGATGATGTACGGATGCCACTGTCCCACCGAGCCGTCGCTGAAGACCTGCGCGATGGCGAGGGGCTCGACGTGCTCGGCGCCCGAGAGCGACGCGATGGAGATCTGGCCCCAGGCGGTTGGCGCAAGCAGGGCCGCCGACGCCGCGGCCAGCAGCGGCGTGGCAGAGAAACGGGCTCGTGGCATGTCTCGCTCCCTTCGATGGAGAGGATCGGGATCGGGTCAACCTGCACCCAGACCTCGCAAAAACCGACATCAGTATGACTGCATTTGCCGGAAAACGCAAGCGAATTCCGGATAAGGGCCCGTTAAACCACTCTGTGGGCGGGAATCCGGCCCTTTCCGCGGCCTTGCTGCCGCGAGTCGGGGCCGGTACGCTCATCTGCTTCAGTCCCGGAAGGTCCGAGAGCCCGCTGCCATGCCCGCGACGCCCGCGCCAACCCGCCTCGTCGTCCTGCTGTTTTCCGACATCGTCGGATCGGTGCAGCTCAAGAGCCGGCTGGGCGACGCGGAGGCGGCCCGCATCATCGGCCGCCACGATGCGATCTTCAGGCGGGTGTTCGAGCAGGCCGGCGATGGGGAGATCCTCAAGGACACGGGCGATGGATTTCTTGCCCGCTTCAACACCGTCAGCAGCGCGGTCAACTTCGCGCTGCTCTTTCAGGATGCCATGCGGCGGGAAGACTGGCCCAGGTCGCCGCTGCTGGTCCGCGTCGGACTGCACCTCGGGGAGGTTTCCGAACTCGATCCCGATCCCGAAGGCGGAGCGAAACTGTCCGGCCTGGCCATCGACCTGACAGCGCGCGTCATGGGACTGGCCGAAGGCGGGCAGATTCTGCTCACGCGAGCGCTGTTTGACAGCGCCCGCCAGTACGTGCGCCAGCATCCGCCCATCGAGAGCGGGCCGGCGCTGGTCATCCGCTGGATGGCGCATGGGCCGTACAAGTTCAAGGGCACGGATGAGCCGCTGGAGGTGTTCGAAGTCGGCGCTGAAGGGCAGTCGCCCCTGCACGCGCCGCGCGATTCGGAGAAAGCGCACCGCGCGCTGGCGCCCGGCGAAGATGAAACCCTCGGCTGGCGTCCGGCCAGCGGCCTGGAGGTGCCGACGCGCGGCGGATGGAAGCTCGAGCGCCGCATCGGCGAGGGCGGCTTTGGCGAAGTCTGGCTCGGCGTCCACGAGAAGACCCGCGTGCACCGCGCGTTCAAGTTCTGCTTCGATCAGGATCGGCTGCGCTCGCTCAAGCGCGAACTGACGTTGTTTCGCCTGCTGCGCGAGGTGCTCGGCGATCGGGATGACATCGCGCGACTCTATGAAGTGCAGCTCGACGAGGCGCCCTACTTCCTCGAAGTGGAGTTCACCGAAGCGGGCGATCTGGGCAACTGGGCCAGAGCCCAGGGCGGCATCGACAAAGTGCCCGTCGAGACGCGGCTGGATCTCGTGGCGCGAACCGCCCGCGCCGTGGCGGCGGCGCACTCGGTCGGCGTACTGCACAAGGACATCAAGCCGTCGAACATTCTGATTCACCAGATCAAGGACGGGCAGCCGCGGCCGCGTCTTTCCGACTTCGGCATCGGCATGCTCGCCGACCGAACCGAACTCGAGGCGCGCCAGATTACGGTTTCGGGATTCACCGGCCTGCTCATGGAGAATGAATCGAGCCGCACCGGCACGCGGCTGTACGCCCCGCCCGAAATGCTCGTGGGCAAGGCGTTCACCGTGCAGGGCGACATCTACGCCCTGGGCGTGCTGCTCTATCAGATGGCGGTCGGCGATCTCGATCGGCCCCTGGCGGTGGGGTGGGAGCGCGATGTTGACGACCCGCTGCTGCGCGAGGACATCGCCAAGTGCGTCGAGGGCGATCCGGACCGGCGCTTCCGAACCGCTGCCGAACTCGCCGAGCGGCTCGAGACGCTCCCTGCGCGGCGGCGCGAGCGCGCCCAGCACCTGCAGCGCCTCGAGCAGGCGGCCCGGCGTCAGAGGCTCGTGCGGCTGTCAGTTGCGGCGCTGGTGGTCCTGGCCGTGCTGCTGGCGATCCTGGGTGTCGGTTTTCTCCGCGAGCGCGAGCTGCGGCGCACGGCGCAACGCGAGGCGGCCAAGAGCCAGCGCGTCGTCGCCTACCTGCAGGACATGTTCAAACGGGCCCGCATCAACGAACTCGGACGCCAGGCGCGCATCGTCCAGGTGCTCGATCCCGCCGTGGCGGCGCTCGATGCCGAACTTGGCCGCGATGCCGACGTGGCGGCGACGATGCAATTCGCGCTGGGCAGCCTCTATCGCTACACCGGGCTTCACGACGACGCGGAGAAGCTGTTGACGCGCGCATATGAAGAATCCAGCCGGATCAACGGCCCCGATGCGCGACTGACGCTGCAGGCCATGAACGGACTGGGGCTCATTCGTCTCGATCAGCACGATCTTGACGGAGCAGACGGTCCGCTCACGCAGTCCTTCGAGCGCCACCGAAGCGCGTACGGCGCGACCGATCAGTACACGCTCGAATTCGCTAACGCGCTGGCGCAACTGCGGACGTTGCAGCGGCGCTTCGACGAGGCGTTTGCCCTCTTCAAGGAGACGATTGCCGCGCACAGAGAGATCGAGGGCGGGTTTGGATCGGAGACCGTCATTGTCACCGCCAACTACGCCGCGGCGCTCGCGGCGTCCGGCGCGGTGGCGCAAGCCGAGGCGGAATTGCGGGAGGCTTACGAACGGGCCAAGGCACAGTGGGGCGAGGAATCGATCATTACCCTGTCGGCCGCGAACAACCTCGGCGCCTGGCTCATCGCGCAGAGCGAGCCGGAGCAGGCGGCGGCGCTGCTGGGGCCGTTGTTGGACAACGTGCGCGCGGTGCTCGGGCCGTACCAGGCTGACACCGTCATGTTCTCGGCCAACCTGGCCCGGGCGATGGTCGATCTGCACCAGTTCGAGCAGGCCGAGGCGCTGCTGCAGCGCGTGCTTGATGATGCGGAAAACCACCTCGGCGGCGACTACCCGGCCGTGCAGGATGCGCGCTTCACCTACGCCGATCTGCTCAACCAGAGCGGCCGGCCCGCGGAGGCGGAGGCGGAGTTCAAGCGGCTGCTGGCGGATCGAATCGCCGTGTATGGCGCGGGCGATGCGCGCACGCTGCGCGTAAAGGGCGAACTGGCGTTCATACTCGATGACGCGGGCAAGGACGAAGAGGCGCTGGCGATGTACTCTGACGTCGCTGCGGCGACCAAGACGTCATTGGGTGAAGATGATCCGGAGACCATCTTCGCGGGCAACAACCTGGCTGCGTTCTTCCGCAGCCGGCAGCGCTATGCAGAGGCGGAGCCGATCTACGCGCAGGTCGTAGCCGCGGCGGACCGGGTCCTGCCCGAAGACCTGTGGAGGCGATGGTTCATCCACGGCCGCTACGGCATGTGCCTGTTGAGCATGGGTCAGACACAGCGCGCCGAGGCGGAACTACTGCTGGCCAGCACCGGGCTGGAAAACACCATCGGCGTTGACAAGGCCCCAACGCAGGAAGCCATCGCCAGGCTCGTCGATTGCTACGAAGCGTTGAACCGGCCCGAGCAGGCCGAGACGTATCGGAAGAAGCTGAAGTCGAATCAGTGACGCGAATTCGGCATCCGAATCGGAGGGTCGGTGAGCCTCGGCCGGCAGCTTGCTCTGTGCGCTATCATCAAGTTGCTCTGAGTCGACGTGGATGCCGCGCGGCGGTGGGAAGTCTGTGCGGTGGTCAGTGGTCAGGGCCAGCGGTGTTGGCGCTCGCAGACGCACCGATAGTCGTGGCCCGTGGAGGGTCCAAGAATGTCTCAAGTTTGCCGCCAAGTCGTTCGTGTTATCGTGGCATTCCTGACGCTCTTCAGCACTGAGTGGATGCTGATCTCAACGGCGAACGCTCAGTGTCATGGGCTGCAAACTCACAAATTATACGCGGCCGACGGTGGAACATACGGAGCCTTCGGCATTTCGGTGGGGCTCAGTGAAACGACGCTCATCGTTGGATCGACTTTTCCTGTCGACCCGAGGCAGCAGGCAGCGTATCTCTTCAATGCCGCGACAGGCGAACAACTCTTCAAACTCACCACCGTCAACGATGGAGAGCGATTCGGTGAAGCGGTTGCAACGGACGGCACGCTCGCTCTCGTGGGAGCACCGTACGCCGATCGTCAAGCGAGCAATTCAGGTTCGGCATACCTGTTTCGAGTCAGCACCGGGGCGCTGCTGGCGATCCTCAATGCGAGCGACCCGACATTGGACAAGTATTTCGGAACTTCGGTCGCCATTCATGGGAACATCGCGATTGTCGGTGCGCCGGGTGACGGTACTCTCGGTGCCGGCGCGGGGGTGGCGTATATCTTTGACGTGTCTGATCCAAGGCAGCCACGACAACTGCTGAAATTGCTGGCTGGCGATGGAGTAACATCTGACACGTTCGGGTTCATTGTACAGATCAGCGCTGACAATGTGGTGTTGATCACAGCTCCAAGTGCGAACAACACGGGACGATCCGGTCGAGCATATCTCTTCGACGCCCGCACCGGCCAGCAGTTGTTCAGATTGCTCCCGCATGATGCGGCGCCCGAAAATCACTTTGGCAGAGCGGGCGCGATTGGAGGTCCATCTGGAAAGGGACTTGCAGTCATCGGTGCATGGGGAGATGATGAGAAGGGCCAGGATGCGGGCGCGGCCTATCTGTTTGACGTAAACTCGGGCATGGAACTCGCGAAACTGACCGCTTCCGATGGAGAAGCCGGCGACAGGCTCGGTTCCACTGTGACTCTCAACGAAACCGTTTCCGTGATCGGTGTGCCGCACGACGATGCAAACGGCTCCAATTCCGGTTCAGCCTACTTATTCGACGTACGAACGGCAGAGCAGCTTGGGAAGGTCTACCCCCACGATGGCTACATTGCGGACAAATTTCCGGGTGCTCTGGCGATGTGTGACGCGACTCTGTGTGCGAGTCTGCCGTCCGACGACGATCTGGGGGCATATGCGGGCGCCGTATACCTTTTCGATGTTCATGGTGGCCCGTTGCTCAGTGTTCATGGACCATGCCCGGGCCGAATACACATCAAACTGGTCGGAGCAACCGAGAACGCGCGTGCCGCATTGCTGTATTCCTCGGGAACAGGCCACCTTCGGATTCCTCAAGGAAACCCATGTGCCGGTACTGTGCTCGGCCTCGACGCATCAACACGGTTGGCAGCCGTGCTGCAAGTGGCTGGCGATGGATCTGCTTCATTCAATGCATCTGTCCCGCCACCCGCATGCGGCAGTGTGTATGTCCAGGCAATCGACCTGTTCGACTGCGCACCATCCAATGTGGCGTTGGTGGAGTAGTGTCGTCCTACCGCTGCTCGCCACTCAAACCTCGACCGGCTCGAAGCGGATGGCGTTGTCGATGAGTCTCGCGAAATAAGCGTCGATGTGGTTCACTTTCGTTACGCTCTGCACCATCGCCGTGGCGCGGACGAGGTCGGCTTTCTGCACGAGTTCGAGGCGATGGTCCTGCAGTTGCAGGCGCGTCGAGTAGAACGCGCAGCCCTGGTGGGCGATGAGGATGACCCGCTTGAGGCCGTGCACATCCACGAGGAACTGCAGCTCGTCGATGACGCTCTTCTCTTCGAATGTTGCCTGCGGGTGCCCGGCCAGGCACGCGGGCCCGCCCGGGAGCGCGACCCGGTCGTAGCGCGGCAGTTGCAGGCCGTTCTGCAGGAAGTCATCGAAGTGCTCGCCCACGCGGCCGTCCGAACAGTAGATCGCGGCGGCGTGGATGCGGTGCTGTTCGTAAGGGATTCGGCTGTCGTAGTTCTGTTCTGGCATGGTTCTGGGCCAGTATAGAACCGCCCGCGCCGCTTCGCAGGGCGGTTCGGCCTGCGGACGAATTCGGGTGTTCTCCGGATGCGGCTGCAGCGCTATCATTGGTGTCGTGAGCGCCGGCGCCACGCCGCAGCCGTGCGGCTTGGGCGAGGCGTCCAACAGCCCCAACCGGAGACCATGCGTATGCCGCAAGATGTGATGGATATTCTGATCGGCTCGTCAGGGCAGGCGGTCAACCGCGACCCGCAGGCCAGCCGCGAGCATTTCGTGGCCGGCAGCAACGCCGAAAAGGCGGGCGACCGCTACGGCGCGATCGAGCAGTACCGACGGGCCGTCCAGTTTGATCCCGAGAACGGCGAGGCGATGTTCAAACTCGCCTTCGCACTCGATCTCGTCGGCGAAGAAGACGAGGCGATGGCGACGTACGAGCGCTGCGTCGAACTTCAGCCGGCCCACATCAACGCGCTCATGAACCTGGCCATCTGCTACGAAGATCGCGGCAGCTATCGGCGGGCCGAAAAGTGCCTGCGCCAGGTGCTCGAGACCGAGCCCAACCACGCCCGGGCCCTGCGCTATATGAAAGACGTCGAGGCGTCTTTCGACATGGAAGTGGATGAGGACATCGAGCGCGACATGACCAAGCGCAACGCGCTGCTCGATACGCCGGTGACCGATTTCGAACTCTCGGTGCGGGCCCGCAACTGCCTCAAGAAGATGAACATCCGCTCGCTGGGCGACCTGCTCCGCATCACCGAAGCCGAACTGCTCGGCTACAAGAACTTCGGCGAGACGAGCCTGCAGGAGATCAAGGACATGCTCGCCGCCAAGGGCCTGCGCCTCGGCCAGGGCCTCGATGAGCAGCACAACGTGCTGCGCAACGCGGTGTACGAGCAGCTGCGCGGCACGCCGCAGGAGCACCTGCTCAACAAGCCCGTTTCCGATCTCGAGCTGTCCGTCCGCGCCCGAAAGGCGCTGCAACTGCTCGACGTACAGTCGATCGGCGACCTCTGCGCCCGGACAGAGGCGGAACTGCTGGGCGTGAAGAACTTCGGCACGACGAGCCTTCTCGAAGTGCGCGACAAGCTCTCCGAACTCGGCCTGGGGCTTCGTGAAATCGGCAACGAGTGAGCCGCGGCGCCTCGCGCTGCCGGATCGGCCCGATACACTTGCATCACCACACGCGCCTGCGTGTGGTGATGTTCTTTGCACTTCGCGCGGGAGCCGGTGGTGAGCACGCTCTTCGAAGACAAGATCGACGCCTGCGCGGGCGCAGCGCAGGTCGTACCTGAGCGCGGCATGGATCGCTATCCCGATGGGCTGACCTACGCCATCCCTCCGGCGCTGGCGGGGCTGCGCGTGGGTCAGCGCGTCATCGTGCCGCTGGGGCGCGGCGACCGGCCGGCGCCGGGGTTCGTCGTCGACGTGAAGGGCAGCGCAGGGCAAGCCGGTGGCCGGCGACTCAAGACGATTCTCGGTCTCGATCCATTTGGCGGAGCGCTAACCGAGCCGCTCGTGGAACTGGCGCGGTGGATCGCCGGATACTACTGCGCGCCGCTCGGCTCGGTCTTCGCCACCATGCTCCCCGCTGCGGTGAAAAAAGGCGTCGGCCGCTCGACGCGCGCGCTTATCGACCTTCCCGCCCAGCCGCCGGCTCAGGAGCCGCTGCGCATCACGGCGAGCCAGCAGCGCGTGATGCTGGCGATCACCGAGGCGCCCCAGCGCCCCCTCGAGATCAAGGTCCTCGCTGACCTGGCCGAACTCAGGACGACGGGGCCGATCAAGCGCCTCATCCAGGCCGGCCTGCTCGTGCAGCATCGTCAGTCCACGGTGCGCGCAGCGTGGGAAGCGGTCGGCATTCGCCCCACCGAATCGTTCACCGTTACGGGTCGGCAGAGCCGCGCCATCGAGGCGATTTCCGCCGCCGTGCAGGACACTTTCGGCGTGCACGTGCTGCACGGCGTGACGGGCAGCGGCAAGACCGAGGTCTATCTCAACGTCATCGAGCGCGTGCTGGCGGCCGGCCGCGCGGCAATCGTGCTCGTGCCTGAAATCGCACTGACGCCGCAGACGGTCGGTCGCTTCCTCGCTCGCTTTGATCGCGGCATCGCGATCCTGCACAGCGGGCTGACTGCGGCGCAGCGCCACGAACAGTGGGCGATGATCGCACGCGGCGAGGCGCGCGTCGCGGTGGGGGCCCGCTCGGCCGTATTCGCGCCGTTTCCCGCGGGTTCGCTGGGCCTGATCGTCGTCGATGAGGAGCACGACTCGTCGTACAAGCAGGACCAGTCGCCGCGCTACCACGCACGCGATGTGGCCATCCGGAGAGCCCAGATCGAAAACGCCGGCGTCCTCCTCGGCTCGGCTACACCGTCGCTCGAGACTTGGTATAACGCCGCGCACCGCGGCGCCTTTCACTGGCACGAGTTGCCCGAGCGCGTGCCGGGCGCCAAACTGCCGCGCGTCGAGATCGTCGATATCCGCCAGCAGCAGAAGCAGGCCGCGCAGGAGGGCGATCGCAGCGTCCGCCTCATCGGCCCGCGGCTCGAAATGCTGCTCCGCCACACGCTCGACAGCGGCGGCCAGGCGATGCTGCTGCTCAACCGGCGCGGCTACGCCAATTACATCGCCTGTCCCGATCAGACCTGCGGCTGGGTCATGCAGTGCGAACATTGCGACGTCGCGATGGTCTACCACCGCGACCGCGAGCTGCCGCGCGGCGGGTTCGTCCGCTGCCACCACTGCCTTGCCGAGCAGGTTCTGCCCCAGCGCTGTCCGACCTGCGGCAAGCGCATCGTCACCTTCGGCATGGGCACGCAGCGCATCGAAGAGGAAGTTATCCGCCTGCTGCCGGGCGTCATCGACGAGCGCGAGATGCAGCGCATGGACTCCGACTCCATGCACAGCGCCCGCGACTACTACGAGGTGCTCGATCGCTTTCGCGCCGGGCACATCCGCCTGCTCATCGGCACGCAGATGATCGCCAAGGGGCTGGACTTTCCCAATGTGCGGCTCGTGGGCGTGGTGAACGCAGACACCGCCATCAGCCTGCCGGACTTCCGCAGCGCCGAACGCACGTTCCAACTCGTCTCGCAGGTCGCGGGCCGCTGCGGTCGTGGCGAGCATCCCGGGATCGTCGTCGTGCAGACGTTTCAACCCAACCACCCGGCCGTGCAGTGCGCGGCCAGGCACGACTACCTTGGCTTTGTGCAGTCGGAGATCCCCCAGCGGCAGTACACCGGCCTGCCGCCGGTGGGTCGAATGGCGCGCATCGTGGTGCGCGACACGGACCACCTGCAGGCGAGCCGGCGAGCCGAGCAACTGGCCGCGGCGCTGCAGGAATTCGTGGATGCGATGGGCGGCGCCGACGGCAAGCCGGCCGCGTGGATCAAGGGTCCGGCTCCATGCGCGCTGTCGCGCATCGCCGACCACTATCGCGTGGGCATCGAGATCATCGCGCCCTCAGCCGCGACGGTGCAGCGCCTGCTCACCGATCTGCGCAACGCCGGCCTGGCGGTTTCGGATGCGAACACGGCAGTGGATGTCGATCCCGCGAGTCTGCTGTGAAACAATTGCCGACCAGGATCCCGGTGGAGTGCACATGACCGCCAGCGCTGCCAAACGAGTCGAGCAACTGCGCCAACTCATCCGCAAGGCCGACCGCGCCTACTACGTCGATGCAGCGCCGATCATGGCCGATTCGGAGTATGACCGGCTGCTGCGCGAACTCCAGCGGCTGGAGGAGCAACATCCGGATCTGGCCGATCCCGACAGCCCGACGCAGCGCGTCGCCGGCGAACCCATCAAGGGCTTCCAGACAGTCCGCCACACCGTGCCGATGCAGTCGATCGACAACACGTATTCGATCGAAGACCTGCGCGCCTGGCACACCAGAGTGCTCAAGGGTCTTGGGCTGGACGGGGAGACGGACTCGCTCTACGCGAAGGCGCCGGAGGTGGAGTACGTCTGCGACCCCAAGATCGACGGCGTGGCCATCAGCCTGCGCTACGAAAAGGGGCGGCTCGTCTCCGCCGTGACGCGCGGCGACGGCGAAAAGGGTGACGACGTGACGGCTCAGGTCCGGGCCATCCGGGCGATCCCGCTCGAACTTGCCGCGCACGGCAAGGAACCTCCGCCGGCCGTGCTCGAAGTGCGCGGCGAGATCTTCATGCCCAACGCCGAGTTCGAGCGCATCAACCGCGAAAAGGAAAAGGCCGGCGAGGCGCTGTTCGCCAACGCGCGCAATTCGACCGCGGGGACGCTCAAAAACCTGGATCCAAAGGTGACTGCGGCGCGCCGCCTCAACTTTGTTGCGCACGGGCGCGGCCAGATCGAGGGGCTCGGCGACATTGAGGCCTACATGGACTTTCTCAAATGGGTGAAGGGCATGGGCGTGCCGGTGAGCCCGCACGTCAAACTCTGCCAGAGCATCGCGCAGGTCGAGAAGACCATCGAGAAGTTCAAGGATGCGCGGGCTGGTCTGGGCTACGGCGTGGACGGCATGGTGATCCGCGTGAATCGATTCGACCAGCAGGAAGCGCTCGGCTCCACGAGCCGCGCGCCGCGCTGGTGCATCGCGTTCAAGTATCCAGCCGAGCAGGGCGTTACGGTGCTGGAAAGGGTGGAGTGGATGGTCGGCAAGGGCGGCACGCTCACGCCGCGCGCCACGATGAAACCCATCTTCATCGCCGGCACGACGGTCATGCACGCGACGCTGCACAACATCGAGGAGATCCGCCGCAAGGACATCCGCGTCGGCGACGCGGTCATCATCGAAAAGGCCGGGGAGATCATCCCGCAGGTCGTGGGCGTGGTGCTCGAGAAGCGGCCGAAGGGCTCAAAGCCAATGGAGCCGCCAAAGCACTGCCCCGCCTGCCGCGGCACGGTCGAGCAGGAGGGGCCCAAGGTCTTCTGCGTCAATCCCGAGTGCCCCGAGCAGTTTCGCGAGAAGCTCAAGTGGTTCGTCGGACGCGACCAGATGGACATCGATGGCCTGGGCGAAAAGCTCGTCGATCAACTCGTCGATGCCGGGCTCGTGCATCACTTCGCCGATCTGTTTACGCTGCCCCAGAAGCGCGAAGCGCTGCTCGCGCTGGAGCGCCTCGGTGAGAAGTCTGTGGAAAACCTGATCGCGGGTATCGAAGAGGCGAAGGGCCGCGGCCTGGCGCGCGTGCTCGCAGGACTGGGCATCCGGCACATCGGCGTGTCTACCGCCAAGACTCTCGCAAAGCACTTCCCGGATGCGGCGGCCCTGCTTGAGGCGTCATACGAAGATCTCCTGGCGCTTCCTGATTTCGGCGAGGTGACCGCGAAAACGCTGCACGACTATCTGCAGTCGCGCCAGGGCCGCGACGCGTTTGCGCGCCTCAAGGGCGCCGGCGTGGATCTGAAGAGTTCGATGTACCGCAAGCGCGAAGCGCGCCCCGACTCGCCGTTTTCCGGCAAGACGGTTGTTCTGACCGGCACGCTCGAGTCGTTTACGCGCCCGGAACTGACGGAACGACTCGAAGCGCTGGGCGCGAAAGTCTCAGGCTCGGTGTCGAAGAAGACGGACCTGGTCATCGCCGGCGAAAGTGCCGGATCCAAACTCGACAAGGCTCGCGAGTTAGGCATTGAGGTGTGGGACGAGAAGCGGCTTACGGCGGCGCTCAGGTAGCACCATCACCCGATCACCGACAGCCCCATGTACACGAGTTGGCCGAGCACGACGGCGCTGACGAGCAGCACGAAAATGGCTGCGAGACAGCGTTCGAAGCGCTGCAGCCAGGCCCGGGCGTTTCGCTTTCGCCGCGCGGGGCTGGGCACCACCGGCTCGACCGAGGTGTACGGGATGCCGCAGAGGCCTTCCATCTCGGCGTAACTGAGCGGCGGGCGGCGGCGGAAGTCGCACCCGCAATTCGGGCACCACGGATCGGCAGTCCGGAACACGCCCTCGCGGACTCCGCGCCCGTCGTAGCCGCAGCGCACGCACATGCGGCGGTGAATCGACGTGTCGTGCGTGTGTCCGACTATCGCCATGAGGTGAGTATAAACGGTCAGGCTCGCGCGTGAAGTCAGGAGTTCGAGTATGATCGGAAATGGCAGAAAAGCAAGGCCGCTGCTCCGTCGGCGGCAACCTGCAAAGGTGGGTCGAACACTTGCGGTTTCTCGCCGCACCGGTCGTCAGCGGCGTCGATCTTCTTGCCCAGGGGCGCGCAGCGCTTGAGCACCCGCATTCTTCCGCCGCGGCGTTTCTGGCCTGGCGATGGGCGTTGCAGAATCGTCAGCAGCACCAGGATCTCTCAGGGAGCCTCTCAGCCCGCCCGGTCCAACTGGCCCGCGACGACGCGGCTCTCTGGTGGGGACTGCTCACCGGCGCGGCCGGGCTGCCGGTGGACCGCTGGATCGACCCCGCCGGCGGCGGCCCACTGTTCCGCCAGGACCTCTACCAGACCATCGAAGTCTGGACCGAGACAGAACTCTCCGCTCTGCACGCCCTCTGGCACAGAGCCCGACGATCCCGCCCCGAACTTGGATCGCGACTTGCCAGCGCGGTGACCTGGCACCTGCAGCACACCCAGCCCGACAACGCGACTAACCGGCCCTGGGCAGCGCACGTGTTTCTGCTGCACGGCAGCGCCGAATCCCGACACTTTGCCGAGACCCTCGTAAGCAACTGCATCGTGCTCAACGGAAGGCCCGATCCGCTCAGCGCGCAGATCCTGCTCGACGCGGCTGATGCGATCGAATCAACCCTCGTCGCGCAGTGAGCGGGCGATGCTCAGTTCGTGCAGCCGCACGGACGCCCGGTCCAGTTCTTCCTTCGCGGCGTGAAACGCGTCGGCATCGACCGATTGCGGCTCGCGCTCGCTCTCGTCGACGAATCGCTGCAGTGCGGCGATGCGCCCATCCAATTCGCGCCGGTAGTCCGGCGGAATCTCGCCCTCCACGCGCTTGATGGCGTCGCGGATCCACTTGAGATCGAGCGCGGCATTAACGCGCAGGTCGATGATGCGGTGCAGTTTCATGTCGCTGCGCGCGTGGGAAATCGAGTCGCGCTCGATGCGATCGACTTCCGCAGCCGTCAGCCCGTGGTTCGCGACGATCTGCACTGCCGCCCGCTTGCCGCTGCGCCGTTCGACTGCCGTCACATCGAGAATGCCATTGACGTCGATGTGGAAAGAGACTTCGAGTTGCGGGATGCCGGCGGGCATCGGCGGGATGCCGCGCAGGTGAAACTCTCCCAGCGACCGGCAGTCGCCTGCCAGTTCGCGCTCGCCCTGGAGGACGTGAATCTTGATCGAAGTCTGTCCATCGACGGAGGTGCTGAAGCGCTCCGTGGCCTGACAGGGCACGGTGCTGTTGCGCATGATGAGTTTGGCCACGGCGCCGCCCATGGTTTCGATGCCCAGGCTCAGCGGGATCACATCCAGCAGAAGCGCCGCCTGCTGCGATCCGCTGAGAATAGCGGCCTGCACCGCCGCGCCCAGCGCGACGACCTGGTCCGGATCGATCGCGGTGTAGGGGTTGGTCTCAAAAAACGCCCCGACGCGCTGGCGCACGAGCGGGATGCGCGTCGAGCCGCCGACCATCACGACCCGGTCGATTTCGCCGGGCTCGAGTCTGGCGTCGCGCAGGGCCCGCCTGCATGCGTCGATGGTCCGATCGACCCAGGGCGCGATCATCGTCTCGAATTCGTCGCGCGTGATGGTGCGCTCGTACGTGCGGCCGTCGCCGAGATCGATCTGGATGGCTGCAGAGTCCTCGCTGCTCAGGCGTATCTTCGTCGCTTCCGCAAAGCGGCGCAGGGCCTGGCGCGTGGATGGCGGAAACTCGAGCGCCAGGCCGTGTTGAGCGCGAATCTCGCGCTGCACCAGTTCGACGATGAGTCGATCGACGTCGTCGCCGCCGAGGTGCGTGTCGCCCGCGGTTGATCGGACCTGGAAGAACGCGCTGTCGATTGAGGCGTCGGCGCCGCTGGGCGGGATGATCTGGAGAATAGAGATGTCAAACGTCCCGCCGCCAAGGTCGTACACGGCAATGGTCTCGGCTTCGCCCGAGCGGCCGATGCCGTAGGCCAGGGCCGCGGCGGTCGGCTCGTTGATGATCCGCGCGACCTCGAGCCCGGCGAATCGGCCGGCATCGCGCGTCGCCTGCCGCTGCGCATCGTCGAAATACGCGGGGACGGTGATGACCGCCTTGCCGACGGGCCGGCGCAGGGCCGCCTGGGCAATCTCGCGCAGCCTCGCGAGAATGGCGGCGCTGATCTCCTGCGGGCTCAGCAGCCGATCGTGCACGCGCAGCCGCGCTGCCGCTCCCTCGCCGGCGGCGACCTCATAACTGAGATAGTCGAGATCGCCGCGCACCTGGTCAATCGTCTGGCCCATGAGCCGCTTCACGCTGTGCACGGTCTCGCGCGGGTACTCGACTGCATGATCGCGCGCTTCGCGGCCGATGGTCATCCGCCCGTCGGCGTCGATCCGCACGACCGAGGGCAGCAGCGCCTGGGTGGACTCATCGAGCAGAACGCGCGGCCCGCGATCATCACAGAACGCGACGAGGCTGTTCGTCGTGCCGAGATCGATGCCGACGATGAGTTCCGGATCGGTGGACTGATTCATTGCTGAATCGTAGGGGCGGACGCGCCGTCAGCGCAGAAGCGCCAGTTCCTGCAGGCGACGTCGGATCCTCTCCGCCGGCGCCGGCAACTGGCCGCCTTCGGAGTTGAACCGCGCTGACTGCTCCTCTCCCGAGTCGCGCACCCACAGCAGGATTGCCGGACCAGTCTCGAGCGGCTCTTCATGCAGCCACTGCATCGGCTCGATCGATTGCGCCTGCGCCGCCTGCGTCATGGCCTGCCGAGCGAGATTGAGCAGTTCCGTCATCTGGGCCGATGAGAGCCGCCTCGCCTGGCCGGGATAGGCATCGGGCGCGCCGGCCGGACCGCGAGCGGCGCGCAGCGTGCCGTCGGCGTGGAGGATGTAGTGCTGCGCCACGTCACTGTTGCGGCTGGCTCCGGCCGGGGGGAGCACGGCCAGATCGAGACTGAAATCATCCGGCGTGCCCACGCGCGGGGCGGAGGTCGCGCACCCCGTGCACAGCGCGCATAAACCGAGCGCTGCGCTCAACAGCATCGCCAGCAGAGTCCGATCGGCGCGAGTCGTCATCGTCATGCGACAGTGTATCCTGCATGCAGCGCCCGGGGGCGGGGGCGCATCACATCGGGCGATAGAGGTCGATGGTCTTCTTCACCTGCATCGGCCGGGGCACGGAGTGCGCGACGATCTCCACGCCGTCCTGGCCCGAACTCGAGATCCCGATCGTTCCGACGTTGAAGATGCGGTTGAGGAACGACTGCTCGACCTGCACGTTGCGCACGTGGTCGTGCATGACTTCGGTCGTGCTCTTGCTGAAGAACCCGGAGCGGAGGATCGTGCGTTTGTTGGTGATGTAGAGCCGGTTGCCGAGGTTGCGGAACCAGAGGATGAGCGTGCCGATGCCCAGCGTGAAGATCATCAGGAACGGATGAGCCCGCCAGTTGGCCGGCGCCAGGACCATGACTTCCTTCTCTGGTCCGCTGTCCGGAGGCAGGCCGGCGGCCTGAGCCCGATCGCCGGCCGCACCGGCTGGCGCGCCGGGCATCAGATTGACGTCGCCGCAGTCCGGGCACTCCACCCTCCGCCCGGCATAGGAATCCGAAAACTCGAGCGTCTTGTTGCACTTGTCGCACTGTTTGGTGATCATGGCGCTTCCTGCCGGCCCGAGAGCGGGCGCGGGTGTTGTTCGGGATTCACGTTACGCGGTTGCACGCCTCCGGGCCAAGGCGCACGAGGTCCGAAAGGCCGCATTGTCCACCCCTGCGGCCGAACGCGAGTAGTGGGAGGACTGACGCGCGGTCGCAGCCGAGGTTCGACCGAGACTTCCGGTCGCGGAACTGCCAGCGCCTCCGTCGACAGCAAAGGAGCGAGTCATGAAGAATGCGAAGATGTCTCCCACTGCGTTGTTCGCCATGGTGTGCGCCCTCACGCTTTCTCTGGCCGGAGCGGCTCAGGCCGCAGCCGTCATCGGCTGGGGACACGGCGCCGATCGCCACACGGTGTACTTCCAGTTCAGCACCGACGTCGCGCCCGACGCCTACCGGGCGCTGGTGCGCCAGCCGGGCGTGGGCATCGTGGCCACCACGCCGGTCCGCCACGTGCACTACGCAAGCAGCGGATTTGCTGACAGCGTCGGCGGGCTCAATCCCGGCACGAACTACGTCCTGATTCTGCGCATCCGCTGGGTCCACGGCGGCCCATGGACGACGGCCCGGATTCAGCCGTTCACGACCGCGCCGTAGCGCCTCACGCTTCTTAACCCGAGGCGACAGTGACCCGCCTCGGTCAATCCGCACGACCCGCCGAGCACCTCCCTCGGCGGGTTGTCATTGCGCGCTGCGTTGTCGCACGCCGCGCTCGATGAATTGCTTGAGCCCGTCGCGGAAGAGGCAGGTCCAGCCTTCCTGCAGGCTGGCGAGGTTGGACGGGCTGATGTGGCCGAAATGGGAGTCGGTCACCTTCAGCACGCTGCCCTGGCCGCGCGACTCCACGGCAAACTTGAGGTGGCTGCACGCAGGTCCGCCCCAGTCGGGCGCGAGGTGGCCGATGAGGTAGACGACGCGCTGCGCCGGTCGAATCCAGTGCACGGTGCACCACAGCAGGCTTCCTTCGCCTGGCAACTCCTCGACCAGCCCGCCGCCGGCTTGCGCGTCGAACCGAACCATCGACGCGGGTCCGACCATGTGAAAGTCCGGCAGCCACCATGCGTTGATGTCCTCAAACAGGGCGCTCCAGACGTGCTCCGGCGGCGCCTGAATCTCGACTTCAAGTTCGTAGCCGGCGACGGTCGCATGCTGCGCGGCTTCTGACATGCGCGCTCCTTGCTGTGCGGGTGAGAGCGAAGCGTATCAGCGACCGGCTAGGAACGCGACTCGTGGGCTGGTTTGGGCTCGGCCTCGTCGGCCGGAAAGCAGCAGTGCGCGATGCTGACGGTGGCGGCTTTCACTCCGGAGTGTCCGTAATCCTCGCCGTAGTACGTCACAAGCGATCGCGCCTTGTCCGCGAACCACTCCTTGCTGCGCTTATTCCCGTTTTCGTCGGCGTAGAAGGTGAGAATCTGGTCCGCATGCTCGGCGAGCTTCTTTGAGATCGGCCCGGCGGCGCCCCACTCGTACACGCAGGGGTTCAGCGCCTCGTTGAGATGATCCGAGATGAACACGCGAAAGAAGTTGGAGTCCGGCCGAACATGGGTATTCAGGCTCCAGTAATCGCCGATGCGCACCAGCATGGGCGGGTGCTGCTCGCCCTCAAGCATGACGGATTCGGTGAGGTTGAGGAAGAACTTCAGGCCGAGGTAGTTGGCGGCGAGGTCGCCGTTGGAGAAAACGCCCGTGGCAAAGAAGCCGATGGACGCCGCCTCGGAGATCGGGCCGCGCGAATAGTTCGACACCACGCGCCGCAGCGCTTCGTCTGGCTCGACTCCGCCATCGCGCAGTGCGACAAAATCCCGGTGGTAGATGTGGCCGAGATCGTGAAAGTGCCCGATCTTGTCGGTGCCGATGTAGTGATCGAATACCCGGATCGTCGATGATGGCAGCGACAAGGGAATGCGCCGAGGGTCGAATGGCAGGTGAACCGACGAGTAGATCCACTTGGAGGTCTTGTATGCCGTCATCTTGCGGCCGAAAAACGACTTCGCCCGCTGAGTCCGAAGCGCGCTTTCAATCTCGATCATCTCGAAGAATCCGGGGCCGAACGCCGCCCGGACGTGGTTGGCCGCAGCGAGAGGCGACTGGAGCTGCCGGAGAATCGCGTCGCGCGTCTCCGCGTCCCGGCCGCGCTTGGCGTCGCGAATGCGGACATTGGTGCGCGTGACGAAATCGTCGAGGACACGGTAGTGGACGTTCGAGAGATACGCGCCCACGTCGGCCATCTCCCGGTCGATGGGAAGCAGGAACTGGTCCGTCTCGTTCGCCCGGCCGCTCGGGCTGCCGACGGCTGCGGCGAGAGCGGTAATCAGAGCGAACACGACGCAGTTCCGGCGATCCACGCTTCTTGCGGCGCTCATGGAATCGAACCCCTCCGTGCAAGACAAGGTCGAAGCCAATGACCGATTGATCGGTCAGTGAATAGGATACATACCGTCGATTGATTCGACCAGTAGTCTTGAATTGATTGGACGCATGCTGTGGCACACTCAACTTCGACAGATTTCGTGAAAAGTATCGGATTGCAGGCGGATTCTGGCCATCGGCGTTTCGCTGCCGCGTCAATCGCGGCGACGCTGCTCTGGTCCGCCGGGGCATTAAGTTGTGCTCATTCTCCCTACCGCGAATCGCTGCGTGAGATGAACGCACATTCACAACCGCGCCTTGCGGCGCGCATCGGCGAGGTGGCCCGGCAGCACCAGGCGGCGATGCTGCAGTTCGAATCGACCGGCAGTCTCCTCGGCGACCTGGCCGCCGCCGAGGCGACGAGCGAGTGGGACATCTACCGATGTCGCGACGCCGTCGAGCTGTGCCAGTGGTGGACGTTCAATCTCGAACGAATAGACCTTTCGATCGGTGACGCCGCCCCTGCCGCAGCGGGCGAACCTTCCTTCTCGCTCGCCGGTGACGGCTCCGAGTCGGCGCTGAGCGCCGAATGCCGCGAACTCGTCAGGGAGTTCGAGCGGCTGCGGCACATGATGGAGTCGGTGAGCGAGCAGTACCTCGCCGCCATGGCGTCGGTTTCGGACTCGGACGGCTCGGGCGAGCCGGCAGGCGCGGTAGACCTGCCTGATCTTGATCCGCTCCGCGAAGTTCTCGCTGCCGCGGTCGAGCGGGCCGAGGCGCTGAGTGGCGCGGCGGGCGCGGAAGGGCATCGCGGCGCCGGTGGCTCGGCGAAACCCTGAGCCGCTGGCACGGTAGGATTTCCATTGCCGCGCGCAGACGACAGCCGCACCGGTCGCCGCGACCGTGCAAGGGGTCGGCGCGCGTCTATACTGGAAGCTTCACATCCAGGTGGGAGTTCACATGCGCAAGACCTTCATGTGTGGTGCGATTCTGGTTGCAGTCGAGACGTCGCTCGTGCTTGGCGGATGCGCCGGCAAGGCCAAGCCGGAGGCGGGCGGCACGGAGGCCAATTCCGCTGCGGCAGAGCCTCAATCCACCGCCGCGGTGCAGCCGCAACCTGCTCAGCCGGCGCAACCCCAGCCCGCGCAGCCTCCCCAGCGCGTCGTCGATCCGCAGGCTCAGTCGGAGCAGGCGGCCGCGGTCGCCGCCCCGCAGGAGGATCGGCCGCGTGGCAGCCGCTTCCGCGAGCGCGGCACACGCGATCAGGGCACCATCTTCAGCCCGCTCGATCTTCCCACTCCCAACACGATCCGACTTGGTTCAGGCGCGCCCGGACCCGATTACTGGCAGCAGCAGGTCGATTACGTCATCAAGGCCTCGCTCGACGCCGACACGAACGAAGTCGCCGGCGAGGCGACGATCACCTACACCAACAATTCCCCGGCTCCTCTCGACTACATCTGGCTCCACCTCGAACAGAACATCTTCCGCGAGGACAGCATCGGCTCGTACATTTCGCGCAACACCGCCATCGGCATGAGGGAAGCGTTCGGCGATGGCTATACGATCCGCTCGCTCCGGTCCGAGGGCTACGACCTCGAATACCACGTGTACGACACGATGGCTCGAATCGATCTGGCTGAGCCGATCGCGCCGGGCGGTTCGACGTACACGTTTGAAATCGCCTGGTCGTTTACGATTCCGGATCGCGCCTTCCGCCGCTTTGGCATCGAGAAGGTCGAGCAGGGTACGGTCTATGAAGTGGCGCAATGGTTCCCGGCGGTGGCGGTCTATGACGACGTGGACGGCTGGAACACGCTGGGCTATCTCGGCACGGGCGAGTTCTACACGAACTTCGGCAACTACGACGTGCGCCTCACCGTGCCGCGCAGCCACATCGTGGCCGCCACCGGCGTGCTCCAGAATCCCAGGGATGTCTTCACGCAGACGCAGCTCGAGCGCCTCGAATCGGCGCGGCACAGCGACGACACCGTGGTGATCCGCACGGCCGAAGAAGTTGCCGATCCCGCCAGCCGACCCGATGGCCAGGGACCGCTCACCTGGCACTTCAAGGCCGAAAACGTCCGCACGTTCGCGTGGACGAGTTCGGACGCGTTTATCTACGACGCGTGCAACCTCGACGGCACGCAGATTCAGTCCGTGTATCCCAAGGAAGCGCTGCCGCTCTGGTCCAAGAGCACGCAGATGCTTCGCACGGCGATCAACGGCTACAACAAGCGCTGGCACAAGTATCCTTACCCGGTGGCGACGAACGTGAACGGCATCGAAGGCGGCATGGAGTATCCCATGATCATCTTCTGTCGCGCGCGGCGCGGCGAGGAGGGGCTCTACGGCGTGACGACGCATGAAATCGGGCACAACTGGTTCCCAATGACGGTGAACACCGACGAGCGCCGTTATGCCTGGATGGATGAAGGCTTCAACACGTTCATCAACCACTACTCCGGCCCTGACTGGTTTGGTGGCGAGCCGAGCGGACGCGGCAGTGGCGGGCGGTACTACGGGCGAGCCATGCGCAGCCCGGGCGCAGTGCCCATCATGACTCATGCAGACAAACTTCCCGGAAACCAGCTCGGCTTCACGCAGTATGACAAGCCCGCGACGGGCCTGGTCCTTCTGCGCGAACAGATCCTCGGCCCGGAACGCTTCGATCGAGCATTCCGCGCGTACATCGATCGATGGGCGTTCAAGTCGCCCCAGCCGGCTGATTTCTTCCGCACGATCGAGGATGTGGCCGGGGCGGATCTCGCGTGGTTCTGGCGCGGCTGGTTCTATGAAACGGCCTACCTCGACCAGGCGGTCTACGAAGTCAAGCAGGACCAGCGCGACGACGAAGAATTCAACATCTCCATCGAAATCGACAATCTCGCCGAACTCGTCATGCCCGTCGTGCTTGAGATCACCTATGAAGACGGCGCGACCGAGCGGAAGCGAATTCCGGTGGAAGTGTGGTTCAGTTCTGATCGGTACTCATACGGCTGGCAGTCGCCTCAGCGCATCACCAAGGTCGTCATTGACCCCGAGGATGCGTTCCCCGATGTCGAGCGCGACAACAACACGTGGGAAGCCGGCGCCCGCTCATAGCGCGGTGCGCCCGCCCGAACCCGGCAGCCGGCGGCGCGCGCCGTGGTGGCATGGTGGTGTCAACTTACTCGAACAAAGGGAATGGTGACGAATGGTGCGAACGATTCGCGTGGCGGCACTCACGTTGATCCTGGCGGCGGCTGACTTCACGTTGGCGCAGGTGGATCCGAACGCCGGAATGCTCCGATACCCGGCTGTCAGCAAGGACCGGATCGTCTTCGTCTACGCGAATGATCTCTGGACGGTGAGCCGCACGGGCGGGGAGGCGGCGCCGCTGGCGAGCCCGCCCGGAGTCGAAGTCACGCCGCGCTTCTCGCCCGACGGCACGACAATCGCGTTCGTGGGCAATTACGAGGGCCGGCGCGACGTCTACACCATCCCCGTCGAAGGCGGCGTGCCGTACCGCGTGACGTACCACCACGGCTCGATGAACCTCAACGGCTGGACGGCGGACGGTCGCATCGTCTACGCGAGCAACTTCCTCGCCGGCCAGCGCCGCGCTGCGCAGATCTTCACGATCAGCGCCGAGGGCGGCCAGCCGCAGCGCCTGCCGGTGCCGTACGGTGACGACGCGGCGATCAGCGCCGACGGCACGTGGCTCGCCTACACGCCCTACAACACCGACAACCGCACCTGGAAGCGCTACGCGGGCGGCTGGGCCTCCGACATCTGGCTGTTCAACCTCCAGGACCACACGTCCAAGCGAGCCACCGACTGGCAGGGCTCCGACACGCTCCCCATGTGGCACGGCGACAAGGTCTATTTCCTCTCCGACGCCGGGCCCGAGCACCGTCTGAACATCTGGGTCTACGACACAAATAGCGGCAAGCGCGAGCAGGTGACGACCTACTCGCAGTGGGATGTGAAGTGGCCGTCCATCGGCCCCGGCGACCGCGGCCAGGGCGAGATCGTCTATCAGAACGGCGCAAGCCTTTATCTGCTCGATCTGCGCACGAAGACGCCGCGCGAGGTGAAGGTCACGATCCCCGGCGACCGGCCCAAGCTCATGGACCAGGACGTGGACGTCTCGCGCTTCATCTCCTCGTGGTCGATCTCACCAAGTGCCAAGCGCGTCGCAGTCGAAGCACGCGGCGACGTCTGGACCCTGCCGGCAAAGGACGGCTCGCCGCGGAATCTCACGCGAACAAGCGGCGTGGCGGAGCGGTCGGCGTCGTGGAGCCCTGACGGGCAGTGGATTGCGTACTTCAGCGACGCCACCGGCGAGTACGAACTCTACATCACCCAGTCAGACGGCCGTGGCGAAACCAAGCAGCTCACCAGCGACAACGGCCCGTTCAAGTCCAGCGCACAGTGGTCGCCCGACTCCAAGCACATCGCTTTCGCCGACAAGACGAGCACGCTCTGGCTGCACACGATCGAGTCCGGGGAGACGAAGAAGATCGATCACGATCCGTGGGGCAATGGCGGCAGCGGCGTCTCGTGGTCGCACGACAGCAAGTGGTTCGCTTACGTCAGGAGCCACGATGATTCCAACAACGGCAGCACGGCGATCTGGGTGTACAACATGGAGACCGGCGAGCCGCGCCAACTCACCAGCGGCTATTTCGCCGACGGAAGCCCGACCTTTGATCGCAAGGGCGACTGGTTCTTCTTCGCGTCGAGCCGGTCGATCGGCAACCCGCAGTATTCCGACCTGGACACGACCTGGATCTACTCGGGAAGCCAGGTGCTCGTCGCCGTTCCCCTGCGTGAAGATGTGAAGAGCCCGTGGCTGCCCAAGAGCGATGAGGAGAAGTGGAGCAAGGACGAAAAGAAGAAAGACGAAGAAAAGGCGGAGAAAGACGAGAAAGACGAGAAGGAAGGCGACCAGAAGGACGGTGAAGAGAAGCCGGCGGCCGTCGATGATGGAATCACCGGCACCTGGGAAGGCGTGGTGCATACCGAGCAAGTCGAAGGCGGCATGAAAGTGTCGCTCACGCTCGCACTCGCCGCGGACGGCTCAGTGACGGGCACGGCGACTTCGCCTATGGCCACGTTTGCCGTCAGCGGCACATATGACGCGGCCGGCAAGCGCTTGACGCTCTCGGGATCGACGCCGGACACGGGCACCATCAACCTTGATCTCAAGGTCGAGGGCGACACGATGACCGGCCTGGCGACCACCGACGACAGTTCCATCGAAATCACCCTCCAGCGCACGAGCAAGGGACCTGCAGGAGATTCGAAGGAAGACGACGGCGACAAGAAGAAGGAGGAATCCAAACCTGTCGAAATTACCTTCGACGGTTTCGATCGCCGGGCGATCCAGATTCCGGTCCCGTCGGGTCGCTTCGGCCAACTCGCCGTGAACGACAAGAACCAGTTGCTCTTCGTCCGCTTCAAGACGCCGGGTTCGTCGGCGACGGACGGGATCAAACTGTTCGATCTCGAGGACGAGAAGAAGCAGGAGCAGTCGGTCGCGGCGGGCGCGACGAACTTCGACATCACGCCCGACGGCAAGAAGATCCTCACCGCGCGGGGCGGCTCCGCGTCCATCCAGAACGCCGCCGCAGGCGCCAGCGGCGAGAACGTGCCCACCGGCGGCATGCAGGTGGCCATCGACCCGCGCACCGAGTGGAAGCAACTCGTGCTCGACGCCTGGCGCATTCAGCGCGACTACTTCTACGTGAAGAACATGCACGGCGTGGACTGGCCGAAGATCCGCGATCACTACCTCGCCATGGTTGACGATGCCGCCAGCCGCGAAGATGTGAGTTTCATCATCAGCGAGATGATTTCCGAACTCAACATCGGCCACGCGTACTACTTCGGCGGCGACACGGAGAGCGAGCCGAATTCGAGCGTCGGCGTGCTCGGCTGCGACTTCGAACTCGACGAAGCGGCCGGCGCCTATCGCCTCTCCAGGATCATTGAAGCCGGTCCGTGGGACCTCGATGGCCGCGGCCCGCTCAGCCAGCCGGGCGTCGATGTGAACGAGGGCGACTATCTTCTGGAGGTCAACGGCGTGCCCGTCGATCCGACGCAGGACCCGTATGCTGCATTCCAGGGCCTCGCAGGTCGGACGATCACCATCACCGTCAGCGCCAAGCCCACGCGCGATGAAGAAGCGCGCGATGTCGTGATCGAACCCATCGGCGACGACGGCGCGCTGCGCTACCGCGCCTGGGTCGAGGCCAACCGCAAATACGTCGAGGAGAAGACCGACGGCCGCGTCGGCTACATCCATGTGCCCGATACCGGCGTCAACGGCCAGAACGAACTCGTGCGCCAGTTCTACCCGCAGATGGGCAAAGAGGCGCTCATCATCGACGAGCGCTGGAACGGCGGCGGGCAGATTCCCACTCGCTTCATCGAACTGCTCAACCGCCCCGTGACCAACTACTGGGCCACGCGCGACACGATCGACTGGAAGTGGCCGCCCGATGCGCAGCACGGTCCCAAGTGCATGCTCATCAACGGGCCTTCCGGCTCGGGCGGCGACATGTTCCCCTGGCTGTTCCGCTACAACAACCTCGGGCCGCTCATCGGCACGCGCACCTGGGGCGGGCTCGTGGGCATCTCGGGCAACCCCGGTCTCATCGACGGCGGCTACACCTCCGTTCCCACCTTCGGCTTCTACACCAAGGACGGCAAGTGGGATGTCGAAGGACACGGCGTCGATCCGGACGTCGAAGTCATCGATGACCCCGCGCTGATGGTCGAGGGTGGCGATCCGCAACTCGACAAGGCCATCGAACTCATGCTCAAGGCCGCCGACACGAACGGCTTCAAGCGGCCCCAGCGGCCGATCGACCCGGATCGCTCGGGAATCGGGCCCGGTCCGGACGGACGCTGAGTCGAGCGGCGAACAAGACGATCCCGCAGAGGCGCTCACGGCCTCTGCGGTTCGTTTGGTCGCCGTATCATCCTGCCTCGAAAGGAGGCGCGATGGATCATCCCAGCGGGCGCATGAAGCGATTGCTCGACTACGCCAACTGCGCGGGTTGAGCCGGCAAACTCTCGGCCCAGGCCGTTGCACAGGTTGTGCAAGGATTGCCCCGGTTTCAGGATCCGAACCTGCTGATCGGCGCTGAACACTTCAGCGACGCGGGTGTCTATCGCCTTGCTGACGACCTGGCCATTGTGCAGACGACCGATTTCTTTCCGCCGGTGGTCGACGATCCATTCGTGTACGGCCAGATTGCTGCGGCCAATGCGCTCAGCGACGTCTACGCGATGGGTGCGCAGCCGCGCACCGCGCTCAACATCGTCGGCTTCCCCGACAAGGACCTCGAACTCTCGATTCTCAACGAGATCCTGCGCGGCGGAGCTGAGCGCGTGCTCGCGGCCGGGGCAGTCATTGTCGGCGGCCACTCAGTGCGCGACCGTGAGATCAAGTACGGCCTGGCGGTGACCGGCATTGTGGATCCCGAGCGACTGCTCACCAACAAGCGCGCCCGAGCCGGTGATCTGCTCGTGCTCACCAAGGGACTCGGCGTCGGCTTCATCACCACAGCCAACCGGGGCGATCGCTGCCCTGCGGAAACGCTGCAGGCCGCGTGCGACAGCATGGTGGCGCTCAACGCGACGGCTTCGCGGGCCGCCGTGGATCTCGGCGCCAGCGCCGCGACCGACATCACCGGCTACGGCCTGGCCGGGCATGCCTGCGAGATGGCCGAGGCGAGCGATGTGACCATCGAACTGAGCCTGCAGCGGCTGCCGCTGCTCCCGGGCGCCCGGGACTTGGCCACGCCGGCGAACTTCACGCGCGCCGTCGCGGGCAATCGCGAATTTACCATCGAGCGCACCGCGATCGCCGCCGGCGCCGCGGAATCCGATCTGCTGCCTTTCACGTACGACCCGCAAACATCGGGCGGCCTGCTGGTCGCCGTGCCAGCGGCCGCGGCGGGTGAATTCGTTCAGCGCTGCCGCGGGGGCGGCGCGGGCATGGCGACAGTGGTGGGGCAGGTGCAGCCCGCGAACGGCAAGCGGCTGCGTATCTCGCTGTGAGCCCCGTACAGTTGTCCGCATGCGGCAACTGATCCTCGGCACCGCTGGACACATCGACCACGGCAAGACGGCCCTCGTCGCCGCATTGACGGGTGTCGATACCGACCGCCTGCCCGAAGAAAAGCAGCGCGGCATCACCATCGATATCGGCTTTGCTCACCTCGAAGTCGGCGATGTGCAGTTCGGCATCGTGGATGTGCCCGGGCACGAGCGATTCATCAGGAACATGCTTGCCGGCGCTGCGGGGGTGGATCTCGCGATGCTCGTCATCGCCGCTGATGACTCGATCATGCCCCAGACGCGCGAGCACCTGGCCATCCTTGAACTGCTCCAGATTCCCGCGGGGCTGATCGTGCTCACCAAGTGTGACCTCGTCGAGCCGGAATGGCTTGATCTCGTCGAGGACGAGGCTCGTGCGCTTGTGCGCAATACATTCCTGGATGGTGCGCCAATCGTGCGGACTTCCGCTGTCTCCGGCGTCGGCATTGAAGAACTGAAACGCTCTCTCGCGGACCTGGCGAGCAAAATGAGGCGATCAGACGACGAGCAGCAGGGGCCGGGCGATTTCCGGCTGCCCGTGGATCGCTCATTCGTCCTCGGCGGGCTGGGCACCGTGGTCACCGGCACCGTCTGGTCCGGCGTGATTTCGACTGCCCAGGAATTGGAGTGGCTGCCGGCCGGGCGGCGCGTGCGCCTGCGCGGGCTGCAGTCGCACGGGCAGGCGGTCGAATCAGTGCAGGCGGGGCAGCGCGCTGCGATGAATCTCATCGGCGTGCATCACAGCGAGATCGTGCGCGGCCATGAACTTGCCTCGCCGGGGCTGCTTCGGTCGTCGCGGCGCATCACCGCGCATGTTCGAGTTCTCGCCGAGAGTCCGCTACCGGTGCGCCACCGCGCGCGTCTGCGCGTCCACCTCGGCACGCAGGAGGTGCTCGCCGGGGTGCGTCTCCTCAGAGGAACGAGCCTCGAGCCGGGTGAATCAGGCATTGTGCAGCTGATTTCATCCCAGCCGTTCGTCACGCGCGGCCGTCAGCCGCTCATCATCCGCGCCGAGTCGCCGCTGGTCACGCTTGGCGGTGGGATTGTGCTGCAGTGCTCGCCGGACCGGCTTTCGCGCCGGGATGCCGCGGCGGCTGATCGCGCCGGTGCGTTACTCTCGCCGGATGAACTCGCGCGCGCCGATGCCGCGCTCTGGTTCTTCGGCGCCAGGCCGTGGACGGTCGAAGACCTGGAGTGCGAACTCGACGTTGACCACCGCGCGGCCGAGTGTCTCATCACGCAACTCGTGTCGGCTGGCCGGCTCGTCGAACTGGCGACGGGCACGCGCCGCTCCGGGCTGCTGCACGCCGATTGGTGCGCCGAGATCGAAGTGCGCCTCATCGAGATGCTCAGTCGCCTGCACGCAGAGAATCCCATCGAGCCGACCGTGCCCCGGCAGCGGCTTGCGCAGGGGATTCGCTACCTGGATGGCGACCTGCTCGCCGGGCTGCTCACCCGGCTCATTCGAGCCGGCAGGATCGTCAGCACCGAAGCGGGCGTTTCCCTGCGCGATCACGCGGGGCGGCTCACGGCCGGACAGGAGACGGCGCGTCAGCGCATGGTGCACCGCTTCGAGAAGGCCGCCTTCCAGCCGCCCGATCCGAGCGACCTCGCCGGTGAATTCGGCCTGTCCGGCGATCAGATGCGCCAATTGCTCGCGCTGTGCGCCTATCGCAATCAACTTGTGCACCTTGGCGGGGGGCTTTACCTCCACCAGATCTGGCACGAGCAGTTGCAACAGAGAATCGGCGAAGCGCTTTCGGGCAGCGACGGGCTGACCGTGGCGGAAATCCGCGACCTGCTCGGCACCACGCGCAAGTTCGCGCTGCCGATCTGCGAGTATCTCGATCGGCTTGGATATACGCGGCGTCGCGGCGATCTCCGCGTGGCCGGGCCGGCCATGATTTCGAGCGCAACAATTGAGCCGGATCGAGTGGCCGCACCGCCCGCCGAATGAGCGGCACGGGAGATGTCCATGAGCGAGCAATCGATACGTCCAACGCCGCCTGCCTCCGAGATCGGCGCTGCGGCGCTGCGCACCATCCCTTCGATCCACGAACTCGTCGAGTCGCTGGCAGACGACGGCTGGACCCGGCGCGTGCCTCGGGCGGTCATCGTCGAAGTTACCCGCGACGTTGTCGCTCGCTTTCGCGACTCTCTCTCGGCGAGCAGTTCATCGCTCGATGCGCGGATCATCGCCGCGCGCCTGGTGCACGAAGTGTCTTGCGCCCTTGAGCGCGAAGAGCGCCTGCCGCTGCGGCGGACGATCAACGCGACGGGAATCCTGCTGCATACCGGCCTCGGTCGCGCGCCGCTGGGCGAGGCGGCCGTCGATGCGCTGGCGGATGCGGCAGGAGGCTACGCCCCCGTCGAACTCGAACTTGAATCCGGCCAGCGCGGCAGGCGCCGCCATGTCGTCGAGCGGCTCCTCCAGCGCCTCACCGGCTGCGAGGCGGCAGCGGTGGTCAACAACAACGCCGGCGCTCTGCTGCTCACGCTCGCCACGCTCGCCAAGGGCAGAAATGTCATCGTCTCCCGCGGCGAACTTATCGAAATCGGCGGCTCGTTTCGCCTGCCCGAGGTCATCGAAGCCGGCGGGGCTTTGCTGCGCGAAGTGGGCACGACCAACAAGACGCGCCCGACCGACTACGAGCGCGCTATCGACGACACGGCGGCCGCCATCCTCAAGGCCCACACGTCGAACTATCGCATCGAGGGTTTCACCGCCTCGGTCGAGATCGAAGAACTCGTCGCACTTGGGCACTCGCGCGGAGTGGCGGTAATCCACGACATCGGCTCCGGCGTGCTCACGCCGGAGCATGCGGCTCTTCTCCCGGCCGCCGAACCTGATGCGCGAACGTCGATCGCGGCCGGCGCGGACGTCGTCCTGTTCAGCGGTGACAAGCTGCTCGGCGGACCGCAGTGCGGCATCATCATCGGGCGAAAGCACATCATCGACCGAATCGACGGCAACCCTCTCATGCGCGCTCTGCGCGTGGATAAACTCACGCTTGCGGCGCTCGGCGCGACACTTCAAATCCACCAGGACTTCGAGCGCGCCCGCCGCGAGATCCCCGTCCTGCGGATGCTCGGAGTTTCGATCGAGCACCTGCGGTCGCGCGCCGGCGTGCTCGTCGAGCAGTTGAGCGCCATCGACGGGATTGCGGACGTGCAGGTGGAGCCGTCTCAGGCGTTTCTCGGCGGCGGCTCGGTGCCGGCCCAGGCGATTGAGAGCATTGCTCTGCGCATCCGCGCCGAGGAGTGCAGCGCGGGCCAACTGGCGACGCTGCTGCGCACCGGTGAAATCAGCGTCGTCGCACGCGTGCAATCGGACAGCCTGCTGTGCGATCTGCGTTCGATGTTCGATGATGACGACGGGCGATTCATCGAAGCCGTGCGCGGCGCGCTGGGCGGCTGATGCGGGTGGCCTGTGCGGACCGCGGCACCTAATCTCATCAGCCGGCGCCTGCATGGTCGCCGGCGCCCTTGTGGGAGTGTCAGCACGCCTGGTGGCGGTCACGGGCTTCAAACCCGTTGTGGTGTCTGGAAATCAGGCTCCAGGTGGGTTCGATTCCCATCCACTCCCGTCCAAGACGCAATGTAGAAGGTGGATCATGTCATGCGAGGAGGAGTCTTTGCCGCCGCGGCCTTCGCTTTGTTCCTCCTGCCGCTTGCGGGCTGCAGCATGCAGATGAATGACGCCACGCGATCGCGACTGCTCGATGCGACCTGGCCGATCTTTGACACGGGGACGACTGCGTCGCTGCGCGGCGTCTGCGGCATCGATGGTCGCAGCGCCTGGGCCAGCGGGAGCAGCGGAACGGTTGTGCGAACGGTCGATGGTGGAAACCGCTGGCAAGTCTTCAGCGTGCCCGGCGCCGAAGGACTGGACTTGCGGTGCATCCACGCGTTCGACGACAACACGGCCGTGGTTCTCAGCGCCGGCTCTCCCGCACACCTGTACAAAACGACCGATGGCGGACAGACGTGGTCTCTCGTCTACGAGGACACGCGACCGGAGATCTTCTTCGATGCCATGCAGTTCGATCAGGCGGGGTTCGGCATGGCATTTGGCGATCCCATCGATGGGCAGATTCAGTTGATCACGTCGAGCGACTTTGGCTCGACGTGGCTGCGGCGCGATGCGTACACGTCGCCGGCCGTGGCCCCGGGCGAAGCGGGCTTTGCCGCGTCGAACAGCGCGCTTGCACTGAATGACGACTGCATCCTCATCGGATTGGGCGGGCAGAGCCCGGCAGGTCGCGCCCGCGTGGCGCGAGCCGATCACTATGGCCGACAGTGGCGGATCGTGGAAACGCCGCTTGCCTCGTCGAAGTCGGCGGGCATTTTCTCGATTGCATTCCTGAACGGGCGGCGCGCGGTGGCCGTGGGCGGCGATTATCTTCAGCCTGAGCGGGCCGAGAGTCACTGGGCCATCAGCGAAGATGGCGGCAGCACATGGCGACAGCCCGAGGGAAAGGGCCCGCGCGGCTACTGCAGTTCCGTGGCCGTGTTTCCGGCTCTGGGGAGCGATGTCCTGCTCGCTGTCGGACCGCATGGCATGGACATTTCCACCGACGGGGGCCGCCGCTGGGTCGGCGCCGATGACACGCCCTGGCACGCGCTGGACACGACTCCCGACGGCAAAGCCGTCTGGATGGCCGGACCGGACGGCCGCGTGGGCGTGTATCGCGTGCGATAGAGGGTCGCTTCGAAGGGAGCCGAAGCCGCGTGCGCCGCGCAGCAAAAAAGCCACCAGTGGGACTCGAACCCACGACCTGCTCATTACGAATGAGCCGCTCTACCAGCTGAGCTACGGTGGCGCGGAACGGCCCAATTCATAGGTCGGTCGGGTCGTCGCGGCAATCCGGCAAAGCGCCCGCGCGGCGAAATCGGGCCGGCCGCTCGCCTAGCGCGGCTCCACTACGGCCATGCGGCGGAACTCCTCGCGGCATTCCGCGTCGATTTCCCCGCTGCGCACCGTCGTCGCGTTCACCGTCGCGACCGTCAGCGCCTCGCGGAAGGCGCCGGCCCAGTCGCCCGTGCGTCGCCATTCGTGGAGCAAGCCGGCGACGAAACTTTCGCCGCAGCCGACGGTGTTGATGACCAGCCCCGGATGGATCCCGACGTGACCGGTCCAGGCCTGGCCCGGCGTGGAGAAGGCCGCTCCTTCGGCCCCGACCGTCACCGCCGCCATGGCGCCGTGCCGCCCGAGGAACTGCGCCATCTCGAGCGCTTCATCGCGCGACACCACGGGGTGACCGGCGATCTGGCCGGCGGTGGTGCGGTTCATGCGGATCATCCACACCGGCAGGTCGCGCGTGGCTTCGAGCGGCTCACCGGCCGTGTCGAGCAGCACGCGGGCGCCCGCGTCGATCGAGCGCTTCACCATGTCGCGAAATACATCCGGACTCAGGCCCGGCGGGATCGAGCCGCAGAAGCACACGATCGCGTCGTCGCGGGCCATCAGCCCGATCTTGCCCTGCATGCGCTCGAGGTCCTTGGGGCTGATCTGAAAACCCTCTTCGCGCACGTAGGTCGAGCGGTCATTGATTGGATCGACGATGGTCACGTTCTCGCGCGTCGGCTGGTTGACGCGAAGCATCTGCGGCACGGCGCGACCGGCGGCGGGCGCGCTCAGAAAGGCGTCGAAGAGTTCAAGTTCGCGATCGCCCACAAAGCCGGTCGCAATGCTGCGCGTGCCCAGGCGCGCCAGTACGCGGGAAAGTCGAATGCCCTTGCCGGCAGGATAGACGTCGATGCGGCGACCCATCATGTGCCGCCCCGCCTCGAAGTTGGGCACTTCGATCAGCCGGTCGATGGCCGGGTTGAGCGTGACGGTGACGATTTCAGTGGCGGAGGCGAACATCGCGCGTCAAGTGTACGGGGCCCGCCGGCCCGATTGCGAGCGCCGCCGCTATGATGGGGCCGTGCCCCACACCCTCCCAAGCCTCGTTGATTGTCCGGTGTCCGTGCCGTGAGCCTGCCTGAACTGCTGATTGCTTCGGCGCTGGGCCTGCTGGGCGGATGCGTGGGGGGGATGCTGGGCCTTGGTGGCGGCATCGTCATCATTCCGGCGCTGACGTTGATCCGCGGGCCGGACCAGCACCTCTACCAGGCGGCGTTGATGATCATCTACGTCGTCGTCGCTCTGGCGGCGCTTCGACGTCACCTGCGCGCGGGCGCGGTGCGAGCGGACGTGCTCAAGGGGCTCGTGCCCGCGTCCGTAATTACCATTCTCATCGGCGTGTGGCTCAGTAATCAGTTCGGCGAGCACACGCTTCGACGCATCTTCGCGATGTTTCTTCTCTACGTCATCGCCATGGATGCAGCGCGGCTGCGCACGGAGTGGCTCGGGCGCCACGACCGCGCGGCCGCCGGCGCCAGACCGGCCGGACCGCCTCGAACGCCTGTGCCCTTGGGCCGTAGCGCACTCGTGGGTGCAGCCATGGGCCTGGTTGGAGGGTGGATCGGCGTGGGCGGCGGCACCATTGCCGTGCCGCTCCAGCAGTCGATCTGCAAAGTGACACTGCGCGAAGCCATCGGCACCTCGACGGCAGTCATCCTCATCACGGGGCTGATCGGAGCCGTGGCCAAGAACGCCACGCTGCTTGCCGCGACGCAGGGAGAGCGGACCATTAACGATTCGCTGCTGCTGGCCGCCTCGCTGGCGCCGGGGGCGATTGTCGGCGGTCTGGTCGGCTCGCACCTGGCGCACCGCCTGCCGCTGTTCTGGGTCCGCCTGGCGTTCATCTGCCTGCTGACGCTTTCGGCACTCAAAATGAGCGGGCTGCTCGATTGAACCGCCCTGCGGGCCGGCTCATACGTCGAGGTTCTTCACTTCGAGCGCGTGCTCTTCGATGAACTCGCGGCGGGGTTCGACGGCTTCGCCCATGAGAATCGAGAAGAGTTCCTCCGCCTCCGACACCACGTCCCATTTCACGCGCATCAGCCGGCGGCGCGACGGGTCCATGGTCGTCTCCCACAGTTGCTCGGGCTCCATTTCGCCCAGGCCCTTGAAGCGCTTGATCTCGATGCCCTGGCGGCCGACCTCGAGCAGCGTGGCCAGGATGGACGGGATGTTCGGCGCCGAGTGGATGACTTCCTTGTCGCCTGCTGCGTTGGTCGCCACCCAGGCATAGCGCGTCTCGAGCAGCGCTCCGGTGACATCCTCCTCTTGCCGCAGGGAGTAATCGTTGATGTCGATGTGAAACTGCGCGAGGCGGTCGAAGAGCACGCCCAGTTCCCGGTTCTCGTGCAGTTCGCGGAAATTCGCGGGCTGGGCCGGCACGGCGTTTTCCGCCTCGGCCCTTTCGATGGCCGCGGGCGAAGGCTGCGCGTCGGCGTCCGGCAGGTCGTCGATGAAGAGCCCCTTCTGTTCGAGCAGTTCGCGCGCCTGGTGCTCGCTCCAGCAGAAGGCCTCGCCGCCCACCCACGTGAGCCGGTGCGAGGGCAGACGATTCTGGCCGAGCGGATCACTCGCCCGCGCCGCCAGGAGATCGTCAAACGTCACGCCGCGCCGCTCGACGATCCTGGCCAGTTCACCAAGCCGCGAGAGCAGCGTGGTCACGGCGCGTGCGGCGTCCCCCTCGTGCCTGGCCGCGATTTCGCCCTGGTCGTTGCGGACGACGAGCGAAGCATGCGCCAGGGCCATGTCGATGAGCGTGGATTCGAGCCTTCGATCATCGAGCACGTAGTTGCTCTTCTTGCCGCGCGCGAGTTGGTAGAGCGGCGGCTGGGCGATGTAGATGTGGCCGCGCTTGATCAGATCGGGCATCTGGCGGAAGAAGAACGTGAGCAGCAGCGTGCGGATGTGCGATCCGTCCACGTCGGCATCGGTCATGATGATGATGTGGTGGTAGCGCAGCTTGTCGATGTTGAACTCGTCCTTGCCGATGCCGGTGCCCAGCGCGGTGATGAGCGTGCCCACCTCGGCCGAGCCGAGCATGCGGTCGAAGCGCGCGCGTTCGACGTTGAGGATCTTGCCCTTGAGCGGCAGGATCGCCTGGTTCCTGCGGTTGCGACCCTGCTTGGCCGAACCGCCGGCCGAGTCGCCCTCGACGATGAACAACTCCGACAAGGCCGGGTCGCGCTCCTGGCAGTCGGCCAGCTTGCCCGGCAGTCCGGCGATGTCGAGCGCGCCCTTGCGCCGCGTCATCTCTCGCGCCTTGCGCGCGGCCTCGCGCGCGCGCGCCGCATCGACCACCTTGGCCGAAATCGCGCGCGCCTCATTGGGATTTTCCAGCAGGAACTCGTCGAGCTTGTCGTTGACGATGCCCTCGACAATGCCCTTGACCTCGCTGGAGACGAGCTTGTCCTTGGTCTGCGAGGAAAACTTCGGATCGTGCACCTTGACCGACAGCACCGCGATGAGGCCCTCGCGCATGTCGTCGCCCGACAGCGCGACCTTGGCGGTCTTCTGCAGCCCGGCCTTTTCGATGTAGCCCGACAGCGTGCGCGTGAGCGCGCCGCGGAATCCCGCCAGATGGGTGCCGCCGTCACGTTGCGGGATGTTGTTGGTGTAGCAGAACACGGTTTCCTGGTAGGCGTCGGTCCACTGCATCGCGACTTCGACCGTGGTGCCCTCGTGCTGCGCGGAAAAGTGGATCACCTTGGGATGCAGCGGCGTCTTGAGCTGGGCCAGGTGCTCGACGAACGAGCGGATGCCGCCTTCGTACTGGAACAGGTCGCGACGATCGGCACGCTTGTCGATGAGCTCGATCTTGACGCCGCTGTTGAGGAAGGACAGCTCGCGCAGGCGCTTGGCCAGCACGTCGTAATGGAATTCGGTGTTGGAGAAGGTCTTGCGGCTGGGATGGAAGCGCACCGTAGTGCCGCGCTTGCTCGACGGGCCCACGACCTTGAGCGGATACAGCGGCTCGCCGTCGGCGTATTCCTGCTGGTGCTCGTGGCCATCGCGATGGATCGTGAGCCACAGGTGGTCCGACAGCGCGTTGACCACCGATACGCCCACGCCATGCAGGCCACCGGAGACCTTGTAGCTGTTGTCGTCGAACTTGCCGCCCGCATGCAGCACGGTCATCACGACCTCGGCGGCCGAGCGGCCCTCGTCGGCCTGGATGCCCACGGGGATGCCACGCCCGTTGTCGGCCACGCTGACCGAACCGTCGTTGTGGATCGTCACCGTGACGTGGTCGCAATAGCCCGCGAGCGCCTCGTCGATCGAGTTGTCGACGACCTCGAAAACCATGTGGTGCAGGCCGGTGCCGTCATCGGTGTCGCCGATGTACATGCCCGGGCGCTTGCGCACCGCCTCGAGTCCTTTCAAGACCTTGATTTTACTGGAATCGTACTGGTCGCTCATGGGTTCTCCGCGCCACTGCCTGCCTCGGGCAGCGCAAGCGCTCGATTATAGCAGCCGGTGCACCCCGGCTTGTTCCACGTGGAACATCGCCACGCGACCCTCGCGGGTGGCCGGCAACGCGGATTGATCGGTGGCCGTGACCAGCACCTGCGCACCACTGCGCCCAACCATGTCGAACACGCGTGTGCGATGGGCCTGGTCGATCTCCGACGCCACGTCATCCAGGCACAGCACCGGCATCCGCCC